>NZ_BAABGZ010000029.1:0-144640 GCF_039541835.1 Hymenobacter saemangeumensis | reverse complement strand
AACTTTCGTCAAGTCGCGCACCCAGCGCTTCGTTTTTGTCCCCTTATGTCAACGTTACTGGATGTTGCACGAACACGCAACACCCGCCAGCAATGGTGGCTTTAGCCCGGGTGTTCACCTCTTCCCATTCCGAACAGAGCCGTTAAGCCCCGGAGCGCCTATGGTACTGCCTTCACCGGTGGGAGAGTCGGTCGCCGCCAACCTTTGCTCCTGAACAGGCCCCCCTGATGCTTTCACCAGCAACAGGGGGGCCTCTCCCGTTTTAAGGGTATTTACCAGATGTGGGCTGGCCATGTGTTATTTTTGAATGTATTACCTGCACCCTGTCTTTTAGAACCTGAAATCTATTTAGACTTGGTGAATCCTGGTAGCGTGATTTTCTACTGGCTTGAGAGTAGCCAGGTTCTGATAAGAAAGTAGTTGTACTAATGTCTCTTAGTTCACCCGCTAGATATAGCCGCAGTATAGACTGGATAACGGTCCTGCTCTATGTCTTGTTAGTCGGTATGGGGTGGGTATGCATATATGCCTCAAGTTACTCAGCGGAGGCCCCTCTGTCTGCATTAGGAAAGATGAGCTTCAGTCAGTTGATGGCTTATAACTGGTTTAAGCAACTCTTGTGGATAGGGACAGCTGTTGTACTTATAGTTATTTTACTTGTTGTAGACTATAAGGCGTATGATACCTTAGCTTATGTGCTTTATGCAGGTATGGTGCTGCTTTTGCTGGTAACCATGTTTGTTGCCAGGCCCATTGCCGGCTCACGTTCATGGTTAGAGCTTGGGCCGGTAAGGTTACAGCCAGCGGAGTTTGCAAAGTTTACAACAGCATTAGCGGCATCTCGCTTTATGGCAGGCATCAACCTGCGGTATCAAAACTGGCGAGACCAGCTGGTATTAGCAGGCATTACGTTGGTGCCGCCGTTGTTGATTATTGCCTCTAATGAGTCGGGGCAGGCGCTGGTATTTGGCGCTTTGCTGCTTGCCTATTTCCGGGAGGGAATGTCGCCGCTTATTCTGCTGCTGCTCGCAGCTGGGGCTGTAATACTTCTGATGGCGCTGCTTGTGCCCAAGCTGTGGTTGATTGGTTTCTTCACTATAATCCTGATTGGGGTTTTTATAGTAAATCGACGCGTACTGCGGCATTTTCTGCCATTATCGGTAGGGGTATGGGCAGTAGTAGTGGGGATGGTGCTGGGAGTCGATTTTTTTTATAATAATGTGCTACAGCCCCACCAGCGGCAGCGAATTGAAGTTCTGATTAATCCCTCCGCTGACCCTTTGGGGAAAGGCTGGAACGTCACTCAGAGTAAAATTGCTATTGGTTCGGGTGGTTTGTTGGGGAAGGGCTTCCTGCAAGGCACGCAAACCAAATTTGATTTTGTGCCTGAGCAAAGCACAGACTTTATATTCTGCACGGTGGGGGAAGAGTTTGGGTGGGCTGGTAGTAGCATTGTCATTTTGTTGTACCTGGCCTTGCTCTGGCGAATCGTTTTTGTAGCCGAGCGGCAGAAGTCGGTGTTTGGACGGAATTATGGCTACTGCGTGGCAAGTATTCTGTTTTTTCACATCACCGTTAACATGGGCATGACGATTGGTCTAGCGCCGGTTGTAGGAATACCACTACCCTTTTTTAGCTATGGGGGCTCGTCACTATGGTCGTTTACCATCTTGCTTTTTAGCTTGCTGGCCCTTGATGCGTACCGAAAGCAAGACCTGGTAAGATGAAGGCTGCACGTGCTGGTGTGGGGGAAGTACCTAATTGGGTATGGGCGGGCCTGGTTGTAGCACACCTTATATTCATGGGTTGGTCGGTGGCTACCCGAAGCTGGCTATTTCCTGATTCTGACCGTTATATTGAAGCGGCTCATAATCTGGCAGAGCATGGGGAGCTATATGCCAGACCCTGGCCGCAAGCGAAACCTAGCGGCCAGGCCATCCAGGAGTATACCATTCGGCCACCAGCTTATCCTGTCCTTTTATTGGCGCTGGGGGTTAGAAGTACACAGGAAGTGCCCCTACTGCTATTGGTATTGCAGAACCTGCTAAGCCTTGCCAATATGGGCTTTGTGCTTAGGTGGTGGGGCCAGCAGACGGTTCTTACAGCCAGGCAATGGGGCTGGGCGTGCTTGCTGCTTTTTTTTCCAGCTCAGTTTGTGTACGCTAATGCTGTAATGAGCGAGCTGCTGCTGCAAAGTGTAGTGCTGTTGCTTGCGTGGTACGGGGTAGGGCTCTGGAAAAACAGGAAACCACGGGAGGCGGTGGGACTTGTACTGGCAGCTTGTCTGGCTCCGCTTATCAAACCGGTTTTTTATCCTATGGCGGGTTTGATTGCGGTAGGGCTGCTGGGCATGGCATTGCACGCCCGACGGCCTTCCTTGGCATTGCTGGGCTGCCTGCCGGTACTGGTACTGGGTCTGTACATGGGGTGGAATAAGCAGCGAACCGGCTTTTACCACTTTTCCAGCATTGCCGAAATAAACCTGTTGCATTACAATGGTGCAGGAGTAGTCAGGCAGCTGTATGGAAAGGAAACCGAAGACCAGTGGGTGAGCGATGTGCTACGGGAGGCTAATGCCCAGCCAGGCTTTGCGCAGCGGCAAAAGCTGATTCAGAAAAGAGCGGGTACCATGCTGAGCGCGCATGCCTTCACGTATGCCCGACAGCATGCCCTGGGGGTGTTTGCTTTTTTTCTAGACCCAGGACGTTTTGACTTCAATCAGTTTTTCCATTTAGCTCCCTTAGCAGGCGGAGGCCTTTCGGAACAGCTGCGGGCTGCTGGCGTGCAAGAATTAGCAGCAACTCTGCTCCGCTTGCCGCTGGGTATTCTCTTTCTGTTGGCGCTTATAACAGCTGCCAATGCAGCCAGACTATTACTGGCAGCACGAGGATTCTGGCTGGCAGGGAAGGGGGAGCTACGGGCTGGTCGCTGGTGGCTGGCGGGCCTGCTTTTATATGTGGCGGTACTGACCGGGCCATTAGGAGCTGCCCGCTTTCTGGTGCCGGTGTGGCCGCTGCTGCTGCTGCTGGCACTGCTCGGGCTAAGCGGTAGCGGTATTTCCCGGGCCGAGGGTGCGGTGCCAGTGCGTGAAAGCCAGGGATAACATTGCCACAAATACTGGGGCAGCCAGGTAGCCCATGCGCCCAAGGTCGCCGGAAAGCAGCATGTGAACCGCAACAACCAGCAGAAATGCGGCATCGGCGTAGCTAAAGCCGAAAGCTGACTGAAGTGCCAAGGCCGAGCCTTTGCGCTTTTGTCTGACTAAAACCAAAAAAGGAACCAGGGTAAAGAGGCCGAAAATGCTGAGCAGCTCGCCCAAGCCCTTGACGGATGCAGCCCGCTGCAGGGAGTAACTGATATTAGCCAGGTGTTCCAGAGCATTGGTCAGCGAATGACCGGCTTGGGCGTGAATCTGGGAGTCTATGCAGACATGCACGCAGGCCAAAGCCACCAGGCCCACCGTAAGGGCCAGCAGCTGCCTGGGCCAGGACAAGGCAGCCCGACCAAACCACAGGACCCAGGGCAGCAAAAAGCAGAAGGACTCTTTGGCCAGTGGGCCCAGCAGCAATGCCGCGACAAGGGCCCAGCCGGCCCCCTTGCCGCGTTTGACCGCATAATAGCTCAAGCCAAAAACGAGAAGATAGAGGCTGTCGGTAAGGGGGAGCCCCGCGATATACGCCGCCCAGCGGCTGCTCAGGGCAGCGAGTAAGGCCAGGGCTGCCGCGGCCGAGCTAGCCCCGCTTAAGCGGGCAGAACGGAACCAGCAGGCGCCAGCAGCAGCCAGCAATCCGCAATTAACCAGGTAGAAGGCGAAGCGTAATGGCCACTGCTCCTCCGGGCGCTGCGGCCATACCCGGGCATATATACTGGCAATGGGCGCCGCCACCGCTGCCGCGGCAGCAGGCACCAGCACCCGGTAGCGGCGGGTTACGCTGACGCTGTCGAAGCGGCCGGATGCCATGCGCAGGTAGCTGCGCGGGTCGATGGAGTGGGCGACGTCGTAGTGCTGGTACAGCGGGTAAGCCAGGTTGGCCAGGGCTGCCAGGGCAAGCAGCCAAGGAAAGAGCCACTGGCGGCTGCGTGCTCCCAGCACAGGACCTTGCATAGGCACGAATCTTAAGCGAACTTCCGCTCAATGAGCTTTAGCAGCTTATTGACGTGTTCTTCTTTCCGGCTCCAGTCGTAGCGTTGGGACAGGTCGTTGTTGACAAATGAGCGGGCCAGCTCGGCGTTGGGGTAGGAATCCAGCTGCTGGATAGCGGAATGGTACTCCATGTTTTCGCCATTGAACAGCTCGTTGATGAAGCTAAAGCGCTGGTTGATGGATATAGCTTCGCGCAGGGTTTCAACTTTGGGTGCGCTACGTTCGGACATCGGGGCGGTACCGGCGCTGGCGCGCAGGGTTTCGGCCAATGGCGCGTTGGCGGGTCGGTGTGCTTTCAGCTTTTCGTGCAAAGGAATAAGCGGGCCCTCGGATGACGCGGGCGCCGGTGCTGGCGGGACGGGGGCCGCCAGAGGCTCTGGCGGTGCCGCAGCCACGAAGCTGGGAACGGCAATTGGTGCCACAGGTGTCGGCTTCGGCGGTTCGGGCACTACTTCAACCGGGGCCGGCTGCGGGGCTGCCGCAGGAGCAGGGGCTGCTGCAGGGGGTGGCGTGGGGGGCAGTGCCGGCGTCGGCACTGGCTCGGCCTTCGCGAGGGGCTTGGCACTGGGCTCTGCGGGTGCTGCGGGGGCAGCAGAAATGGCCGAAACAGGCCCATCTTCGCGGAGGTCAGCCTCGGTAAGCGGTAGCAGGGAGCTCAGGGCCGTTACCAGGCGCTGCATGGGCTGGTGCGCCTTGTAATTGGCCGCGTGGTAGAGGCCGAAGCGCTGGAGCAGAAATTCCCGCGTTGGCTCCGCGGTGGACGTCAGGCTGTCGATAAAGCCTTGGAAAAAGTCTTTGTCGAAATCGATGTAGCGGAGGTTCTCGCGCAGCCTGGCCACTTTCGGTTCGGGCTCATTGCCTAGAAACAGGCGCTCGAAAGTGCCTGTGGGGTCGGCTACAATCAGGAGTGTGTCGGCAGCAGCGCGGGCCAGCAGGGGCTCGAAGGCGGCCCGGCCTACGCGGATATGGCGCGAGAGCACATTCATGAACTGGGTGAGGGCCGTTTGCACCGGTTCGGCTTCAAAGTCGAAATAGGGGCTGCGCAGGCGGGCCATCTCGCCTTGCCACTGGCCCATAAGCTGGCGTACCACAAGCAAGTTTACCTGCCGTACTGAAGTAAACTTCAGAATGGCCGGGCCATCCAGGGTCGCATCAGGCTGAGAGCCAAAATGCTGGTCGCACAGCCGGGCGGCGAGGCGGCGCCCGTATTGCTCGCATTTGGCGAAGCTATATTTGTCGTTCATAAGAGGCCATGTTTCAGCGGCCGAAGTTAGGCATAAATGGCCCTGCTAACGATTCTGAACCTACCCGATGGCGTGGTAGAAATTTATGAGGACAGCACGCTGCTGGCGGCCCTGCAGGCAGCGGGACACGACTGGATGCATGCCTGTGGCGCAAGGGGCCGCTGCACTACCTGCCGGCTGCAGGTAGTAAGTGGAATGGAAAATCTTAGTCCGCTGTCGGCCGCCGAACAACGCTACCGCGCCGCGGGCCGCCTGCGCTCCGATGAGCGGCTCACCTGCCAGGCCCGTCTGGCGGAAGGTGACGTAAGCGGGTGCGTACCCGAGGCCACTCAGCTGCCGCACGTGCGCTACCGGCAATAAAAGCGGGTGAGCTGAACTTCGTCTGGCCCTTGGCATTAGGCGCAAGGTGGGTGGGCAGCCCGAAAAGCGGGTAGGTACGTGCCCGCTTCGTTCTTAACTTTAGGGTTCCAAACCCATCAACGACCCCACTCGCTTTGTTTATTGAACCCCGCGTCGGCAACCGCCACCACGCCCCGCACCGGGGGTGGATAGAAGTAGTGTGCGGCTCTATGTTTTCGGGCAAGACCGAGGAGCTGATTCGGCGGCTGACCCGCGCCCGTATTGCCCGGCAGCGGGTGGAAATCTTCAAGCCCGGCCTCGATACCCGCTACCATGCCGAAGACGTGGTGTCACACAATGCCAACAGCATCCGCTCAACGCCCGTGTCGCTGCCGGCCGAGATTCTACTGCTGGCAGCCGGCTCCGATGTAGTGGGCATCGACGAAGCCCAGTTTTTCGACCACTCCCTGGTAGAAGTATGCGGGCAGCTGGCTAACAATGGCGTGCGGGTAATTGTAGCCGGGCTCGACATGGACTACCTGGGGCGGCCGTTTGGACCGATGCCCGCCTTGCTGGCCACCGCAGAGTTTGTAACCAAAGTGCACGCCGTATGCGTGTGCTGCGGGGAAATAGCTTCTTATTCCTTCCGAATTGCGGCCAGCGAAAGCCAGGTGCTGCTGGGCGAAACCGATTCGTATGAGGCCCGGTGCCGGCCGTGCTTTTTGCAAGGGATGCAGGCCAAGGCCCCGGGCAGCCCGGTGCAGGCCACTGCGACGCACTAAATAGTGGGCAGACGCGTTGGCAGGGCAGACGGGCTGCGGCAGCCCTTGTTTATTGTGTTTTTTATTTTGCGTATGTTACACGTTTTCCGTTGTTTTTGCTGCGTAGTTGGGGTGATGCTGCTGGCGGTAGCGGCCAGTGGCCAGGGCGTCGGGTACGGCGACTGGCAGCTGCACCTGCCTACCAGCCGGCCCAAGCAGCTGGCTGACGCCGGCGACCGACTGTACGTGGCAACCGAATACGCTTTTTTCGTGCTGAACAAAAGCGAAAACACTACCCAGGTACTCTCGCGCCGCGAAGGCCTTAGTGATGTAGGCGTAGCTGCTCTGGCTTACGACTCGGCCCGGCAACAGACGGTGGTGGTGTACCGCAACAACAACGTGGACATCATCCGGCGCAATGGCAGCGTCCGGAACCTGAATGATATTCTACGCAAGGCCATTCCGGGGACCCGGGAAATCTTCCAGGTGTACATCAACGCCAACCGGGCTTATATAGCAGCTAGCTTTGGTATTGTCGAGCTCAACCTGGATAAGCTGGAGGTCAGCGAAACCTATACCAACATTGGACCTAATGCTTCGCAGGTGCGGGTATATGCCACCACGGTAGGCAATGGATTTATTGTTGCCGCTACCTCGGTTGGCCTGCTGCATGCCCGGCTGAGCAGCAACCTGCTTGACTACCGCAACTGGACGGTGCGGACACCGCAGCTGCTGCAGAGCAACTATGATATTTACCGGTCGCTGGCAACCTATGCCGGCAACGTATACACCGTGATAGAGGGTGGCGACCTGTATCGGTTTGACTTCAGCACCGGCAACTGGCAGATACTTTATGGCGCTTATACTTTTCGGGTTCTGCGCTTGCGCCCCAGCTCTACTGGTCTGCTCATAATTGATGAGCCCAATGGCGTGCGGCGCTACGACCGGGCCGGTAATTTTACGCAGCTGATTTCCCCGGCCGCGTCGGGAACCAACATTCAGGACGCCGTGCGCTCGAAAGACGGCAGCTACTACATTGCCAGCTATAACGATGGGCTGATGCAGGTGTTCCCGGGTAGCACGCGGGCTCCGGAGCGGTACACGGCAAACGGCCCCGAAACCGATAAGGCATTTTCAGTGCTGGCCGATGCCCATTCGAACAGCGTGACCATATTCACCGGTGGTTATTCTGACCGATATAATCCCCTGGGCCGCACGCAGGGGTTCTATGAGTACAAGGAAGGGCAGTGGAGCAATGTTACCAGTGCAAGGTACCCTTCCACCAACAGCTACCCTAACCCGCAGGAGGTAAGCCGCGGGACCCGCACCCCCGATGGGACCTTGTATGTAGCCAGCTACAACAATGGGCTGCTGGAATGGAAAGGACCGGGCCAGTTTCGGCAGTTTACATCCAGCACCCCGGGCAGTCCTATTCTGAACTGGGGCTTTCCCAACACCGACCGGATAACCGACGTAGCCGCCGATGAGGACGGTAACGTGTGGGTGGTAAACCGCCACCTGCGCACCGGCATCTCCGGGCTGCTGCTGTTTAAGCCCGCCACCTCGGAATGGGTGCGCTCGCCAAACTTTGTAGGAGCAGATAACCTGGACCGCATTGCCTTGGACGACAACGGCTTTGTGTGGGTATCGGCTGCGCGCAAGGCCAATGCCGGCCAGCGCCTGGGCATTACCGTGCTGGACCCGGCCACGGGCAATACCCGCACCTTTACAACGGCTGATGGCCTGCCCGAAGGTGAGATATATGACCTGGTGAAAGACCGGGATGGCAACATCTGGGCCGCAACCATTAAAGGAGTGGCTGTGCTGTACGGCAGCAGTGGCGCTTTTTTACCGGAAACGGTTTTTCAAACGCCCATTGTGCGCCGCGGTGAGGGCTCCGGCTTTCCGGTGCTCTTCAACGAGGCGGTGAAAGCCATAGCCGTAGACGGCGGCAACCGCAAGTGGCTGGGTACCGACCGGGGCCTGTGGCTGTTCAGCGACGATGCCAAGGAGGCCCTGCTGCACTTCACGATGACCAATAGCCCCCTGCCTTCTAATCAGATTGTGGATGTGGAGGTGAACAACAAGACCGGTGAGGTGTGGGTGGCTACCAATGCGGGCGTAGTGGCCTACCGGGGCACGGCTACGGTTACCGAAGGCCCGCCGAGCTGCAGCAAGGTATTTCCCAACCCGGTACGGCCGGGCTTTACCGGAGTGGTGGGGATATCCGGGGTAGTGAATAACGCTTTGGTGAAAATTACCGATGTGGCCGGGCACCTGGTGTACTCTACCAAGGCCAACGGCGGCACTGTGGAATGGAACCTGAACGATTCCCAGGGCCAGCGCGTCCGCCCGGGCGTGTACCTGGTACTGACCTCCGATGCCGATGGCAAAAACGGCTGCGTAAGCAAAGTAGCCGTACTGAGTAAGTAAAAAGGAGACAGAGCCCGTACAGCGGCATTTGTTTCCGCTCTTTTACCTCATCGAGCAGCACATGCTAGTTAAAACCCGAGGCATCGTTCTGAGCTACCTCAAGTACCGCGAAACCAGCATCATTGCCCGCATCTACACCGAGCGGCTGGGGGTGCAGAGCTACATCGTGAATGGCGTGCGCAAAGCCAAGCCTCCGGGTCGAATAGCGCTTTTTCAGCCTTTTACCCTGCTCGACCTGGTTGCCTACACCACGCGCGGCACCAGCACCCTGTCCCGCTTATCGGAATACCGCTGCTCCGAGCCTTTTCAGACGCTGCCCTACGACGTGCAGAAAAGCAGCGTGGTGCTGTTTTTGTCGGAAGTGGTGGGCCGCTCCGTGCGGGAAGAGGAAGAGAATGAGGCCCTGTTCCATTTTCTGCACGACTCCATTCTGGGCTTTGACCGCCAGGCAAGCGGCAGTGAAAACTTTGCCCTGGTTTTTCTGCTGGAGCTGGCCGCCTACCTGGGCTTCGGGGTGAGCAGCGGGGCCGAGCTAACCGACCAGGTGCTCATGGCCGGGCATGCCGCTACCGCGCAGGGCAGCACCGGCCCGGCCGTGCTGCGGCTTAAGGAGTTTGAAGGCTACTTCGACGAGCTGCTGGCGGGAGGGCAGCAGAGCACCATTCCCAATGGCCGGGTCCGGCGCGAGCTGCTGAACGTATTGCTCCGCTACTACCAGCTGCATGTGGAGCAGCTGGGGGAAATTCGCTCGCTCGATATCCTGTCCCAGGTGCTGGCTGAATAAACCACTGGCCGCAACGGGCGGGCTTGGCGTTCAACTCACCATAGCTCGGCCATCTACCTTTGACCTAAAGCAAAAGTGCCCGGCAACTACTGCCGGGCACTTCTTTATTTAATGTCGGTGACTTCCACTTCGAAGCGCAGCACGGCGTTCGGTGGAATATCGGCGCCGGCACCGCGGGTGCCGTAGCCCAGCGGGGAAGGGATGTACAAAACAGCCTTACTGCCTTTGGGCAGCATGGCCACGCCCTGGTCCCAGCCCTGAATCACCTGGCCCTGGCCGAGCACAAAGGAAAAAGGCTGGTTGCCGTGCTTGGCCGAGGCGTCGAACTCCTGGCCCGTGCTGAGAATGGTGCCGCGGTAGAGTACGCTCACCGTCTGTCCTTGCTTGGGCAGCGGGCCGCTGCCGGGGCGGGTTACCAGGTAGTACGTGCCACCGGGGGTTTTGCGGGCCGTTGCTTTTTTGCTTTTCAGATAGTCCAGAATGGCTGCTTCATCCTGGGCCGTCTGCTTGGCGGCAGCGGCGGCAGCCAGGCGTTGCTGCTCGGCCTGCATCTTCTGCTGCCGGGCGGCCATCTCGGCTTCCGTAAACTGCTCAAAGGTGCTCACCGATACGTTGAGCGTGTTGCCGGCCTTCTTAATGAAAGGCGGGACTGGCTGCCGGAAGGTTTTGCTGAACACCGAGTCGGCCTGGAAGCGGAACACGGCGCTGTCGCCGGGCAGCATCAGCGTTAGCGCGTCTTCAAGGCCGCCCCGGACGGGCTGGGCCGCCAGCGGAAACGGCTGCGGCACGGCCTGCATGCGGCGCGAGTTCATCAGCACCGAGTCGCGACCGGTGCGGTACTCGATGTGCATGGTCATGAACTGTCCGGCCCGGCTGGTGTAGGGGGCGTCGCCAGCCGGGGCTAATGCCCGGGGCTGGAAGCGGCCTGATGCGTCTTTCCGAAACAGCTTGTATTCGATACCGGAAGGCAGGCGGGCAAAATTGGCAGGCCCCTGGGCCTGGCTAGCCTGCGCCAGACCAAGCAGGGCCAGCATGGGGATAAAGAAGGTCGGACGCATCATGGGGGTTCGGAAAAAAAGCCGGCTGGGGGTTGCTGGCCAGTGGTTAGCGCACGCTAATCAGGTGCAGCTCAAACATCAGTTCAGTGTTGGGGGGAATCAGGTAGCGGGAGTCGTCATCGGGGTCGCGGACGCCTTTTTCACCATAGGCCAGCGACGCCGGAATCCAGGCCCGCACCCGGGAGTCGGCAGGCAGGAGCAGCAACAGCTCGTCCCAGCCCTTAATGACTTCGCCCCGCCCGACCCGAAACCGCAGGGGGCCACCGGAGGCGGCAGTGGCGTCGAAGACGTGGCCGTTGGGCAGAAAGCCCGTATAGCGTACGGCTACGCGGCTGCCGGGCTTAGGAACCGGGCCGGTGCCCCGGGAATGCACCAGGTAGCGTACGCCGCCCGGCGTCAGCTGGGTGGTGGCCCGGGTGGTGTCGGAGCCCGCTACGGGGGCGGTTGGCACACCAGGGACAGTGGGTTTAGGTGCAGTCTGCGACTGCCCCCAAGCAGGCTGCAGCAGCAGCGCGGCCAGGGCCAAGCCCTGAAAAAAGCCAGTAGCGCGCCCTGTCATGGTAGGGGCTATTCAGATACGCTGAGAATTTCCACGTCGAACAGCAGCGTGGCGTCGGGCGGAATGATGTAGCCCGAATTGTTGCTGTTGAGCTGGCCATTAGGGCCATAGCCCAGGCGGGAGGGGATAAGCAGGAGCTTACGGTCGCGTTCGCGCATGCGAAGCAAGCCTTCGCTGAAGCCGGCCACGGTACCCGAGCCCGCCGTAAACACGGCACAGCCACAGACAGTGCGGTTTTCAGTGGAATTGTCGAAAATGCTTCCGGGCGCAAAAAGCGTGTTGCTGTAGCTGTTGTTAAGAAAGCGCCCGATGTACTTCACCCGCACCTGCTTGCCTGCCGTCACCTGTCGGCCCTGCCCGTTTTCTATGGTTACCAGGTGCAGGCCCGTACCCGTTGCCTCGGAGCGGCTCAGGTAGTTGTTGCGGCGCAGGTAGCTCTGGATGGTGTCGTCGTCGATGACTTTGTACTTCTCCTGGTGTTCGCGCAGGGTCCTGGCAAAAGACGTTTCGGTGCTGCAGCTCCACAGAGCCGGAGCCGAAAGCAACAGCACAAAGCCGAGCAGCAGGGAAGGCAGGCGAAGAAGAGAGTTTTTCATAAACAACGAGCTTTAAAATCAAACAGCCGGTTGGCAGCAGAAGCAGGCCACAAAGCCCGCTTCTGCTGCCAACCGGCTGCGTTAACATTACTTAATATCAACTAATTCCACCTCAAAGCGCAGGGGCGAGTCGGCCGGAATGTCGGCGCCGGCCCCGCGCTGCCCATAGGCCAGCGTAGAGGGAATGAGCAGAATGGCGCGGCTGCCTTTGTTGAGCAGGGCAATGCCTTCGTCCCAGCCCGGAATCAC
The DNA here is from genome assembly GCF_039541835.1 of Hymenobacter saemangeumensis. Taxonomy (NCBI): domain Bacteria; kingdom Pseudomonadati; phylum Bacteroidota; class Cytophagia; order Cytophagales; family Hymenobacteraceae; genus Hymenobacter; species Hymenobacter saemangeumensis. The sequence goes on along the minus strand of NZ_BAABGZ010000029.1, from coordinate 132,473 downwards.
CTGGCCCTGGCCCAGGGGGAAATCAAAGGGCTTGCCGGATTTTTCCGACGAGTCGAACATCTTGCCCGTGAGCAAGGTGCCCATGTAGTTGACGCTTACCGTCTGGCCGGGCTTGGCCTTGGGGCCGGTGCCGGGCTTGGTTACCTGGTAGTACATGCCCGAAGGCGTCTTCTTCATGCCGACCAGGTTGTTCTTTTTGATGTACTCCTGCAGCACCACGTCGTCCTTCTTCAGCTGCTCGCTGGCGTAGGCCATCATTTCTTTTTGCTGCTGGGCCATCATCTTCTGCTGCAGCTCCTGCTGCATGGCCATGGCCGCGGCTTCATCGATAAGCTTTTCCGTGGCCAGGTGCATTACCACCACGTTGCCGCTGTTTTTCAGGTAGCCGGGCACGCTGCGGCCGGGGCCCTTAAAGAGGGAGTCGGCCTGAAAGCGGAACACGCCGCTGTCGCCGGGCTGCAGCAGGGAGAAGGCTTCCTCGGGGGTGCCTTTCTGCTTGAGCTCCACCAGGGGCAGGGGCACTACCGAGTTCAGCTTTTTGCGGGTGTCCTCCAGCACGGAGTCTTTGCCGGTGCGGTAGGAGAGGTAGCCGGTCAGGAACTTGCCAATGCGGTCCTTGTAGGTGGGGTCGCCTTCGGCGCCTATTTCGCGCTGCTCGTACTTGTTACCAACCTTTTTGAAGATTTTGTATTCGATGCCGGACTTGGTTTTGGAGAAACCACCGGATTCACCGCCGTCTTTGTTACAGGCAGTAAGGGTTGCGAAGCTCAGCAGGCCGGCCGCCAGGGCCAAGTGCCGCGCAGGGCGGGAGGAGAAAAGCATGAAAAAGAAAGAAGTGAAAAACAGAATTGCCTAGGATTAGCCCCAAAGTTACGCTGCGGGCGGCGCAACCGCCAGGGGCTCGCCGGTCAGCTGCTCCTTATACTCGGGCAAGAGGCCCAGAAAGCGCTCCACCGTTGCATTCAGCGGCAGGTAGCTGATGCCGCCCGCGGCGTTGTGGTGGCCGCCGCCGTCGAAATGACGACGGGAGAAGTCGCTGACCGAGAACTCGCCCACCGAGCGGAAAGAAATTTTTACGGCCACGCCGCGGTCGATGAACACCGCCGCGAAGACAATGCCTTCAATGCTAAGTGCGTAGTTAACCAGGCCTTCCGTGTCGCCGGTTTTGCTGTCGTACTCGCGCAGCTCGTCCTGGCTGATGGCAATGTAGGCGGTGTTGTATTCGCGGTTGACGATGAGCTTGTCTTTGAGGACAAAGCCCAGGAAGCGCAGGCGAATTTCGGAGTGGGAGTCGTAGATGCGGCGGTGCACGGCCGAGAGGTCGATGCCTTCCTTGAGCAGCTCGGCAATGATGAGGTGCACGTTGCGGGAGGTGCTGGGGTGGCGGAAGGAGCCCGTGTCGGTCATGATGCCGGCGTACAGCGCTTCCCCAATTTCCTTGGTGATGAGGGGCTGGTCGCCCAAATCACGGATGATTTCGAAGATGAGCTCGGCCGTGGCCGCCGCCTCGGGGCGGGAGAAGCTGATGTCGGCAAAATCCTCGGGCTGCTGGTGGTGGTCGATGAGCACCTTGGTGGCCGGGGCCTGGCGCACGTACTCGCCCAGCTCGTTGATGCGGCCCAGGCAGCTGAAGTCGAGGCAGCAAATTACCTCTGCCCGCTGCATGAGGTCGCGTACCTGGCGGTCATTCTGCCGCTTTTCGTACACGACTACTTCGTCGTTGCCTTCCATCCAGTTGAGGAAGGCGGGGTAGTCGGAAGGCGTCACCACCGTTACGTGGTGGCCTTTCTGCTTGAGGTAGCCGGCCCAGGCCAGCGAGGAGCCCAGCGCGTCGGCGTCGGGCTTGTGGTGGGTGGTGATAACAACCTGCCGGGGCTGTGACAGCAATTCCTGCAGCGCGGTGATAGGAGTGGACATCGACAACGTGAATGACCTGATGATAACAACTAAGGCACGGTGGGTTAGACCGAAACGGGGGGCAAAAGTCGGAAGAAATATGTTTCCAACAACCGACCTGCCCCGAAAGGTTCTGTTAAAGCGGCTCAACGCCCGCTCAGCGTCGGTGAATGCCGCCCAGCGGTTTGTAGCTACTTTTGCCCCGCAATAACCTGTAAACCCACATACCCCATTCCAATGGCCACAAACCGCACGTTCACGATGATTAAGCCCGATGCCGTTCAGGAAAACCACATCGGTGGCATCCTGAGCATGATTGAGCAGGGCGGCTTCCGCATTGTTGAGCTTCAGAAAGTTTCCCTGACCCCCGAGCGCGCCGGCGAGTTCTACGCCGTGCACAAGGAGCGCCCTTTCTACGGCGACCTGGTGAAGTACATGTCCAGCGGCCCCATCGTGGCGGCCGTGCTGGAGAAAGACAACGCCGTAGCTGATTTCCGCACCCTCATCGGCGCTACCAACCCGGTCAACGCCGAGGAAGGCACCATCCGGAAGAAGTACGCCAAGAGCATCGAAGCCAACGCTGTACACGGCTCCGACTCCGACGAAAACGCCCAGATTGAAGCCGACTTCTTTTTTGGCAATAAGTAAGCCGAGCGCGGAATTTCATTCCGCAACGCTAGGGTAATAAAGGAGCTGGGCTGGCTGCGAAACTCGTTGCTCGCTTCGCTCGCCGCGGAATAAAATTCCGCGCTACACAACAAAAAAGCCGTTCTGCATTGCGCAGAACGGCTTTTTTGTTGTGCTAAAAGCAGACTCTTTTTATACCATTTTTGTATTGACGAGCTTAAGCCGCTGCTGTGGCGGGCGCCTGGTCGGGCTGGGTCTCGGCAGCTGGCTGCGTGGTGTGCTTGTGCTTGAAGAAGATGACGAACAGGATGGCAATAACCAGGGAGTAAGCTGCGAAGGTGAGCCAGATGCCCTGCCAGTTCATGGTATTGTCGGCGTTGGTGAAGTACTTCTCGATAATGATACCGCTCACCAGGCTGCCCAGCACGGCCCCGAAGCCATTGGTCATCATCATAAACAAGCCCTGGGCACTGGCCCGGATGGAAGAAGCCGTCTGGGTTTCGACGAACAGCGAGCCGGAGATGTTGAAGAAGTCGAAGGCCATGCCGTACACGATGCAAGAGAGGATAATCAGCGACAGGCCGGGCATATCGGGGGTGCCGAAGGCCAGCAGGCCAAAGCGCAGCACCCAGGCAATCATGCTGAACAGCATTACCTGCTTGATGCCGAATCGACGCAGGAAGAAGGGAATGGCCAGAATAAACAGGGTTTCAGAAACCTGGGAGATGGACATGATGATGGCCGGGTGCTTTACCGCGAAGGTGTCCTTGTAGGCCGGCACCTTGTCGAAATCATGCAGGAAGGTGTCGCCGTAGGCGTTGGTCAGCTGCAGGGCCGCGCCCAGCAGCATGGCAAACAGAAAGAAGGTGAGCATCTTGGTGTCGCGCAGCAGGGCAAAGGATTTCAGGCCTAGCACATCGGCCAGGGTGCGGCTCGATGTTTCCCTGGAGGGCGGCGGGCAGGCCGGCAGGGTAAAAGAGTACACCCCCAGCAATAAGGCTGCGCCGGCGGCTACGTAGAACTGGCTGGCCGACGTTTCCAGCCCCAGCAGACTCACCGTCCACATGGCCGCAATAAAGCCGATGGTGCCCCATACCCGAATCGGTGGGTACTCCTTCACCACATCCAGGTCCTGCTTTTTCAGCACGGAATACGAAACCGCAATCGACAGGGCCAGCGTGGGCATGTAGAAAACCATGTTCAGCAGCATCACCCAGAACATGGTGCCGGGGTCGGCTACCATGGGCACCGTGAAGAGCACCAGCCCTCCCAGAATGTGCAGGATGCCGTACAGCTTCTCGGCGTTTATCCATTTGTCGGCCACAATGCCCATCAGCGAGGGCATAAAGATGGAGGCAATGCCCATGGTCGAGAAGATGGCGCCAAACTGCGCGCCCGACCACTGTTTGGTTTGAAACCAGTAAGCGCCAATGGTTATCAACCACGAACCCCAGATGAAGAATTGTAAGAAACTCAACACGGTGAGGCGCAACTTAATATTCATGCGGAGTCAGGTAAAAGTGGACGGTGGGAATTTAAGAGAGGATAAGGAAGAGAAAAAGCCCGTACAAAGTGGCCGGGACTGTCAAAGATAGAGAAATTAGTCAAGCGTCACCCGCATTGATTAAGCGGGTCGGAGCTTGAAATAAGGCATAGCATTAGCCATGTAAGCCGGAGGGTGGGGATGAGTCGCTGCCGGATAACGGGGTGACAGCAGTGAATTCGGAGGCATAAAAAAAGCCCTGGCAATCATGCCAGGGCTTTTCTGAAGACATTTTGCTTTTAGGCTACCGAAGCTGGGGCCGGGGTAGCGGCCTGGGCATTGGCGGTGGGGTAGTCGGTGTAGCCGTCGGCAAAACCGTTCGGACCTGGCGCGTAGAGCGTGGCCGGGTCCAGGGGAGCCAGCGGGGTGCCGTTTTTCAGGCGCTCTATCAAGTCGGGGTTGGAGATGAAGGGGCGGCCGATGGCCACCAAGTCGGCGCGGCCGCTGGCCAGGGCTTCTTCAATTTGCTCAACCGTACTGTAGCCGCCGCTCAGGATGAGGGCATTGGTGAACTTCTCCCGAATGGTGTGCACCGTGGCCGCGGGCACGGCCGGGGCGCCCATGCTGGCGTGGTCGACGAGGTGCAGGTACAGGAGGCCAATTTTCTGCAGCTCCTCGGCCAGGTAGGCGTAGGTCTCGTCAATCTCAGGGTAGTGTGGCATGTCGGACGCTACGCCCCAGGGCGAGAGGCGGATGCCGGTGCGCTCGGGGCCGATGGCGTCGGCCACGGCCTGGGCTACTTCCAGCACGAAGCGGGCGCGGTTTTGCACGCTGCCGCCGTAGCTGTCGCGGCGCTGGTTGCTGTGGGGGCTGAGGAACTGCTCCAGCAGGTAGCCGTTGGCGCCGTGCAGCTCCACGCCGTCGAAGCCGGCTTCAAGGGCCAGCCGGGCGCTGTGTACAAACTCGTCGCGCACCTGGGCCAGCTCGTCGCTGCCCAGCTCACGGGGCGTGGCGTTGGGCTGCATCTGCTCCTGGTCGGTCCACATATCGCCGGCAGCGGCAATGGCCGAGGGCGCTACGCCTTCGGCCCCGGCGGGCAGGTTGAGGTGGTGGAAAATACGGCCCGCGTGCATGAGCTGCACAAAAATGTGGCTGCCCTGCTCGTGTGCGGCCTGGGTGATGGGCTTCCAGCCTTCCACCTGCGCCTGGTTGAACAAGCCGGGAATGCGGGCATAGCCCAGGCCGTTGGGCGAGGGAGCCGTGCCTTCGGTGATGATGAGGCCGGCCGCGGCGCGCTGGCGGTAGTACTCGGCCATTAGCTCATTGGGCACGTTGCCCAGGGCCCGGCTGCGGGTCATGGGGGCCATGGCAATGTGGTTGCTGAGGGTGAAGGGGCCCAATTTGGCCGGCGAAAACAATTGTTGTGGCATAATAGTAGGTGCGGTGCGCCCGCCGCGACTGTTAGGTTGGTCGACGCGGGGATAAAACATGTACCTACATGGTTTGTTTGGTTGGCCGGACTTTTTTCTAGATAAACTGACCGGTCAGTAGCGCCAAATTCCGTTTCGCGTGGCGCTGCAGGCGCCAACAGGGTACCGTGCAGACCCGCCTACCCGCCACGGTGTCGGTACGAGACGGATTTTTTTTGGCTACCTCACCACTGCTGCCCCACTTGCCTGACTTGCATAAAAAAAAGCCCGTTCCAGCGCTGGAACGGGCTTTTTGCTAAAAAGCGTGTTGGCTTACATGGGCGTAGCCTCGGCAAAGCGGCGGTTTACTTCATCCCAGTTGATGAGGTTGTAGAACGCGGCGATATAGTCGGGGCGGCGGTTCTGGTAGTTGAGGTAGTAGGCGTGCTCCCACACGTCGAGGCCCAGCACCGGCATGCCTTTGCAGCCGGAGTCGGGCATCAGGGGGTTGTCCTGGTTGGGCGTGGAGCAGATTTGCACCGAGCCGTCGGCCTGCTTGCACAGCCAGGCCCAGCCCGAGCCGAAGCGCGTGGTAGCAGCCTTGGTGAATTCTTCCTTGAACTTGTCGTAGCTGCCGAACGTGGCGTCGATGGCTTCGGCGATGGCGCCGTTGGGCTGACCGCCGCCGTTGGGCGAGAGAATGGTCCAGAACAGGGAGTGGTTCCAGTGGCCGCCACCGTTGTTGCGCACCGCAGCCGTGGCCTTGGCGATGTTGTGCATAATCTCTTCCAGCGACTGGTTTTCCATCTCAGTGCCGGCAATGGCGTTGTTGAGGTTGGTCACATAAGCCTGGTGATGCTTGGTATGGTGGATTTCCATCGTCTTCGCATCGATATGGGGCTCCAGTGCATTAGTAGCATACGGGAGCTGGGGGAGTTCAAAAGCCATAGAACAGGTGTTGGAGTTGGTTGAAAAGAAAGGGTGTCGTGGGTATAACTACTAACCGGGCCCTGGGGTTGGCACGGGCGCATGTCATGGTCAAAAGTAAATTATTTCCGCTTTAAATTGAAAAAGTCCCGCATCAGCCCGGCGCATTCCTCGGCTCTGACCCCGCTGCGCAGCCTGGTGCGGGGGTGCAAGAGCTGGCCAAACCGCCGGAAACCGACTTTCGGCTCGTCGGCCCCAAACACTACCTGGCCCAGCTGGGCCCAGTAGCTGGCGCCGGCGCACATCACGCAGGGTTCAATGGTGACATACAGCGTGCAGTCCGACAAATACTTGTTGCCCACGTGGTTGGCTGCCGAGCTTAGGGCCAGCATCTCGGCGTGGGCCGTTACGTCGCGCAGGCGCTCCGTCTGGTTGTAGCCCCGGCCGATGATGCGGTTTTCGAATACGACGACGGCCCCAATGGGAATTTCTTCCTCGGCCAGGGCTTTTTGCGCTTCCTGCAAAGCCTGCAGCATGAAAAAGTCGTCGTTCATAACGCCAAAGTTGCCACAAAAAAAGCCCCGGCGCCGTGGGGCACCGGGGCTTTCTGCCGTAAGCCAGCTTTACTTCAGGTTAATGCCATTCATCACGGCCAGGCCGGTGGGCTGCCACTGGCGCTGCTCTTCGGCGGGGGCGGTGAAGGTAAATACATACACTTCCGGCCCTTTAATGGCGTATTGGATGGTCTGGTATTTTTTGATGGGAGGCAGCTGGCTGCTGCGTCGGTTGTCGGTCAGGGTCGATACGAACTCAAAAAAGATGAACTCGCGGCCATTTACCGTGCGGATGTCTTCTTTCAGGAAGTCGACTTTTGTGTAAAGGCGCTGAATGCTGGCCTTGTACACCTTGCTCAGCACAGCGTAGTCCATGCTCTCGAAGGTGGTGGTGCGTACCGCCACGCTGAAGTCGACGCGGCCACTGGGGTCAGTGTACACGGCAATGGGTTTGCGGGGCGAGGGAAACTTCACGGCAATGCCGTCGTCGGGCATGGCCACGAAATTGCTGGGCACGCCCACGGCAAGGCCGGTACCGAGCTTGGTGTTTGTCAGCTTCACGTTTGCTGCGGGCTGGGCCAAGCCAACAAGGCTCAGGGTCAGGAAAAACAGAATCGACAGAATTCTCATTCAGGAAAGGGTTAAAAGCTAACAAGAACGTCATGCGGAGCGCCGCGAAGCATCTGGCCGGGGCAGTAAGTCCACTCAAATGGGGTTACGCTCGTGGTAGAGATGTTTCGCGGCGCTCAGCATGACGTGCTGATGGAAAGGATGCCAGGCTTAGCGGCGGGCGGTGGGGTACTTAATCCGTACCTTCTTCCAGTACACGTAGTTGTCGATTTTGGCTTCTACCAGGTAGGTGCCGGCCGGAATGCGGCCCAGGTCGACGGGGGCGCCGGTGTTGTTGGCCGGGTCAAGCGCCGTCTGGTAAATCACCTTGTTCTTGTAGTCGGTCATCACCAGCGTGCCGGGCTTGGTAAACTGCTGGGTGAAGCTCAGCATCACGGTGTTGGACTTGGGCTTGGGGTATACATCGATGCCCGACAGGGTTTCGACGCGCTTCACGGGTCCGTCGAGCTGCACCTCACCGGCTTCTTTGGACTTCACCGACACCTGGTCGGTCTTGGTTTTGGTTTTTACTTTGGTCTGGGCCTGGGCAGCACCGCCCGTCAGCAGGGCAGCGGCAAGGGCGAGGGCGGGAAGAAATTTCATGAGTGCGAAAAGAGGAATTGGAACGACAAAGGAACACAGTTGCGGCCGCCTTTGCATACTCCGTACCAAAGTCGGCGGTTGCAGCGCCTGATTTTACCCCCAGCCGCGTTGTGGAACAGCCCTGCCGGAGATGGCAATAGCGCCGACTGCTTTTCCCCCGCCGCGTTCGTGGCTACCTTCGCGCCCGGTTTAATGGAAATGTCATTCCGTTTTCTCCGTCCAATTCGATAACTCTGCGGCTCATGTTAAGAACCCACACCTGCGGCCAGCTCCGCGCCGAACATATTGGTCAAACCGTCACCCTCTGCGGCTGGGTGCAGCGCACCCGCGACAAAGGCGGCATTCTCTGGATTGACCTGCGCGACCGGTACGGCCTCACCCAGCTGGTCCTGGAAGAAGGCGTGGAAAGTGAAGAAGTGCGCGAAAAAGCCCGCCACCTTGGCCGTGAGTTCGTGCTCTGCGTGACGGGCCGCGTGGCCGAGCGCTACTCCAAAAACGCCCACATCCCCACCGGCGACATCGAAATCCGGGTGGAAACGCTGGAGGTGCTGAACCCGGCCAAGCTGCCGCCCTTCCTCATTGAGGACGAAACCGACGGCGGCGACGACCTGCGCATGAAGTACCGCTACCTCGACCTGCGCCGCAACCCCGTGCGCCGCAACCTTGAGCTACGCCACCGCGTGGCCCAGGCCACCCGCCGCTTCCTCGACGGCCAGGACTTCATCGAAGTAGAAACGCCGGTGCTCATCAAGAGCACGCCCGAAGGTGCCCGCGACTTTGTGGTGCCCTCGCGCATGAACCCCGGCGAGTTCTACGCCCTGCCGCAGTCGCCCCAAACCTTCAAGCAGCTGCTGATGGTGGCTGGTTTCGACCGCTACTTCCAGATTGTGAAGTGCTTCCGTGATGAAGACCTGCGCGCCGACCGCCAGCCGGAGTTCACGCAGATTGACTGCGAAATGGCCTTCGTAACCCAGGAAGACATTCTCAACACCTTTGAGGGCCTTACCCGCTACCTGTTCCGCGAAGTAAAAGGCATCGAGCTGGTGAGCGTGCCCCGCATGACCTACGCCGAAGCCATGCGCCGCTACGGCAACGACAAGCCCGACGTGCGCTTCGGCATGGAGCTGACCGACTTTACGGACCTCGCCAAAGGCCAGGGCTTTCCGGTGTTCGACAGCGCTGAGCTGGTGCTGGCCATCAACGCCCACAACTGCGCGCCCTACACCCGCAAGCAGATTGACGAGCTGACCGAGTGGGTGAAGCGCCCGCAAATCGGGGCCACCGGCCTGGTGTACGCCCGCGTTGAAAGCGACGGCTCGGTGAAGTCGTCGGTAGATAAGTTCTATTCCCAGGACGAGCTGCAGCGCTGGAAAGCCATGCTCGGCTCCAAGCCCGGCGACCTGATGCTGCTGCTGGCCGGCCCCGAAGGCAAAACCCGCAAGGCCATGAGCGAGCTGCGCCTGGAAATGGGCAACCGCATGGGCCTGCGCGACAAGGACACCTTTGCTCCGCTGTGGGTGATTGACTTCCCCCTGCTGGAGTTCCTGGAAGAGGAGGGCCGCTACTTTGCCATGCACCACCCCTTCACCTCGCCCAAGCCCGAGGACCTGCACCTGCTCGACAACCCCGCCACCATCGGCCAGGCGCGCGCCAATGCCTACGACCTGGTGATAAACGGCGTGGAAGTGGGCGGCGGCTCCATCCGCATCCACGACCGCGCCGTGCAGGCCCGCATGTTTGAGCTGCTGGGCTTCACGCCCGAGGAGGCCCAGGCCCAGTTCGGCTTCCTGCTCGACGCTTTCGAGTACGGCGCCCCGCCCCACGGCGGCATCGCCTTCGGCTTCGACCGCCTCTGCTCCCTGTTCGGCGGCGCCGACTCCATCCGCGACTTCATCGCCTTCCCGAAAAATAACTCGGGCCGCGACGTGATGATAGACTCGCCCTCGCCGATTTCCGGGGCGCAGCTGAAGGAGCTGAGCATTGCTACGGCGGTGGTGGCGAAGTAGCTGTAACCCGAATTGCAAGCGAAAGTTGGCAGGGCCAAAGTTCGGACTACCTGTTAAACTTAAATAAAAAGCGGCGCTTGGTCAATCAAGCGCCGCTTTTTATTTGATAGTCCAATTGGTGCTTTTATCAAATTCTGCTCTTTGCTCTGGGTTCATTCGATTGCGAAGCAGCCTGATGGAGTATCCCCCAATCAGCACGCCATTTTTGGTGTAGTTCCAATCAGCTACGCGGGCTGTATCAAATTCTACTTTCTCGCCATATTTTACTTCCTGAGTGTACTCTGGCGTGTTATCGACGGTTCCATACCATTTTCCGTCTTCAAGTGAAAGCTCTCCTAACCATAGATACTCATTATCGCCGCCTGCAGCAAATGGTAGTTTAACCGCAAAACTATGTGCAGTACTATCATGATTCTGGACTACAGCCAAAAATTGAGCTAACGTAGCTTTGGCAGCTTTTTCAGATGCTTTCATCTCCGGGTCATCTGGGGCGACATCATAGATGCCTTTGGCTGATGACGAGCCTGACGAGTCGCACGATGAAAAAAGCACTGAAGCAACTGCAATTAGCAGATAACTGAAATTTAGTCGCATTGTAGAATGTGGCAATGGATAAAAAAGCGGCAGCTGAGACCTCAGCTGCCGCTTTTCGCTTTTAAAGAATCAAGCTTAGAAGTTCCGTTCCCCGGTCTCGCGTTTGCCCAGCATCACCGAGCCGACCATGGCAGCCAGCAACAGGATGGAGGCCAGCTCGAAGGGCAGGGCGTAGCCCTTGAACAGCATCAGGCCCAGGCGGTCGACCATGCCAATCTGGGAGTCGAAGGTGGCGGCGTCGTAGCCGGCAGGCTGCACATTGCGCAGGGCCAGCATGCCCACCATAGTGAAGAGAAATAAAGTGAGTTTCAACTAAAGAAGCGCTTCGCTTTGACAAGTGCTTCGCGTTCTAATATGCGTTCAGGTGTATTGAACGCCAATAAGCGGATGGTAGCTTCGGCAATGGGAGTTTTCGCTTGAATGATTAAGCCCACCACCGCAAAGTGTTCGGCCCATTCATCTGTCCTGGGGTTGAACAGCCGAACCAGCGTGCCACCAGTTGCCAACGAAGCAATATCGCTGCCCTTCCGTTGGTTGCAGAAGGTACAGGCATAAGCCAAATTCTCTGCGGTAGTAGGGCCACCGTGTTTCTCGCTAATAATATGGTCGACCTGACAACCTAGGAAGGTGTCTTCCTCTGCAAGATGGCAATACTCGCAACGGTTTGTTGCCCGCGATGCTACCTGCCGCCGTAGGGCTGCGTTGATGTAAGCATTGCTCATGCTGCCAGCCGGTGGCGGGCCTTGGCCTTAGCCAAGCGTAGCAGATGTTCCAACTGCAAGTAATGAGCTAACTCTTGGCTTTCGGCCGTATCAAGGCCACTGTTTTTTTCGCGTCGAATGAGGTCGGCTACTCTTTCCTGCACATTCTCAGATGGACGGTAGGCCACCAGTTTGTCCGGCGTAAAGCCATTAGCCAGCCAATCTATAATTTCCTCGTAAGCGCGATTCATAGCGACAAGATACACCGTTCGCAAACAAAAGCGGCAGCTGAGACCTCAGCTGCCGCTTTTCGCTTTTAAAGAATCAAGCTTAGAAGTTCCGTTCCCCGGTCTCGCGCTTGCCCAGCATCACCGAGCCGACCATAGCAGCCAGCAGCAGGATGGAAGCCAGCTCGAAGGGCAGGGCGTAGTCCTTGAACAGCACCAGGCCCAGGCGGTCGACCATGCCAATCTGGGAGTCGAAGGTGGCGGCGTCGTAGCCGGCAGGCTGCACGTTGCGCAGGGCGGCTACCAGCACCAGCATGAGCGAGCCGCCAGCGATGGCGGCAGCCAGCTTGGCCAGGGCCGGCTTGTGCGGCTCGGTGTCCTTGTTCAGGTTCAGGAACATAATCACGAACAGGAACAGCACCATGATGGCGCCGGCGTACACGATGATGTTCACGGCGGCCAGGAACTGCGCGTTCAGCAGCAGGTAGTGGCCCGACAGCGAGAAGAACGTGAGAATGAGGAACAGCACGCTGTGTACCGGGTTTTTGGCCAGTACCACGCCCAGGGCGCTCAGCAGGGCGACGAAGGAAAGAAAGAGAAAGAGAGGAGACATGTCTTGGTTGTTAGTTGTCAGTTGTCAGTTATCAGTTGTCAGGACTGTTCTGATAAAGCCGCTGTCAGAACGAACTGACAACTGACAACGAACAACTGACAACAGAAAACTAGGCAACTTGGGAGCGCAATTTAGCGGCCTGCTCGTCGGTAAGCTGAATGCCGCGCTTGGAGCGGGCATCGGGGTTTACCGGCTCCACGAGGCGGTCTTTGCCGTAGATGAACTCATCACGCTCGTAGCGCGGCGGCGCCATCTTGTCGGCCTGCAGGTACACGGCTGCTTTGGGGCAGGCTTCCTCGCACAAGCCACAGAAGATGCAGCGCAGCATGTTGATTTCGTAGCTGATGGCGTACTTCTCCTCGCGGTAGAGGTGCTCTTCGCCTTTCTTGCGCTCGCCGGCCACCATGGTAATGGCTTCGGCGGGGCAGGCCACGGCGCAGAGGCCGCAGGCGGTGCAGCGCTCCCGGCCGGCTTCGTCGCGCTTAAGCACGTGCAGGCCGCGGAACACCGGCGAGAAGGGCCGCTGCTCTTCGGGGTAACGAATGGTAACCTGTTTCTTGGTGACAGCACGGAAGAAGTGCTGCATGGTGATGGAGAGGCCCTGAAAGATGGCCGGCAGGTACGCCCGCTCGGCCAGCGTCATCGGCTTTTTCTCCAGGACTTTGGCGCGTTTGCTAAGGGATTCCATACTGTTTATTTAATCACGCCGAACGTAATCAGCCCGCCGGTGAGCAGGATGTTGAAGATGGCGAGGGGGATGAGGATGGTCCAGCCCAGGCGCATCAGCTGGTCGTAGCGGAAGCGGGGCAGGGTCCAGCGCACCCACATGAAGAAGAAGATAAAACCGAAGATTTTGCCGAACATAGTCAGCAGGCCCAGGCCGGAAATGATGTTCTGGGCCGTTACCAGGTCCAGGTTCTGAGCCGATACCAGCCAGTCGCGCAGCTCAAACTGGAAGGGGAAGTTGAAGCCCCCAAAGTAGAGCACGCTCATCACGGCCGAGGCCACGAAAACGTTGATGTACTCGGCAAAGAGGTAGAGACCCATTTTCATGGAGCTGTACTCGGTGTGGTAGCCGCCCACCAGCTCGGTTTCGCACTCGGGCAGGTCGAAGGGCGTGCGGTTGGTTTCGGCGAAGGCGCATACCAGGAAGATGATAAAGCCCAGGGGCTGCTTCACCACGTTCCAGAACTGCCACTCGCCGGCTACCGACTGCTGCAGGGTGATTTCGCGCAGCGACAAGGTGCCCGACATCATGAGCACGGCAATCAGGGCCAGGCCCATGGCCAGCTCGTAGCTGATGTTCTGCGAGGCGGCCCGGATGGCGCCCAGCAGCGAGAACTTGTTGTTGGAGGCCCAGCCGCCAATCATGATGCCGTACACGCCCAGCGACACGATGCCGAACACGTAGAGCATGCCCACGTTCACTTCAATGCCCTGCAGGCGGATGACGTTGTCGCCAAACTGCAGGTAGTTGCCGAAGGGAATAACGGCCGAGGCCATCAGGGCCGTGACCATGGCCAGGCAGGGGCCAAACACGAACAGGGCCTTGTTGGCGCCGGCCGGGAAAAACTCTTCCTTGGTGAAGAGCTTCACGGCATCAGCCAGGGGCTGGGCCAGGCCCCAGGGGCCGGCGCGGTCCGGCCCCACCCGGTCCTGCAGGAAGGCCGCAATTACGCGCTCCGCATAGGTAGAGTAGGTAGCAATGAGCAGCGAGATGCCGAAGATGGCCAGGATAACGATGCCTTGCCAGGCGAGAGGGGGGAAATCCATTTCTTGGTTGTCAGTTGTTCGTTGTCAGTTGTCAGGGTTGTTCTAAAGTCAGCTTTGCCAGCACGAACTGACAACTGACAACGAACAACTGACAACTAATTAACCATTCAGGCCGCCGAGCTTGAGCGGTGGGTTGCGTTCGAGGTCGCGGGTGGTGCTTTCGGGCAGGTCGGCAATAACCTGGGGGTTCACCACCGGCAGCTCGTAGTGGTTGGCCGAGATAACCGAGGCGCGGTCGATGTGGGCCGGGCCTTCGATGGTCCAGTCGGAGGTTTCCTTTTTGTCGAAGCGGCAGGTGTTGCAAATCCACTCCTTCACTTCGCCGTACTGGTCTTTGCGGGCCGTCACGCGCAGCACGTCCTTGCCCTTGTACCAGAGCACGACTTTGCCGCAGCACTTCTCGTTTTCGCAGTCGCGGTGGGCATTTACCGGCTTGGTAAACCACACGCGCTGCTTGAAGCGGAAGGTTTTATCGGTCAGGGCGCCCACCGGGCACACGTCGATGACGTTGCCGCTGAACTCGTTGTCGATAACGTTCTCGATGTAAGTGCCGATTTCGGCGGCGTCGCCGCGGCCGAGCACGCCATGCACGCGCTTATCGGTCAGCTGGTCGGCGGTGTACACGCAGCGGTAGCATAGAATGCAGCGCGTCATGTGCAGCTGAATGAGCGGGCCGATGTCGATTTTCTCGAAGGTGCGGCGCTCTTCCTCGTAGCGGGTGGTGCCCACGCCGTGCTCGAAAGCGAAGTTCTGCAGGTCGCACTCGCCGGCCTGGTCGCACACCGGGCAGTCGAGGGGGTGGTTGATGAGCAGCATCTCCACGATGCCCTTGCGCACGTCGAGCACCTGGGGGTTGGTGGTGTTTTCCACCACCATGCCGTCCTGCACCGGCGTTACGCACGAGGCCACCAGCTTGGGCATGGGGCGCGGGTCTTTGGCCGAGCCGGCGGCCACGCGCACGAGGCAGGCGCGGCACTTGCCGCCCGAGCCTTTCAGCGGGGTGTAGTAGCACATGGCGGGCGGCACCACGCCCCCGCCGATTTTGCGGGCCGCGTTGAGGATGGTGGTTCCGTCCGGAACTTCCACCTCAATGCCGTCGAAGGTTATTTTAGCCATTGGGTTTATGATGAGACCTTAGACCTTAGACATGAGACGTTAGAAAGTTCTGTTGTCTGAACAATTCCAGAACAATTCTAATGTCTCATGTCTAAGGTCTCATGTCTTTCTTGCTAAATGAATAATTAACTATGCCAGCACCCCAGCCGCGCGGTAAACCGCGCCGGGAGCGGTGGCTTCTTTGGGGTTGGTCACGTGCCACTCAAACTCGTGGCGGAAGTGACGCACGGCGGCGGCCACCGGCCACGCGGCGGCTTCGCCGAGCGGGCAGATGGTGTTGCCTTCAATCTGCTTGGCCACGCTCACGATGAGGTCGATGTCGTGCATCGAGCCGTGGCCGTGTTCGAGGCGGTGCAGCACTTTCTCCAGCCAGCCGGTGCCCTCACGGCAGGGCGAGCATTGCCCGCACGACTCGTGGTGGTAGAAGCGGCTGAAGTTCCAGGTGTTGCGCACGATGCAGGTCGTCTCGTCCATGGCGATGAAGCCGCCCGAGCCCAGCATGGTGCCGGTTACGAAGCCACCGTCGCTCAACGACTCGTAGGTCATGAGGCGGTCTTCGCCGGCGGCGGTTTTCAGAATCAGCTCCTTGGGCAGAATCGGCACGGAGGAGCCGCCGGCTACCACAGCTTTCAGGTCGCGGCCTTTCCAGATGCCGCCGCAGTACTCGTCGGAGTAGATAAACTCCTCCACGGGCACGCCCAGCTCAATCTCGTAGATGCCGGGCTTATTCAGGTGGCCGCAGGCGGAGATAAGCTTGGTGCCGGTGCTGCGGCCCACGCCGATTTTGGCGTACTCGTCGCCGCCGTCGTTCACGATGGGCACTACTGCAGCGATGGACTCCACGTTGTTGACCACCGTAGGGCGGGCGTAGAGGCCCTGCACGGCCGGGAACGGGGGCTTGTTGCGCGGGTTGCCGCGCTTGCCTTCCAGCGATTCCAGCAGGGCGGTTTCCTCGCCGCAGATGTAGGCGCCGCCACCGGGGTGAACGTGCAGGTCGAGGTTGTAGCCCGACCCCAGGATGTTCTTGCCCAGGAAGCCGTTGGCGTAAGCCTCGGCAATGGCTTTCTCCAGGATGCGCAGCACGTAGAGCAGCTCGCCGCGGATGTAGATGTAGGAGGTGTTGGCGCCCAGCGCGTAGCTGCTGGTAATCATGCCCTCGATGAGCAGGTGGGGCAGACGCGTCATCAGCTCCCGGTCCTTGAAGGTGCCGGGCTCCGACTCGTCGGCGTTGCACACGAGGTAGCGGGGCACGCCCTCGGGCTTGGCCAGGAAGCTCCACTTCATGCCGGTGGGGAAGCCGGCGCCGCCGCGGCCGCGCAGGCCCGACTTCTTCACTTCTTCCACCACCTCGTCGGGCGTCATGGTTTTGAGCGCCTTCTCCACGGAGCGGTAGCCGCCGTGCTTGCGGTATACGTCGAAGGTGTCGATGCCTTCAACCTTGATATGTTCGGTTAATAGCTTGCGGCCCATGTTAGTTGTTCTTCAGGGAGTTGGGCAGCCCGGTTTCTTCCCAGGGCAGAATGGGGCGGTGCACCAGGCTGCGCAGCTCGTTGAGCATGCCATCCACCGCTTCGTTGGTGTCGAGGTTTTCGTAGTACTTCTCGCGTACCTGCACCACGGGAGCGAAGCCGCAGGCGGCCAGGCACTCCACTTCTTTTAAGGTAAAGTTGCCGTCGGGCGAAGTCTCGCCCACTTTGGCGCCGGTGATGCGCTCCAGGTGCTGGGTCAGCTCGTCGGAGCCGCGCAGCATGCAGGGGCCCGTGCGGCAGATTTCCAGCACGTGCTTGCCCACCGGCTTGAGGTTGAACATGGTGTAGAAGGTCGACACCTCGTACACCTCAATCGGGCGCAAACCCAGGGTTTCGGCTACCAGGTCCTGCACCTCGGGGCTTACCCAGCCCCCAAACTCGGCCTGGGCAATGTGCAGGATGGGCAGCAGGGCCGACTTGCTGCGGTCCTCGGGGTAGTGGGCAATAAGGCGCTTAATCTCCGCCTGGGCGGCGGGGGAAAACTGGGGTTTGGCGGGCGCGGTGGTCGGTTCCATATCAGTCAGATTCACAAGGGCTAGGCGTCCAGCTCGCCGGCAATAACGTTCATCGAGCTCAGGATGACAATGGCATCGGAAAGGCTCGTGCCCACCACCATCTCGGAGTAGGCCTGGTAATAGATAAAGCAGGGGCGGCGGAAGTGCAGGCGATAAGGCGTGCGGCCCCCGTCGGAAATCAGGTAGAAGCCCAGCTCGCCGTTGCCGCCCTCTACCGAGTGGTACACTTCACCCACCGGTGCTTCAATCTCACCCATGATGATTTTGAAGTGGTAGATGAGGGCCTCCATGTTTTTGTACACGGCCTGCTTGGGGGGCAGGTAGTAGTGCGGAGCATCGGCGTGGAAGGGGCCTTCGGGCAGGTTTTCCAGGGCCTGGTTGATGATGCGCAGGCTCTGCCAGATTTCCTCGTTGCGCACAATGAAACGGTCGTAGGTGTCGCCGTTGGTGCCCACCGGGATGTCGAACTCGAAGTCCTGGTAAGAAGAGTAGGGGTTCATGGCACGCACGTCGTAGTCGACGCCCGCGGCCCGCAGGTTGGGGCCGGTGAAGCCGTAGTTCAGGGCCTTTTCTGCTGAGATGGGGCCCACGTTCACCACGCGGTCCATGAAAATGCGGTTGCGGTTGAACATCTTCTCAAACTCGCGCATCACCGGCGGGAACTCCTTCAGCCACTTGCGCAGCTTTTCCAGGGCCACGGGCGAGAAGTCGCGCTCCATGCCGCCTACACGGCCCATGTTGGTGGTCAGGCGCGAGCCGCACACCTCCTCGTAAATCTCGTAAATCTTCTCGCGCTCCTGGAACACGTACAGGAAGCCGGTGAAGGCCCCCGTATCCACGCCCAGGATGGAGTTGCAGATGAGGTGGTCGGCGATGCGGGCCAGCTCCATCATAATCACGCGCATGTACTGCGCCCGCTTGGGCACGGTGATGCCGAGCAGCTTCTCTACCGTCATGTGCCAGCCCATGTTGTTGATGGGCGACGAACAGTAGTTCATGCGGTCCGTCAGCGGCGTAATCTGGTAGAAAGGCCGGCGCTCGGCGATTTTCTCAAAGGCGCGGTGGATGTAGCCGATGGTGGGCACGCCGGAGATAATCCGCTCGCCGTCCATCTGCAGGATGTTCTGGAAGATGCCGTGCGTGGCCGGGTGCGTGGGGCCCAGGTTCAGCGTCGTCAGCTCCTGGCTGAAGTCGTTGAGGGTGGGCACCAGCTGGTTGTGCTGCTGGGCGGCGGCCTCCTCGTGTATTTTGTGGGTGCCTGCCAGCGTGTCGTTTACTGCCATATTCAGGATAGAGCTTAGATATTAGAACTTAGAGCTTAGAAAAGCATAAGAAAGAGCTTCGCAATCATGCAGGGTCTCAGTTCTAAGCTCTACCATCTAAGTTCTAAAAAGAGGTTATCGGCCGAAAAACAGGTCGGTTTTGTCTTCGCGGGTACCGTCCTCGAGCGGGTATTGGCGCCGCATGGGGAAGTAGTCCATATCCTCGACGTTGAGGATGCGAATCAGATTGGGGTGGCCGGTGAAGACGATGCCGAAGAAGTCGTAGGCCTCGCGCTCCATCCAGTTGGCGGTGGAGTAGAGGTCGGTCAGGGTCGGCACCACCGGGTCGGCGATGGGGAAGAAAATCTTGATGCGCAGCCGGATGTTGTGCACCAGGCTGTGCAGATGGTAAATCATGCCCAGCTCCTGGCCCTCATTCTCGGGGTAGTGAATCCCGCACATGGTGGTCAGGAAGTGAAACTTCAGCTCCTGGTCCTGCTGCAGGCCGGCAATGATGTCGTGAATGCGCTCCCGCGTGGCAGTCACCGTGAGCAGACCGTAAGGCTCGTGCACGTCGGTAAAAGTGGTTTCACCAAACAGGCGGTGCAGCAAGCTCAGCACCTGCGCGTTCTGCGCTTTAATCGGGTCTTCGGCAGCAGCCGCTTCGGGCGCGGCACCAGTTTCCTGAGGGTTCATTCGGAGTTGTTGTTAGTTGTCAGTTGTTAGTTGTCAGTTGTCAGTCGAACGAAAAAGCTCATCTTACTAACAACTGACAACTGACAACTAACAACCAATTTACTTAATGTTGTAAGACGCCAGCAGGGCCTGGTACTCGGGCGAGTTGCGGCGGCGGAAGGATTCATTTTTGGCCAGGTCCTGAATGCGCATCAGGCCGTCGAGCACCTGCTCGGGGCGGGGCGGGCAGCCGGGCACGTACACGTCGACCGGGATGATGCGGTCGATGCCCTGCAGCACGGAGTAGGAGTCGAAGATGCCGCCCGAGCAGGCGCAGGCGCCCATGGCCAGCACCCAGCGGGGCTCGGCCATCTGCTCGTACACCTGCTTCACGATGGGCGCCATCTTCTTAGCGATGGTGCCCATCACCATCAGCAGGTCGGCCTGCCGGGGCGAGAAGGAGGGGCGCTCCGAGCCGAAGCGGGAGATGTCGTAGTGCGAGCCCATGGTGGCCATAAACTCGATGCCGCAGCAGGAGGTGGCGAAGGGCAGAGGCCAGAGCGAGTTGGCGCGGGCAATGCCCACGACTTTTTCGAGCGAGGTGGCAAAGAAGCCAGCGCCTTCAATCCCCTCGGGGGCCTCTACGGTTTTGATTTCCGGAACACGGTCCATAAGTCGAAAAGTCAGAAGTGAAGGGGAAAATCCCGTTTTCCCAACACCTGCTTGGAGCGGAAAGTTTGTTTATAACTACGCTTCGTTCCAGCGCAGAATGCCTTTTTTGATGACGTAGACGAAGCCGGCCATCAGCAGGCCCATGAAGATGAACATGGCGATGAAGCCTTCGTTGCCCAGGGCGCGGAAGTTCACCGCCCAGGGGTACATGAAGATAACCTCGACGTCGAACAGCACGAACAGAATGGCCGTGAGGAAGTACTTCACCGAAATCGGGGTGCGGGCGTTGCCGATGGACTCGATGCCGCACTCAAAGGACGAGTCCTTCACGGTGGAGTGACGCTTGGGGCCCACGAGGTGGGACACAATCATGGCGAAAGCCACAAAAGCCAGGGCGAGGCCGAACTGAATAACAATTGGCAGGTAATCGACGGGCTGGTAATTAACGGCAGGAAGGGCTAGTAGCATAGGAGTCAGAATGTAATAAAACCCAGCGCACGGGCGCTAAAGGGCAAAGGTAGGGCTTGCGGGTTTGGGGTGCAACGTATACCGGTTTGCGGGCCGGAGCGCCTTATCTTTGAACACAAAGGAACAAGCCATGGGAGAAGCAGAACCGACGCGCCGCCGCTACACGGTGGAAGAGTATTTCGCACTTGAAGAACAGAGTGAGGTGAGGCACGAGTTTTTTGACGGCGAGGTGTTTGCCATGGCCGGAGCGAGCGTGCCGCACAATTTGCTGGCAGTAAATTTTGTAAGCTCGTTTAAGCAAGCTCTGCGGGGCCGGCCCTGCAAAGCCGTGATGGAGGGCGTGCAGCTGGCCGTGCAGCAAGGCCGCCACTATGTGTACCCGGACGTGATGATAAGCTGTGACCCGGCCGACCAGCTGGCGCAGCTCACTTTTCAGGCTCCGGTGCTCATCGTGGAAGTATTGTCGCCCTCCACGGAGGATTATGACCGGGGACAGAAGTTCAACCAGTACAAGAAGCTGCCTTCGCTGCAGCATTACCTGCTGGTGTCTCAGAATTCCTGGCTGGTGGAATGGCGTCGTCGGGAGGCCAACAATGGGTGGAGCTTCATGCCTTTGGTGGAAGAAACCGATGCCTTGGTAATTCCCGAGCTGAACATCAGCCTGACAGTGGCCGAGATTTATGAAGGCACCGGGGTTGCTCCCTTGCGAATCGTTGAGGAGCCAGTAGTGCAGTATGCAGGGCAGCGGCCTTAAGAGCATAAGGTTGATAACTAAAAAGGCCGCCCCAGCAACTGGAGCGGCCTTCTTATTTGTCAGCAGCCGGGCTTAAAAGCCGCCGGCGGCCACGTCCAGCTTCTCGCCGGTGTCGGTGCCCAGGAAGGGGTAGCGGTAGTCCACGGGTGGCACGAAGGTTTCCTTGATGGCGCGGGGCGACACCCAGCGCAGCAGGTTGAGCATAGAGCCGGCCTTGTCGTTGGTGCCGGAGGCGCGGGCCCCGCCGAAGGGCTGCTGGCCCACCACGGCGCCAGTGGGCTTGTCGTTGATGTAGAAGTTGCCGGCCGCGTTCTGCAGGCGCTTGCTGGCCAGGTCGATGGCGTACCGGTCTTGCGAGAACACGGCGCCGGTGAGGGCGTAGGGCGAGGTGCTGTCCACCAGGTCCAGGGTTTCCTCGAACTTGTCGGCGTCGTACACGTGCACGGTCAGCACGGGGCCGAACAGCTCCTCGCACATGGTCACGTACTTGGGGTCTTTGGCTACAATAACCGTGGGCTCCACGAAGTAGCCTTTGGACTTGTCGTAGTTGCCACCGGCGATGATTTCAGCGTCCGGGTCGTTCTTGGCGCCGTCGATGTACTTAGCCAGCTTGTCGAACGAGGCTTCGGTAATCACGGCGTTGATGAAGTTGGAGAAGTCTTCCACGTCGCCCATCTTCATCGACTTGAGGTCTTCGACCAGATAGCCTTTGATTTCCTCGTAGAGGTTGCTGGGCAGGTACACCCGCGAGGCCGCCGAGCATTTCTGGCCCTGGTACTCGAAAGCGCCGCGGCTGATGGCCGTGGCCACGGCCTTGGCGTGGGCCGAGGGGTGGGCCAGGATGAAGTCCTTGCCGCCGGTCTCGCCCACGATGCGCGGGTAAGACTTGTACTTGTGAATGTTCTGGCCGATGGTCTTCCAGATGTTCTGGAACACGCCGGTGGAGCCGGTGAAGTGGATGCCGGCAAAGTCGCGGTGGTTGAACAGCACCTCCCCAGCGGTGGGGCCGTCCACATACACCAGGTTGATGACGCCATCGGGCACGCCGGCTTCCTTGAATAGCTCCATCAGCACCTGGGCCGAGTAAATCTGGGTGTTGGCGGGCTTCCACACCACCACGTTGCCCATCATTGCCACGCAGGAGGGCAGGTTGCCGGCGATGGAGGTGAAGTTGAACGGCGTGAGGGCAAACACGAAGCCTTCGAGCGGGCGGTGCTCGAGGCGGTTCCACATGCCGGCCGAGGACTGGGGCTGCTGCTCGTACAGCTCGCGCATGAAGTGCACGTTGTAGCGGAAGAAGTCAATCAGCTCGCAGGCCGCGTCGATTTCGGCCTGGAAGGCGTTTTTGCTCTGGCCCAGCATGGTGGCCGCGTTGATGCGGGCGCGGAAGGGGCCGGCCAGCAGCTCGGCGGCCTTCAGGAAGATGGCGGCGCGGTGCTCCCAGGGCATCTCGGCCCACATAGGACGGGCAGCCAGGGCGGCGTCGACGGCCTGCTGCACGTGGCTGGCGTCACCGGCGTGGAAGTGGCCCAGGGTATGCTGGTGGTCGTGGGGCGGGCTGATGCGCTCCAGCTTGCCGGTGCGCACTTCCTGGCCGCCGATGTGCATGGGAATATCCAGCTCCAGCTGCTTGAGGCGCTTGAGCTCGCGGTGCAGCTCGGCGCGCTCGGGCGAGCCGGGGGCGTAGCCTTTTACTGGTTCGTTAACCGGGGTGGGGACGTTGAAAAAGCCGTTGGCCATAGTAGTTACTGGTTTTTGGTTGCTGGTTTCTTGTTAAACAAACCTTAGGTGGGAGAGGAGCAAAGGTAGCTGGGGTAGCTTTCCCGCTGGGCACGCCTTAAGCACTGCGAACCCTACGGGAAATAAACATGCTCAGTAAAGCCGGCTCAGCAACTCCCGCACCTGCCGCTCCAAATCTTCCATGGAGCCGGCGTTATGAATCACCGCATCAAAGCGCGGGTATGTATCCATCACCGTCTCACTCGGGTGGTTGTCGTCGCGGGTTCCGTCGCCGCGCTGCCGGAGCGGGTCGCCTTCCACGCGCAGCATGAGGCCGCCGCGGGCCAGGATGGGGTCGGCTTCGCTGGGGTAGCGCACGTCGGGCACTATCACGAAGGCCTGCTCGGGCAGGCGGGAGAAAAAGGAGTTAACCCAGATGTTGGGCTCCCACACGCGCAGCGCCTGGCCTACCTGCTGCAGCATCTCGCCGCGGGTGCGGCTGAACACGGCTAACAGCTCGGCCTTGCCTTCCTGGGTGTAATAGGGGGCCACGTCTTCGCCAGCCAGGGCGGCGCACACGGTTTTGATGGCGTCGCCGAAGGAGCGAATCTGCCAGCTGCGCTCGGGCTGCAGCTGTTGCAGCAGGTGGGCTACGGTGTCTTTGCCGCTGCCCCGCTTACCCGAAAGACCAATCAGTTGTATCATATGGCCGGCAAAAGTAAGGCTATGGCTCCTGCCGGGCTTCGCTTGAGGCTGCCGCTGCGCCAGGGCCACGCACCAGAATAAGGGTGAGGTGAACCGCATAGCCGAGCACGAAAAGCCCGACCAGCACCCACCAAACGTGCGACCACGACCACCAGCGCGACGAGGACAGCAGCACCTGCCGCGTGGCCGGGTTGGTGCTGACGCTGACGCGCTGCCCCGGCTGCAGCGCCGCATACTCGTCTTCGGTAACCGCCACCTCGACCGGCGCCGCGGCCGAGTCGATGGCTACAAGTTGTATGGTGGCGTAGTAGAGCTGGCCGTAAGCGCGGCCGCCCCAATTTTCGTGCCTGGCTGTTACTTCAGCTGGGCGCGGTGGGTTTGCCAGGGTGGCACGTCGCTCCAATGCGCTGCTGCCCCACCACCACAGCAGGAATATTGGAAAGCCGTAGGCGACGGCTGCGCAGGCAGCCGCAACCAGAATGCGGGAGAAGCTTTTCATTGGCACCGGTTAGCCGCCGGAATAGGTGGCTGGCCCAGCGCAAATTACAGAATCCGCTTCAACTCGCTCAAACAGCTAATTTCGTGGGTTACCTGGTTGAAGTGCCGCCGCTTTTCGGGGTTGAAGTATACCTGGTCGATGCCGGCGTTGCAGGCGCCCAGCACGTCGCATTCCAGGTTGTCGCCTATCATCAGGCTTTCGGCGGCCGTAGCGCCGGCGCGTTCCAGGGCATGGGCGAAGATGCGCGGGTCGGGCTTAAGGCAGCCGCTGCATTCGGAGGTCACCACTTCCTCGAAATAGGGCGTCAGGTTAGACGAGGCCAGCTTGATGTGCTGAATGTCTTTGAACCCGTTGGTGATGAGGTGCAGGCGGTAGCGGGGCTTGAGGTAGGCCAGCACCTCGTGGGTGAAGGGAAACACGGCTGACTTGTGCGGCAGAAGGTCGGTAAACTGCCGGGAGATATCGGCTGGCACGTCTTCCTCGGCTACGCCCAGCTTGGTGAGGGTACGCACGAAGCGCGCGCTGCGCAGCTGCTCCTGACTGATTTTGTTGCCTTGGTAGAGCCGCCACAGCGCGTGGTTGATGTCGCTGTATACCTTAATAAACTCGTCGACTGTGAAGCTGCCGTGCCGGGCCAGGCTGTGCTGGTCATACAGCGTGCGCAGGGTTTCGTCGGCGTTTTTTTCAAAGTCCCACAGGGTATGGTCGAGGTCGAAGAATAAGTGACGGTAGGCTTTCAAAGGAATTATAAATTAAAAATTATGAGTTAAAAATTGCTTCTTGTCGCCACGGGGGAGGCGACGGGCTGGCAACTTAGTAGCTGCTGTAACGCGGCGGCTGGCGAAGCAACGGGTTTTGCTTCTGGTTGCTGGCTTCTGGTTGTCGTTCTAACCAGAAACCAGCAACTAGAAACCTGAGACATCCGGCTACAGCGCGCATCGCACCAGTTCGGGCGTAACTGCAGCTAGTAGTTGGCCAGCAGCATGCTGAGCACGCCGGCCAGCATAATGCCCTTGCACCAGGCGCTGAGGTGGCGAAAGTGCTTGCGGCGGTCGGCCCGGATGAGCAGGCGCGAAAGCTGGGCAATAGGCAGCAATACGAAAAGCAGCAGCCAAAGGCCGAGGGCCCAGCGCTGCCCGGCCAGCTGCTGGGCGGTAGCCGCTGCCGCAAGCAGGGCCAGGCTGGCCAGGAACAAGCCGGCCACCCACTTGCTGCGGGCCACGCCCCACACCAGGGGCAGGGTGCGGCAGCCGTGCTGGGCGTCGCCGTGCATGTCTTCCACATCCTTTACAATTTCGCGCACCACCGTGAGCAGGAAAGCGGCCAGGGCGTAGGGCCACACCGCGGCATGGCCGGTGTTGAGCTGCAGCTCGGGCAGCAGCACCAGGGCCGCCGTGAGGGCCGCGATGCTCAGGTTGCCTACCAGGGCCAGGCGCTTGAAGCGGGCCGAGTAGCCCCAGAGCAGCAGGGCGGCGCCCAGCGTTACCAACCCCAGCAGCGGGCTCAGCCAGGCGGCCAGCAGCACGCCCAGGCCGCTGAGCAGCAGGTGGGCCAGCATGGCCACGCGGCGGCGCACCACGGGGCCCACCACCAGGCGGTCGGGCCGGTTGATGGCGTCAATCTTGACGTCGTAGTAGTCGTTGATGATGTAGCCGGCCGCTGCTACCAGCAGGGACGACAGCACCAGCAGGGCAAACCCCGGAGCCAGCAGGGCTACCCGCAGCGGCTGCCCAGGCAATAGCAGGCAGCTACGCACCAGGGCCAGGCAGAGCAGCATTATCAGCAGGTTGGGCCAGCGCACCAGCGTGGGCAGGGCACCGGCCAGGCCCCCGGGCTTCGCAGCAGGCGAGTCGGCGGGCAGCTGAGGCGATGGGGGAGAAGGCATGGGAGCAAAGCGGCTGGCCCGCAAAGGTCGGATAAAGAGTCGGCCCGGCTGCCGGGCCACAAAAAAGCCTCCCGAAGGAGGCTTGCTTTGCTGGGGGTGTTAACCGTGGGAAAGCTTAAATCTTACGCACGTTTACCGCATTGATGCCCTTACGACCTTCCTGCGTGTCGAACTCCACCCGGTCGTTTTGTTGAATTTGAAGGCCGTTGAGACCGGTTACGTGGACGAAGAAGTCCTCCTTGGTGGTGTCGTCGGTAATGAAGCCATAGCCCTTGGCTTCATTGTAGAATTTTACGATTCCCGTTTTCATGGAAAAGAAGAAAAATGTATTATCGGCCGGGTGTAGGTAGCCAAAATGCCTGCGATGACAGCCGTTGCCACCGTGGGCTGCTTACGCGGCTTAGCCGGCCGGGGTTGGCAAAAAGTGCCAAATAGGGCTATTGGTTATCGCGCCATTCGTATACCCACTTGGCCTGGATTTGCTCCAGGTGCCCTTCCGTGGCCTGTTCGCGGGTGCCTTCGAAGTTGGGCAGGCTCAGCACCCACTCCAGCAGGTCGGTAAAGCGGATGCGGTAGATTTTGGCTTCGGTGAAGTCCTTGCCAAACTTCTCGTAGAGGGCCATGGCAATGTCCTCGTGGTCGGCCCACTTTATGGGCGGCTCAAAGTGGTTCATGTGCTTTAGTTGTCAGTTGCTAGTTGTCAGTTGTCAGGCCGTTCTGATGGTAGCCCGGTAAAAAACGAGCTGACAACTGACAACGGATAACTGACAACTACAAGAATTAATGTCCCAGAAAGTCCTGCTTGGGAA
Organism: Hymenobacter saemangeumensis; assembly: GCF_039541835.1. NCBI lineage: Bacteria > Pseudomonadati > Bacteroidota > Cytophagia > Cytophagales > Hymenobacteraceae > Hymenobacter > Hymenobacter saemangeumensis. The sequence continues at coordinate 105,843 of NZ_BAABGZ010000029.1, read as the reverse complement.
TGGTGACGGTGAGCTGCATGTCGCGCTGTACCACGCACTGGCAGGCCAGGCGGGAGTTGAGGCGCGGGTCCACAGCGCGGTCAATAAAGTCTTCTTCCTTGTCGCTGATTTCGGGCAGTTCGTCACCGCCTTTGTCGACGTAGATGTGGCAGGTGCTGCAGCCGCACACGCCGCCGCAGTTGTGCTGCAGCTGAATGCCGTTGTTGAGCGCCACATCGAGCACCGATTCGCCTGGAGCCGCCACGTGGGTCTGGGCCGGCTGGCCGTCGTGAAACTGAAAGGTGATGGTAGTGACTGCCAAGATAATATGCTGAGAATTTGCTGAAATGAGGGTGCAAAGGTAACCTTTTCGGCCCCCACATCAAAGCTGGGCCTGAATACTGGCCGTGAGCTGGGCGTAGAGCGCCTGCCAGGCGGGGTGGCCCGCCAGCACGCTTTCGTGGGCTTGCAGCGTGGGCGCGTCGCGGCGCACTGCCGGCCCGGTTTGAACCGCAAAGGGCGGGTTGGCCAGGGCTTTATCCACGGTTTCGCGCACCAGCGGCGCCAGCAGGGCGGGGGGCAGCCCGGCTTCGTGCAGCAGGGCATCGGCTATGCCCAACAGGTGGTTGGTGAAATTGTTGGCAAACACGGCGGCCACGTGCAGGCGCAGGCGCTGCTCCGAGCTTAGAAAGTACAGGTGCTCGCTGAGGCTCCCTGCCAGGGCCTGCAGAGTTGCCAGGCCTGCCTCGTCGGCTGCTTCCAGGCACAGCGGAACCGAGGGCCAGTGGATGGCCCGGCCGGGGCTAAACGTTTGCAGCGGATAAAATACGCCGCCCCGCACCAGGGGCTGCTGCGCAAATACAGCCAGGGGCAAGGCGCCGGCCATGTGGGCAACCAATGCACCTGCAGGCCAGGGAAAGGTGCCGAGCAAAGTCGCTACGGCCGCATCGGGCACGGCCAGCAGGTACACATCGGCGGCCGGCATGCCGGTAACCGGGCCAGACAGGGGCAGGGCGCCGGGAGTGGCCGCGGCGGCCGCTTTGGCGCTGGCCTCACTACGGCTCCAGACAAATGGCACGCAGTGGCCGGCAGCTACCAGAGCCGGCCCCAGCTGGGAGGCTACGCGGCCGCTGCCCAGCAGGGCCACGCGCAGCGGCAGGAAAGCTTTAACGGTCATGCTTGGCGTGAGCAGATAGTGAGAGGGCCGACGACAATTTGAGGACGTTTGCCGACAATCTCTGCTCAAATGGTCGATTTAGAGCGTATTCATGGGCATTTAGCCGCGAGTCTGCTAAAAAATTAGCAATTTGTAGCCCCAAAGCTACCTAAGAGGCTTCTAACCCAGGCCTCGGGTAGCCCTTCTTGTTTTATTACCCCACTTTTCCCCTCAATCTTTTTTAACTGTATGACATACCCCTACACCCGGGCTGGCATTACCACCCGCCTCCGGCAGCTGGCGTTAACTGCGCTGCTGGCCGGCAGCGCGACTGCCGCGCAAGCCCAAGCGTTGCCGTACGTGGCGGCCAACGTAACCAAAGTTGCCGGCACGTACACCGACCTGGGCACGACCGGCACAGCCATCGCCGTAGCCAACAACGACGACGCCAACTCGGCCCCGCAGGCCATTGGCTTTGCCTTTAACTACAACGGCACTGCCTTTACCAATTTCGTACTGAACACGAACGGCTTTATTAAGCTGGGCAGCACGGCGCCTACGGGGCCGATGTTCCCCAACGGCGGCCAGGCTACCACGGGTGGCCCGGTGGATAGCCCGGAAACCAACCTCATTCTGCCGTTCAACCAGGACTTGGCAGCCGGCTCGGCCGGTGGCACCGAGTACCGCGTATCTACTACGGGCACGGCTCCGAACCGCATTTGCACCATTCAGTGGAAAAACGTGCGGGACAAAGCCCAGGGGGCTGTAACCGGCGGCAGCGCTGCCATTGGCACGCAGTACGCCAACTTCTCCTTCCAGGTGAAGCTGTACGAAACCAGCAGCCAGATTTCGTTTGTGTACGGCACGGCTACGCCCGGCGCCGCAGCTGATGAAAACCCCAAGTTTGTGACGGTGGGCATCAAAGGCTCGGGCACGGCTGCTAACCAGCTGATTCTGGGTAGCAAGGCTTCGGCTTCGCCCTGGTCGGCTACGGTGTTTGCCGGCGGCCTGTACACGGCCAACGCGCACAACGTGCGTAGCTCGGTATTGCCTCCTCCCGGCTACACCTACAACTTCACCTTGCCGGTGGCTCAGGACGCGGCTGTGGAAGCCGTGTATGGCTTCGACAAGCTGACGGTTCCGGCCGGCCAGCCCGTGGTTATCCGCGCGGCGGTGCGTAACGCTGGCACCTCGGCCCTGGGCAACTTCACCGTGACCCTGAACGTGAGCGGTGCCAACACCGCCACGGCTTCGGCTGCGGTGGCCAGCCTGGCAATAGGCGCTACCACCACCGTGGTGTTCCCGGCCGTGGCCATGCCCGCCGTGGGCAACAATACGGTAACCGTAACGGCTGCGCTGACCGGCGACGGCAACGCGACCAACGACAGCCAGACCATGCTGATGGCTACCAATGCCACTACCACCGGCTTTATCACGGCTGGCCAGGGCCCGGTTAGTGCCTTCGGCTTTGGTGCCGGTGCCCAGGGCAACTACTTCGGCGCGAAGGTTACCTACACCCAGCCCCGTGACATCACTGCCGTAAACGCCTTTCTCTTCAACGACCCTGCTGCGGTAGGCTCGACGGCTTATGGCGTGGTAATCGATGCTACGACCGGTGCCCTGCTGGGCCGCTCGCCCGACTTCGTAGTTACGGCCGCTTCGCTGAACCAACTGCGCACCTTCACGCTCTCGAGCCCGGTTTCGGTACAGGCCGGCGACGTTATTGTTGGCATGGCGACGGTGGCAGCAGCCGGTGCAACTCAGTTTTTCCTGATGGGCGTGCAGGCTGAAAACCCCACCCGTCCCGGCACGTTCTTCACCGGCTCGGCTACGGCCATGCCGCCGACAGCACCCGGCCCCAGCTTGAACACCCCGACCAGCGCGCTGTATAAGTACATGCTGGAAGCGGTATCGACATCCCCGGCTTCCTGCGCCGCGCCCACGGGCCTCAGCACCTCGGGTACGCAGACAACTGCCGTGGTTTCTTTCACCGGCCCCAGCAACGGCTCTAGCTACGTAATTGTGTACGGCCCCCAGGGCTTTAACCCCGCAACCGGCGGCACCACTACCACCAGCTTCACTACCTCGCCCTTCACCGTAACGGGCCTGACGTCTTCGACCTGCTACGACTTCTACGTGCGTGCTACCTGCGTAGCTCCTGACCAGAGCCAGCTGGCCGGCCCCGTGCGCTTCTGCACGCCCTGCACGCCGCCCATCATCACCAGCTTCCCCTACAGCATGGACTTCAACACCATCGGTATGGGCCAGGCGCTGCCCTGCGGTATTTCCGTGTCGGACGTCAACAACGACAACAACACCTGGCAGGCCCGGGCTACGGTGCCCACCCAGGCCAACCCCAACCTGCCCATCGGCCGCGGCGGTACGGGCAACGCCATGGTGTACTTCTACAACACCAACGACAACACCGTTGGTGGCGACGACTGGTTCTATACTCCGGCCCTGCGCCTGACCGGTGGCCAGCGCTACCGCCTCTCGTTCTGGCTGCGCTCGGCCGGTGCGTCGTATCCCGAAGGCCTGGAAGTGAAGTACGGCAGCTCCGCCACTCCGGCGGGCCAGACCAACATGCTCTATACCAACACCAGCGTTACCTCGGCCACTTACGTGCAGGCTACCAACACCAGCACCCCGGCCGTAGCCGACATCATGCCGGCTACCACCGGCACCTACTATGTAGGCTTCCACGCTATTAGCGCGGCCGACCAGTTCTTCCTGGCCGTGGACGATGTAACCATCTCCGCGGTGCTGGGTACTTCGGCAGCCCTGAACCGGGCCATTTCGGTATACCCCAACCCCTCGACTTCCGGCAAGTTCAGCCTCGAAGTACGCGGCGCCAACGCCAAGTCGCTGGGTGTGGAAGTAACCAACATGATGGGCCAGCGCGTGTACACGGGCTCGGCTAAGGACAACTTCACCAACGAAGTTGACCTGTCGAACCTTGCTGCCGGCATCTACACAATCAAGGTGCTGAACGGCCAGGATTACTCCCTGCAGCAGATTTCCATTGTTAAGTAAGGCTCAGCCTCGCTTGATACGGCAAAAGGGCCGCCCCACCGGGCGGCCCTTTTTGTTGCTCAAACCAACCAAAACCGACGGAGACGTTAGCTTTAGGGCAGCCTCTTGGGCAGAGCTTTGCTTGTGCGCTATGCAGTTTCTGCAAACAGTGATTTCGGGTAGAAGCCGGGTGCTGAGCCTACTGCTGCTGCTCCCGGCCTTCGATGGGCTTGGGCCAGCATCCACGCTGCAACCCTTCGTCGCTGGCAGCCCCCGGACCCGCCATCTTGGGGCCGAGTGATTCCTTACACAGTAAGGGGCACCGCCCTGAGCCTGAAAGCACTATCGCCACAAACCTACACCATTGACGAGCTGACTGACCGCCGCATGGTCTTACGCACTACTTTCTCGTCTAGCTCCCAGAGTGAAACAAGCATCACCACCTACGCCCGCTAACCCCAGCACTTATTGAAAAAGCCCCGACCTATACAAGTCGGGGCTTTTGTTAGTTACATCATGTGCTTTTGGTAAGCCTTTCACAAACAAGCGCCCCGGCCATCTTAAGGCCAGGGCGCTTGCTTATTGAGCTCCTCAAGGAAGCTATGCAGTCGCTGTCTGCTTAGAGGCCGTCAGCTCCTCCGCGGCCACGGCTTCTTCTTCAATGGGCAAGGGCTTGCGGTTGCGCTGGCGCAGGCTCAGGCCAAAGCCCAGGGCCATGAGCAGGGTGCCGCTCCACAGCAGGTTGATGAAGGGCTTTTCGGTGGCTTTGAGGATGATATAGTCTTTCTGAGCCGTGCTCACGCCGAAGGTGAACTTGCCGGCCTGCGGGTCGATGTTGTTGAGCACCAGGCGCACGCCCAGGTCTTCTACCTCGTCGGGCACGCGGCCAATCTGCCGGTTACGAATCACGAATACGGGGTGGGCGTGGTACTGCCGGCGCTCGCCGTGCACAATGATGTCGGCCTGCAGGGCGATGTCGCCTTTCTGCAGCCCCAGGCCCGCCGTTTCGTGGGCCGGCTCAATGGCGCGGAACACGGCGAAGTAGTCGTTGAGGAAGATGGTGTCGCCAACGGCCAGGGTGTGGTCCTTGGGCTCGCTCCATTCCCGCTCCTTGCGCGGGTCCAGCACCGAGCTGATGTGGGAGTAGATGTCGTGGTCCCAGAACACCTTAATGGCCGGCGAGGCCAGCAGGCCGCCCATCTCCTCATTTACCTGGGCACGGGGATAGAGCACGAACTTGTCGCCCGACTTCCGGTCTTTGTAGGTAACGCGGTAGAAAGTATTCTCGGGCGCGATTTCCAGGGTGTCGCCGGCCTTGTAGTAGGTTTTGTCGTCGACCTTGATTTCGGCGCGGGCCAGGGCTTTGTACTCGTCGTCGGTGCGGTAGAGCAGCTGCTTATCTATGTAGCCGGGCACGCCGGGCACCTCGAAGAACTGCCCGGTGTAGGTGACGTCGTAGTCCTGCATCTTGGTGGTTTCGTTGCGCCACAGCAGCACGTTGTCGCGGTTCAGGTCTTCGGGGAACTCGCGCGAGTAGAGCAGGCCCGACACGTTGCGCGAAATGATGTTGGAATAGCCCGCCGATGCCAGAATGCCGAGCAGCATCAGGCCAATGCCCAGGTGGGCCACCGCGCCGCCCGACAGCGTGATGCCGCGGCGGAACAGCGTGAAAATCATTCCGAAGTTGGCCAGCACCCCAAACAGGCCGGCTACCAGCAGCACGATATAGGCCGGGGTGATGGTGAGCTTGAAGTAGCGCAGCAGCAGAATCACCAGCGAAGCGCCCAGCAAGGCCAGGATGCCCGGCGCCGACAGCGCGTTGGTGAGCGTGGTTTTGTTGTTGCGCTGCCACCACATGATTTGCGCCAGGCCCGAGAGCAGGGCTACCAGCACGCCCATCCAGAGCTGAATCTTGGTGTAGTGTCCAATCTGGTCGGCCGGCAGGGCCATGTTGGACTTGATGCCCACCAGGCCCAGCAGGGCGTTATACACCGGGATGCTGGTGGTCACGAGCACCTGGAAGGCGCCCAGGCAGAGCACTGTGGCGCCCACAAACACCCACAGCTCGGGGTGATACATGGTCAGCTCCTTGGGCGACACTGGAATAGAGCTCCAGCGGCGCACCAGCAGGACAATGGAAAGCACGGTAAACGCGCCCAGGTAAATCAGCAGCTGGCCCGACAGGCCCAGGTCGGTAAAGGAGTGTACCGAGGCATTGCCCAGCACGCCGCTGCGGGTGAGGAAGGTGGCGTAGAGAATGAGTACGAAGGTGGCAATAACCAGCACGAAGGAGGTGCGCAGGGCCGTGCGGCGCTTCTGCCACAGCACCAGGCCGTGCAGCGAGGCCACCAGCACCAGCCAGGGAATATACACGGCGTTTTCCACCGGGTCCCAGTTCCAGTAACCCCCGAAGTTGAGGGTTTCGTAGGCCCAGTAGGCGCCCATCATCACGCCCACGCCCAGCACGCCGCCGCCAATGAGCGTCCACGGAATGGCCGGCTTCACCCAGGAAGTCAGCTCCTTTTTCCAGAGGCCGGCAATGGCGAAGGCGAAGGGCACCAGCGTGAGCGCAAAGCCCAGGAACAGCGTGGGCGGGTGAATCACCATCCAGTAGTTCTGCAGCAGGGGGTTGAGGCCGGTTCCGTCCTTGGGCACGAAGTCGGGGTTCATCTTGAACACCGGCAGGTCGCTCATGAAGTCGCGCAGCAGAATGAAAGGGGAGGAGCCGATTTTCAGGTCGCCCACTACCACACCCAGAATCATGGACACCAGGAACAGCTGCACGCCGCTGAAAATGGCCATCACCGGCGCCTCCCAGCGCTGGTTGAAGCGCATCACGAACAAGCCCAGCACCACGTGCCAGAATATCCAGAGCAGGAAAGAGCCTTCCTGCCCTTCCCAGAAGCAGGAAATCATGTAGTGCACCGGCAGGTGGTTGGAGCTATGGCTCCAGGCGTAGTAGTACTCGTAGCGGTGGGCGTAGATGATGAAAAACAAGCTCGCCACCACGGCCAGCACGGCCAGGCCGTGCACGAAAAAGGCCCCGCGGGCCAGCCGCAGCCAGCCGGCGTCGCTGTCGCCGAGGGCGCGGCCCCGGGAGGCCTGGAAGTAACTATACGCCGCCACCAGCGCCGCCGCAAACGCGAGGATGACGCTGAAATGGCCGATGTTTCCTACTAATAGATTCATGCTGTATTCAATGAGCAATTGGCAATGAGCAATGAACAATGAGGTTGGCATTGGCTTGCGCCTTCCTGCGGTTGTTCATTGCTCATTGCCAATTGATAATTTAATTGGCGGCGGTGGCGCCTTCCAAATCCTTTTTCACATACTTGCTCGGGCACTTGAGCAGGATGTTGTCGGCCATGAACACGTCGCCGCGCATGGCCCCGGTAATTACCACCTGCTCGGAGGTGTCGAAGTCCTGGGGCTTGGGGTTGTTGTACACCACGCGCTGGGCTATCTGGGTCGAGTCGACGAGGGTGAAAGCAAAGTAGTTGGGGTCGACCATGGGGTCGTACTGCAGGCCCACGGGCTTGTTCTGGCCATCGCGGGGCAGGCGGCCCACCACGTGCACCTTGGTGGTGTTGCCCTCGGCAGCCCGCTGCCGGGCTTCGCTGAAGCCCACGTACACGCTGGCGTCGGCCGTGGTGCTGAGGATAATAGCCACGGCCACGGCAATGATGGCAATGATGAGGATATGTGCTTTTTTCATAATCCCGGGATGTGCGGAAGAAGTAAGCTTGGGTCGGGTTGACTATTTAACAGCGAAGTAGCGGCAGAGGTGCCCCACCTGGAATGATAAAAGTCAGGCTTAGGGCTTTAGTACTTTTTCGAGCCGGCTCACCTTGCGGTCGAGGGCAATGAGGTAGAGCAGCAGGCCACCCACGATGACGACCACCACGGCCACCACCACGTAGATTTTGCCGCTGGCTCGCAGTCCGTCGGCCATGGCCGGGGTATCGGCGCCTTGGGCAAAGGCGGCGCTGGCACTGGCAAGCAGGGCCAGGAGCAGAAAAAAGATGGTGGTCAGGCGCGGGAATGCTTTAATTTTCATCGTGTTTCAATTGCAGGAGAGCGTAGCGGCTGCTCACCTGGGTAAGCCAGAAGGCGAAGAGAATCCAGCCCAGCACGGCCGTGTAGAACACCGGCCGCATGGTGCTGTCAAGGTCGTACTGGTTGAAGCCGGGGTTGCCGGTCTGGCCCGGGTGCAGGGAAGGCCCACTCAGGCGGGGCAGCACAAACAGCAGGGGAATGACCGCCGCGAAGGCGAAAATGTTGTAGATGGCCGACACCCGGGCCCGCTGCTGCTCGTCGCGGAAAGAGCCGCGCAGCACCAGGTAGGCCCCGTAGATGAGCATGGCCACGGCCGCCCCGTTCAGGCGGGGGTCGGGCGTCCACCAGGCGCCCCAGGTGTAGCGGGCCCAGAGGCTGCCGGTGGCCAGGCCCAGCAAGCCCAGCACGATGCCGGTTTTGGCCGACTCATGGGCCAGAATGTCCAGGCGTGCCGAAGGATTGCGCAGGTAGCGAATGGAGTACCACACCGATACCAGCAGTACCATCAGCATGGAAAACCACATGGGCACGTGGAAAAACAGGTTGCGGATGCTCTCGTTTACGATGGGCAAAGCCGGCACCGGCACCAGAATGCCCACGGCGGTGGCCGCGACGATAAGCAGGATGGTCAGGAATTTCCAGGCCCAGCCGCCGCCCTGCTGCTCCACCAGCTTCTGCCCGCCCCACACGCCCAGCACCGTAAATACCAGGCCCAGCACACTACCGATAATCTTTGGATTCATAAGATATTAGGTATTAGGGTTGTTTTAAGATAATTGGGATACTGCGTGGGTTAATGAAGCTGAACGCAATAGATTTTTTATGCCTTACTATTTACTACTAAGCTCAGCCGCGCCATAGAAAGGGAAACAACAGATAGGACAGGGCTGCCACAATCATGTTCAGGGCCAGCAGCGTGAGCACCGAGCCTTGGCTCACGCTCCAGTCGAGGCCGTCGAGGGCATTTTTGCTGACCTTAATAAGGAGCAGCAGCATGGGCACCATCACCGGGAAGCCCAGCACGGCCATGAGGGTGGCGCCGTTGCCGCCGGCCTTGGCCGCAATGCCCGACACCAGCGTGAGCGTGGTGGCAAAGCCCACGGCCCCCAGCACCAGGTTGGCCAGAAACAGGGTATGGTTCTGAATGGGGTTGCCCAGGAACACGGTGTACAGCAGCAAACCCAGCAGCGCTACCGCCAGCAGCAGCAGGGCGTTGTAGAGCATCTTGGCCAGGATAATGGCCTGGGGCCGCACCAGGGTGTAGTAGTAGAGGCGCTGCCCCGGGCTTTCCTGCATAAAGCCCTTGGCCACGGCATTGACGGCGGCAAAGAGCAGAATCACCCAGAACAGCGCGTTCCAGGCCGGGGCCGGGGGCTGCCCGCCGCGCAGGCTGAAGCTGAGAAAGGCCACGAATACCGTGCTGCCCACGTAGAGCAGCATGCCGCCCAGTGCCGCCCGCTGCCGCCATTCCAGGCGGAAGTCTTTGGCTAACAAGGTGGATATTTCGCTGAGCAGCTGCACGGGTACCAGGGCTTAATCGGGCCGCAAAGATACGACCAGACCGCCCCTCGTTATTCCCCAATAGCCACTTTTGCCGTAGCGCGGCGGCCCTGCTGCTCTACTTCCACGGTATACAGGCCTGCCGCCAGGCCGCTTACCGGCACGCGGAGGTGGCCCTCAGCGGGCGTTAGCACGCGGCGCAATGCCACCCGGCCCTGGGCATCGCGCAGCTGAACGGTAGCCGGGCCCGCGGCTTCCAGGCGCAGTAAAAGCTGCTCGCGCGCCGGGTTAGGGTACAAGCCCAGGCCCAGCCCCAGCAATTGGGCGCTGCCCTGCCGGCTGCTGCTGACGATGGTCTGCCGGAACGGCTGGAAGCTGAGCAGGCCCAGGGACGGCTGGTCTACCTGGTGCACGATGTGGCTTTCAATTACGGCGGCCGAGCTGCTGCCCCAGTCGTTGTTCTGGGCCATCACGTTGTCGGGCATGTTGAGGTAGAAGTCGTACACCTGCCCGCCGTTGCCGTTGTTGTAAATCAGGTTGAGGCCCACGTTCAGGCTGTCGGGGCTGCTCACGTCGCCGAAGCTTACGGTGGGGCCAGGCGCAGCGCTGGTGGTGGAGGTGCGCAGCATGGTCACGCCCCAGAGGTTGCCGCGCAGGATGTTGCGGCTTACCACGCCGGTGTTGGTAGCGCCGCCCTGGAAGTTAAGGCCGCTGCCGCCGGTGTTGGCGTTGGGGTTGGTGTTGTTGTTCTCCACGATGTTGCGCACAATGCGCGAGGTAATGTTGGAGCCCAGCACGGCAATGCCGTAGCGGTTGTTGGCCACGTAGTTGCGGCGGATTTCCACGTCCGTGACGGCCGCGGTGCCCAGCAGGTTGGAAATGGCAATGCCGCCGGCCATGTTGTAGCGCCCAATCACGCGGTTGCCGGTTATAACCGTGGGCGTAGCGCCCCCGATGCCCAGGTTAATCTGCGGATAGTTGCCGTTTTCGGTGTTGTTGTCGCGGATAACGCAGTTGCGGATAATGGGCGCCGTGGGCCGGTTGGAGGGGCTGGCAATGGCCGAGCGGGCATTGCCGTAGATAAGGCTGTTGAGGATGCGCGGCGCCCCGCCGGAGATGTTGATGGCCCCGCTGTTGGTGTTTACCGTGCCGATGCGGGCCACCTGGTAGCGCACCACGCAGCTGTCGAGCAGCAGCCCGGCGTCAACGGTCTTCAGCCCGCCGCCATACTCCACGATTGTTTTGCGCAGCACGGCGTTGCTGGTGGCCGAAAACCAGAAGCTGTGAAACGGCGCCGTGCTGGTCTGGGCCGTGAATTTCACCGAGTCGGGCGGGTTCACGAGCAGCACGCCGTCGATGTTGATTTCGGCCAGCGAGGCAATGCGCACCGTGGCGTTGGTGCTGATAACCAGGGTGTCGGTGGCCCGCAGCCGCAGGTTGCCGGCAATGGCGTACTGCCCGGGGCCGGTGCTGGCCACGTTGGAGCCCGTAGCCGCCGCCAGCTGGGCCAGCGTCCAGCGCACGCCGGTACCGGGCGTCTGGTATTGGGCGCTGGCCGGCGCAATGCCGGCCGCCAGCAACAGCAGCGTAAAGAGCGTTTTCATAAGAGTAGGCGAGTAGGGAATGGGCTGCAAAGAACGGGCAGACCGGGCAAAGCCGCTTTGGCACCTCAGCCGGCCCGCTGGGCCAACACCAGCTGCCAAGGCATAAAAAAGCCCGCCGGAGTAGCTTCCGGCGGGCTTTCGGCAGCGGCGTTAGCCCACCTGCTAAAAGTCGTACCCCAAGGTGAAGTAGAGCTTGGGCGACTTAGTGACGTAGTTTTCCTGGCCCCAGGCCATGTCAAACTTGCCGTAGAAGCCCAGCAGCGTGGTGCGGGCCCCAAAGCCATACCCTACCAGAAAGGGGTTGCTGAAGTTGGTTACTGTGCCCGAGAACAGGCTGCCGTTGCCCCCAAACGGGGTGGTATTGTTGGAGTTGTCCTCGCCAAAGGGGTTGCCGCCCGAGTAGGCCGTGCCGGCGTCGGCAAAGGCCGTCAGCTGCAGGTTGCGGAAAAAGCCGGAGTAGATGGGGCGGCGGGAGAAATACTGCACAATAGGAAAGCGCAGCTCGCTGTTGAACAGCAGATAGCGCGAGCCGGTGCGGCTGCTGTAGTCGAAGCCGCGCATGTTGGTCACAAACTGCTGGTAGAAGTTCTGGGCGGGGTCTTCGTACGTAGTCCGGTTTCCGCCTTCGTAGCTGGCATTAAGCCAGTTGTCCATGCCTCCCAGGCGGAAGAACTGCGGGTGCGGGCCGAAGAAGTGCCCGTAGCTGGCACGGTTGGCCCACACCAGCGAGCGGTGCAGCTTCTGGTAATGGCGCAGGTCGATGGTCAGGCGCGAGAAGTTCAGGCCCCGGTTCCCGAGGTTGTTGAGGCCCAGCAAGGCCACTTTCATGCGGGTACCGCTCATCATGTTGACGCCGGTCATAATGGCGTTGTCGAACACCAGCTCGCCATTGTAACCCAGGTAGTTCTGGGTTTCGTCTTCAATAACCGAGATGTCATTGGTGCGAATGCGCGTCATGTTGACGTAGCGCGGGCCTATCCGTACGCTGATGTTGTGCGTCAGCGGATAGGAGACAAAGGGGGCCACCTCATGCCGGCCGTAGCGGTAGCGGCTGCCCCGGTCCGAGTCGAAAAAGTAAGCCTGCTTCTGGTAGCCAATGCCCCAGTCGTAGCGCTTGGTGAAGTTGGTGTACGAAGCCTGGATATTGCTGGTACGCAGGTCGAACAGCCCAAACAAGCTGGCGTCGATGCGGTGATTTTCCAGCGCATCGGTCAGGCCGGCCCGGAACTGCAGGCCCAGGCCCAGCAGCGGGTCCACGTACAGGGCCGACGACACGTTGTCGGCCATAAAGCGGGTGTCGTTGCGGAAGGGGCCCGTGAGCAGGGGCGTCTCGGGCTGAGCCGCTTTGGCGGCGTCGGCAGCCGCCTGGCGGCGGCGCTTGGCGGCCAGCGGGGCCGGCTCGTCTTCCTCAAACTGGTAATTGCTGGTATTGATGGTACCTGCTGCCTTCCGGCGCTTTGCAGTGCCAGTGGTGTCGACGGGAGCCGGGGCCGGCTTAGGCGCCGGCTTGGGTGCCGCAGCGGCTACCGACCGGTCTTCCAGCGTCTGCTGGCGGGTGGTTTTGTTGAGCGTCAGGGCGCTGGGCAGGGCATAGTCGGGATAGAGGTAGAGCTGGTCGCGGCCCTGGAAGGGCACCACAAAAGCCAGGGCCTTGCTCGCGGCGCTGTAGTCGAAGTCCTGCATGTTGGGCAGGAAGTTGCTCATGGGGGCCCGCTGCTTGGTTTTCAGAGAGTAGCTGTAGATGCCGCGCACCCCGTTTTCCTCGCTCAGGTACACAATCTCGTCGTCGGAAATAGCCCGGGGGCGCAGCTCATTGGAGATGGTGCTCACCAGGGTTTCCACGGGAATAGCCCGCCCATCGAGGTGGTAGAGGAACAGGTCGTAGTTGTTCACCACGTTGGGAAAGGTAGCCGGGCGGGCCCGCCCGGCCGAATCGAGGTAGCGGTTGGAGCTGAACACAATGCCCTGCCCCCCCGGCAGAAACACCGGCTGAATGTCGTCGAACAGGTCGTTGGTGAGCTGCTCGGCCTTGCGGCTGCCGGCCCGCAGCAGGAACAGGTCGTTTTGGCCACCCCGCACGGCGTTAAACACCAGGGCCTTGCCATCGGGCGAGTAGTTCAGGCTTAGCACCTGGTCGTAGGCATCGAAGAGGGAAGCCGGCCGCTTGAACTTCACGGCCTCGCCTACGCGGCTGAGCAGGTCGTGCCCCGCGGCATCGCGCAGGTGCAGGCTCATTTCGCCGCGTAGCATCTCGGCAATGGCCACCTGGGAGTTGCCGCGCCAGGCCAGCACGGGCAGGCGGGTTTCCACCTGCTGGTCGGGGGTTTTGTAGCCGCCCCGCCGAATGATGCGGCGGTGGCTGCCGTCGCGCCGGGCCACCACCACGCGGTAGCGGCCCTGGTCGTTCACCGCATATGCCATCTGCTGGCCGTTGGGGCTGAACACGGGCTGGGAGTACACCGCGTTCCGGCGGTTGCGTCCACTTAGGTTGTGCTGGGCGTCGGGCATCACCAGGGCCGCCGTGGGCTGCCCGTTCAGGTCGCGGTAGTAGGTCAGCCAGTCTTTCAGGAAAACCTTAAAGGGCACGTTCAGCGAGGAGCTGATGCCAACTTCAATGTCGCGGGTGATACGCGTCAGGTTCAGGATGTTCTGAATGGTGGTGTAGCCGTAGCGCTCGGCTACGTAGTTCCAGATGCTCTGGCCGGCCAGCTGGGGGTTGCGCAGGAAGAAGGGCGCCGTGCGGTTGCTGGTATGCTGCCGGGTCATGTCGCGCATGTAGCCATCCATTTCCACGCTCCAGCCCTCCGCGGCATACGCGGCGGCCCCGCCGATAAACCAGTCGGGCAGCTGCAGCAGGTAGCTGCTTTGCAGTACTTCCTTCAGCGAGCCCCCGTACATCATGTCGTTGAGCAGCACGGTCGTAATCTGGGTGCTGAGCTCGCGCTTGAAGTCGGTTTGCTGGCCGGTAAAGGCAATCTGCACCTTGCTCATGCGGGCAATGGGCGTTTCGCCGCCGGTCAGCTGCTTGTCGGAGCTCAGGCCGATGTTGCTTTGGCGCAGGTCGCCCACGGAGTTGTACAGCAGCAGCGTGGTCTTGGAGTAGGGGTAGTAGCCAATCAGGGCCGTGATGCGCTGCAGCTCTCGCTCCGCATACTCCGCCGCCCGGCGGGCACTGGGTTCGCCGCCATCGTAGAAGTACACGATGAAGTTCTGGGTGGCAAACTGCTGCCACTCGAAGTTCTTGTACTGAATGCGTACCCGGCCAAAAGGCTCCTGGGCCGTTTGGGCACGGGCTGCCGGCAGGGCCAGCAGCAGCGCTGCCAGCAGCGCGGCACCCCGGGTGGCTTTGAAAGGAAAGAAACTGGTCATAGAGACAGATAACGAAAGCAAACGGCAAGCTCCCTCCCGGCTAAACGGGCCGGCCGGGGGCTGAAACTATATTTTTTCAACTTCACGCACCAGTCATTGAACGTCAGACAACAAAAATTATGCGCGGTTGGCGGCGGCATGGTGGGAAGCATAGCGCCGCAGGTCCACGTCGGGCCACAGCGCAGCACTTCCTTCCAGCCAGTCGGTCAGCAGGGCTGCCAGCCGCGGAGCCAGCATCACGCCTTTTGAGCCGTAGCCGCCGCAGAAGCTCAGGCCCGGCACGGTAGGGTGAGGCCCCAGCAGCGGCCGCCGGTCGCGCACCGCCGGCCGCACCCCGGCCCGCTGCTTTACTACGGAAAAAGGCCGGCTTGTGATAACCTGCAGCCGCTCGCTTAGCTCCTGTAAGCCAGCTGCCGTAGGGCCATCGGCAAAGGGCGGCCAGCGGTAGGTAGCTCCTACCCGAAACCGGCCTTCGCCCACCGGCACCACGTAAGCACCCCGGTTGAGTACTTGGGCCGTGGGCAGGTCGTGACATTCCACATCCAGCACCTCGCCCTGGTTGGGGGTAAGGGGCAGCCAGCTGAAGTAGGGGTTTAACACCGCCGCCGCGCCCTCGCAGCAAACGACGTGGCGAGCCTGCACCTGCCCACTGTAGACAAGTCCGGCCGCGTCGGTAACGAGCCGGGACCAATCAAAAGTTTCGCGTCGCAGCCAGCCCTCGCGCCGGCCTTCGGCAGCCAGCGCATCCAGCATTTCCTGCACCCGCACATGCCCGCCGTGCTGCAGCCAGGCCCCGCCAAAAGGCGCCTGCACGCCCGCAATGCCCGGGTCGGCTGGCGTGAGGCTGGCCACAAAGTCGCCCCAGGGCTGCTCGGCGCTCCGGGCCAGCATCGCGCGCTGCTCATCCAGGGAGCCAAAAATCTTGAAAATGGGTGCCGGGAAGAAAAACTGCTGCCCAAAGCGCTGCTCCAGCTGCTGGTAAAAAGCAGCCGCAGCGGGCAGCAGCTCGGCTGCTTGCCAGCTCAGCGCAAAGCGCTTACCAGCCACCGGGTTCATCAGGCCGGCGGCTACCCGGGATGCGGTGTCGGCCGGCTCAGGGTCGAACACCAGCACGTGGTAGCCGCGCTGGCGCAATACGTAGGCCAGCGTAGCCCCGGCCAGGCCGTGCCCTACTACTATAAAGTCGCAGCTTGTCATCGGTGGCAAGGTAGGGCGGAATGGGGTGAATTGTTGATGTGCTGATTTTGGTGATGAAGTGAAAAGGTGATGAAGTGATAAGGTGATAGGGTGTGAGGCGGTGAAGTAATAATATGCCAGGAAGGGCTGCTGGTAGCGTTGTGCAGTAAGGCAATAACAGCCAGGACGCTGGTGTGATGGTGCGTAAACCACTTCTCTTTGGTTTGTGTGGAAGTAAGTGGAACGTCACATTCCTCATCATCTCATCACCTCCTCACCCCATTAACCAATCAGCCTTTAAAAAATCACCGCCGTACCTTTCCGCATTGCTTCCTGACCCCTGTTTGCGCATGAAAGTTGTCTGCTTCACATTTAACGCCTTTTCTGAAAACACCTACCTGCTGATTGATGAGGCCACGCGGCAGTGCGCCATCGTCGACCCCGGCTGCTACGACGCCCAGGAGCAGCAAACCCTGCGGCGCTACGTGGAGGAAAACCAGCTGCAGGTGACGCTGCTGCTCAACACCCATGCCCACATCGACCACGTGCTGGGCAATGCCTTTGTGCTGCAAACCTGGCCCGGCACGCCCTACCTGCTGCACCCCCTGGACCTTCCCACCCTGAACGCCGTGCCCCTCTACGCCGGCCCCTACGGCTTTGCCGGCTACCAGCCAGCCGAGCCCAGCGGGGAGCTGGCCGCCGGGCAGACCGTGCGCTTTGGCGATACCGAGCTGCAGGTACGCTTCACACCCGGCCACTCCGCCGGCCACGTAGTATTCTACCACGCCCCCAGCCAGGCGCTGATTGGCGGCGACGTGCTGTTTCAGCAAAGCATCGGCCGCACCGACCTGCCGGGCGGCAACCACGCCACCCTGATTCGCAGCATCGAAACCGAGCTGCTGACCCTGCCCGATGCTACCACCGTTTACCCAGGGCACGGCCCCACCACCACCATCGGGGCCGAGCGCCGCAGCAACCCATTCCTTGTCAATTAGCAGTTAACAGTTATCAATTAACAATGGAGGGGAGCCCCCTCGGCTTGCTGGATTGAATAGCTTGTAGGAACAACTGTTAACGGTTAAATGATAATTGTTAAATGAAAAGAAATCTGCCCAATGCCGTCACCTGCCTGAACCTGCTGTGCGGGTGCCTGGCGCTGACGTTTATTTTTCACGGCCAGCTCAGCACCGGGGCCTATTTCGTTGGTGCAGCAGCCGTGTTCGATTTTTTTGATGGCCTGCTGGCGCGGGCCCTGCGCGTGTCCTCGGCCATTGGCAAAGACCTGGATTCCCTGGCCGACATGGTGTCCTTTGGCGTGGTGCCGGGCGCAATCCTGTTTAGCCTGCTGTTTATGGCCACCGGGCAGGAGCCGGGCAGCGCTGCATCGCCGTCCCTGTCCTCCATGGGCCTGCTGCCTTACCTGGGCTTTATCGTGACCATCTTTTCGGCGCTGCGCCTGGCCAAGTTCAACAACGACACCCGGCAGACTACGTCCTTTATCGGGCTGCCCACGCCGGCCTGCACGCTGGTCGTGGCTTCGCTGCCCCTTATTCTGACCAACGACCAGTTTGGCGTGTCGGGCTTCATTCTCACGCCCTGGGTGCTGCTGGGGCTCACGGTGCTGCTCTCCGGACTGTTGGTGGCTGAGCTGCCGCTTTTTGCTTTGAAGTTTAAGACCTTGCGCTGGGCCGACAACCGCCGCCGGTTTTTATTTTTGCTGCTCGCGGCAGGATTATTGCTGGCGCTGCACGCCACGGCAGTGCCCCTGGTGGTGCTGCTTTATGTACTGCTGTCGGTGCCGAAGTCGGCCGCCCGGTAATTATTTAAGGAGTAAATCTTACAATAATTGTTGTAACCCTCAGTTAGGATGCTGCCTTCCGGTGAACCCGACTCCGGGAGGCGGTGTTGCGGGAACAACCCGTGGTGTGCCACTTCAGCTATAGGTCTTTTCAACCATTCGTGTATGCGTTATCTCTCCTTTCTTCTGGCTTGGGCAGGGCTCCTTCTTTCTTCGGCATCCCCTACGCGGGCTCAGACCGGAGGCGCTACCACTGCCCACGCCGTCATTAAGTGGAATGGCTACGCGGAAGTGCCTTCCCGCGCGCCCCGCAAGCAGAAGGTGCCAACGTTCGAAAAGGCTTACCATGGCATCGACGAGCAGGTTGGCCTGTTTGGCATGCGCCTGGAAGGGGCCGTGGAGCAGGGGCAGCTCGCCAATGTGGTGTACGAGGCCCTGCCGCCCGCCGACGCCAAGCTGTTTGACGCCGGCCGCCTCCCCGCCGGCCCCGAGCCCCGTCTGGTGCAAGGCACCGAGATGAAGCTCCCCGTCACCCACCTGACGGTGCGCACCGTGCGCCGCAACCCCCAGACCGGCCAGCCCGAGCGGTTGGTATCGTTCGACTACGTGTACTCGCCCAACCTGGCCGCTACTGCGGCCCGCCGCGTGCTAACCCGCCGCCATGCTACGTCGTCGGTGCTGGCTACCGGCGACTGGTTTAAGGTGGGCGTGGCCGAAAGCGGCATCTATAAGCTGGACCTGGCCACCCTGCGCGACCTGGGCGTGAACACCCAGGGCCTGGACCCCAGCCGGGTGCGCATCTATGGCAACTCGACCGGTATCCTGCCCCAGGCCAACGACGTGTACCGCCCCGACGACCTGGTGGAAAACGCAGTGCAGTTTGTAGGCAACCCCGATAATATTTTCGACAGCAACGAGTACCTGCTGTTCTACTCGCCAGGCGCACACACCTGGCAGGCCCAGGGCGGGCTGTTCCGCCACCGCAACAACATCTACACCGATACCACTTATTACTTTATTACGGTAGGAAGCACGCCCGGCCGGCGGGTATCCTCCCTGGCCCCTCCCACAGCCGGCGGCAGCGTGGCCACCATCAGCACCTTTGCCGAGCGGCAGTTTCACGAGCACGACCTGGCTAACCTGCTGCGCTCGGGCCGCAACTGGGTAGGGGAGGGCTTCAGCCCCAACAGCCAGCGCAGCTTCACGTTCAACATTCCCGACCTGGTACCCGGCGGGCAGCTGCGTGTCACCTCGTCGACGGTAGCCCGCTCTGCTACCGCTTCCTCGTTCCGCATCAGCGTCAGCGGCTCGGCCGGTGGCAGCCAGACGGTAATTGGAACCCAGGGACTAAGCCAGCTCGATACTTATCCCTACGCGGAAATTGCCAAGGTGAGCACTGCTACTTACCAAACGGCGCTGCCTGCCGGCGTTGGCCCCGAGGTGCGGGTAAATATGACTTACACCAGCGGCGATGCCACGGCCAGTGGCTACCTGGACTATCTGGTTATCAACGCGACCCGGCAGCTGCGCCTTAGTGGCGACCTGCTGGAGTTCCGCTCCCTGGAGAATATTGCGCCCCAGGCCGTCAGCCGCTTCCTGCTCAGCAATGCCAGCGACGCCACGGTGTGGGATGTTACCAATCCCCGCGGTGTGCAGGTTGTTGCCTTCGACCGCGCCACAGGGAGCTTCCTGGCCAGCACCGATACCCTGCGCGAGTACGTGGCCTTCCGGCCCAACGGCAACTTTCCCACCCCCCGCCGCTTCGGCCGGGTGGCCAACCAAAACCTGCACGCGCTAAATGCCGGCTCCGGCAATCCGCTGGATATGGTCATAGTCGCCTATCCACCTTTCCGGGCCGAAGCGGAGCGACTGGCCAACCACCGCCGCACCCGCAACGGCCTGCGCGTGGCCGTTGTCACCACCACGGAGGTGTACAACGAGTTTGGCTCCGGCGGGCAGGATGTTACCGCCATTCGCGACCTGATGAAGCAGGTGTACGACCGCGCCCCGGCGGGCAAGCAAATGCACCTGCTGCTGTTCGGCGATGCGTCGTTCGACTACAAGTCGGACCCTTTCAACAACCGCACGTTTGAGCCCGCCTGGTGGCGCGACCGGGTGCCGTTTAAGACGGACGCCGATTTCAACCGGGCCAATCAGAACCTGGTGCCAACCTACCAGTCGCGCGAGTCGCTGGCGCCATTCTACGGGGGCGTATATGGCCAGGCCAGCTACTCCTCCGACGACTACTTCGGCCTGCTCGACGACAACGAGGGCGAGTGGAATGAGCTGTCGCCCGGCACAGAGATGCTCGACATCGGCATTGGCCGCCTGCCCGTGCGCACGCCCAAGGGCAGCCCCAACTCCACGGAAAACGCGCGGCTGATGGTCAGCAAAATCATTTCCTACGACGCCGTGCCCGCTTACGGCAAATGGCGCAACCGCGTAACCATGACCGCCGATGATGGCGACAACAACCTTTTCGCGGACCAGAGCGAGGGCATTGCCAGCACCATTCAGAGCACCGACCCGGCGTATAACATCCGCAAAGTTTACCTCGACCTTTTCCCGCAGATAACAGTGGCCGCCGGCCAACGCTCGCCCCAGACCAACCGCCTGCTGGATGAATCGATTGAGCAGGGCTCGCTGATTGTAAACTACCTCGGCCACGGCGGCCCCAAGGGCTGGACCGACGAGCAGATTGTGACCAACGCCTCAGTGATGGCGCTGCGCAACAGCAACAACCTAACCTTTATGGTGACGGGCACCTGCGACTTCAGCACCTACGACAACCCCGATTTTACCTCGGCCGGCGAACAGGTGATGACCGATAACATGAATGGTGGCGCCGTGGGCCTCTTCACCACAACGCGCGTAGTAGATGCCGGCCAGAACCACGGGCTGAACCAGGCTTTCTATGGCCGCGTGTTTCGGCCCCTGAGCAATGGCCGCATGCCCAGCATTGGGACGGTGGTAAGGCTAAGTAAAAACGACTACCCCGGGCCGGGCGTGCCGGGGGTTATCAACAACCGCAACTACACGCTGCTGGCCGACCCCAGCATGGTGCTGGCCTACCCGGAGCAGACCGTAAGCCTGGACAATGCCGAAAAGCTGCAGACCCGCACAAATCAGTGGGTGACTGTCGACACGCTGCAGGCTTTGTCGCGGGTGCGCCTGCGCGGCCGGGTGCTGAACAACGGCGCCGTAAACACCGCCTTCAACGGCACGGCCCAGATTACCATCTACGACAAGCCGACTACCGTGAAAACGCTGGCCGACGAGGCCAGCAATACCCCCATGGATGTACGCATTCAGGAAAACGTTATCTACGGCGGGCAGGCCAGCGTGGTGAACGGCGAATACACGGTAACGTTTGTCGTACCCAAGGATATCAACTACAACGTGGCCAACGGCTTCGGGAAGGTAAGCCTGTATGCGTTTGACCCCAGCAACCGCGTCGACGCCCACGGGCAGCGGCCCCTGCGCGTAGGTGGCGCCGATGCTAATGCCCCGCGCGACACCATTCCGCCGGTTATCCGGCTGTTCATGGACGATGAGTCGTTCGTATTCGGCGGCAGCACCGGGCAGACGACCAAGCTGCTGGCCGACCTGAGCGACGACAGCGGCATTAACACCACCGGGGCCGGCATTGGCCACGAAATAACGGCCATCCTCGACCGCGACCCCAGCAAACTGATTATCCTCAACGACTCGTATGTAGCCAAGCTCGACAACTTCAAAGCCGGGCGCGTGCATTACCTGTTCAAAGACCTGGCCGACGGCCCGCACTCGCTGCGCGTGAAAGCCTGGGATACCTACAACAACTCCTCGGAAGAGGAGATTGAGTTTGTGGTGTCGCACAACGAACAGTTGGTGCTCAACCACGTACTTAACTATCCTAACCCGTTCTCAACCAACACTACGTTCCGCTTCGACCACAACCGACACGGCGACGACCTTGACGTGCAGGTGCAAATCTTCACCGTAGCCGGCCGCCTGGTGCGCACGCTTACGGCGACCGTGCCCGCCAGCGAAGGCCACCAGAAAGGTATTACCTGGAACGGACGCGACGAGTACGACGACCAACTTGCCCGGGGCGTATACGTCTACCGTATTAGTGTCCGCTCCCCCAACCACGGGACGGCTACGAAATTCGAAAAGCTCGTCATCCTGAATTAATCCGCTTTTATTTGTGCCCGGGCCACATCCTGCCCGCTTTCCCTCCTCTATGCAGTTACCGTTTTCTTGTGTGCGTGTGGCAGTGTGCGCCGGCTTGTTGGCCGGAGCCGCCAGCGTTGAGGCCCAGACGATTACCACGGCCGTTCCTATTCTGACCCTCAGCCCCGACTCCCGCTCGGCGGCCCTGGGCGAGGCGGGAGTAGCTATTTCGCCCGACGCTAACTCGGCCTACTACAATGCCGGCAAGCTGGGCTTTGTGAATACCAAGTATAGCTTTTCGCCCTCCTACGCGCCCTGGCTGCGGAACGTAACCGACGACATGGGCCTGGCCTTTCTCTCGGGCTACGCCAAAGTAGGCACCCGCTCGGCCGTATCAGCCTCGCTGCTGTACTTCGACCTGGGCGAAATTCAGTACCGCAACGCCCAGAACATTGCCGGCCCCACCTTCAACCCCAAGGAATATGCCGTCACGGTTTCCTACGGGCAGAAGCTGACCGACAACTTCGGCGTGGGCGTCTCGGCCCGCTACATTCGCTCCAACCTCACCGGCAACTCCCTGGGCAACGACGCCCGCCCCGGCAACGCCGCAGCAGTTGACCTGGGTGCTTACTACTCCACCGAAACCACCATTGGCGCGGGCATTTACAACCTGGCTTTTGGTGGCTCTATTCTGAACATCGGCAACAAAATCACCTACACCGATGCCACCAACCCCAGCTTCCTGCCCACCACGCTGAAGCTCGGCACGGCCATCACGCGGGAGATTGACTCCTACAACAAGATTACGCTGGCCCTGGACGCCAGCAAGCTGCTGGTGCCTTCGCCCTACTACGAAGACAACTACAACCCCAACGACCAGGCCCAGGTGGCCCGCGTGAAGGCCCAGAACGACGAGCGCAACCGCAAGTCCATCGTCAGCGGCATCCTGGGCTCGTTCAGCGACGCCCCCGGCGGCTTCTCGGAGGAGCTGAAGGAGTTTAACCTCTCGGCGGGCCTGGAGTACACGTACAACGACCTGCTGATGGTGCGGGCGGGCTACTTCTACGAAGACCCCACCAAAGGCAACCGCCAGTACCTGAGCCTGGGCGCCGGCGTGCGCTACCAGGTGTTCGGCATCGACGGCGCCTACCTCGTGCCCAACTCCCAGGCCAACCCCCTGGCCCAGACCATCCGGGTGTCGCTGCACTTCAACTTCAACAAGCTGGCCGAAGCCTTTGATGAAAACGGCGCCGGCGGCACGGGCGGCGATGCGCCCACGAACTAATGTGCTGATTGTTTGATGTGCTGAAGAGCCGATTCTTTAATTGGTGATTCCCGTAAAAACTAAAAGGCAAGAAGGAAAGCCAGCCGCTTTCCTTCTTGCCTTTTACTGTAAAGCACATCAGGAATAATCAGCATATCAGCACATCAATCAATTAGCACATCAACTACTAACCCCAACATGCTTGACCGTACCGTTGCTCCTCCTGTTCAGCCGCTGGCCCGCGTTACCCTGCCCACGGCCGACGTGCATTCGCTGCCGGGCGGCGCCCGCCTGCACGTGCTGGCCAACGATGCCCAGCCGGTAGTGCGCCTGCAGGTGGTATTCCGGGCGGGCAAAACGGTAGAGACCCGGCCCGGTCTGGCCATGCTTACGGCCCGCATGCTGCTGGAAGGCACTACTACCCGTACTGCCCGGCAGATTGCCGACGAGATGGCGTTCTACGGCGCCTCGCTGGAGTGCGACGCCGGCCTGGACCGCTCCACGCTGACGCTCTACTGCCTTACGCGCTACCTGCCGGCGCTGCTGCCGCTCGTAACCGACGTCATCTGCAACCCGGCCTTCCCGGAGGCTGAGCTGAGCCAGCTCAAGACCCGCACCGTTCAGAACGTGCGCGTGGAGCGTCAGAAAACCAGCTACCTGGCCTCGGAGCGGTTCAATGAAATGATATTCGGGGCCGACACGCCTTATGGCCGGCCCTTCGATGCCGACGCCTTTCAGGTCCTGACTGCGGAGGAAGCCGCGGCTTTTCACCGGCAGGCCTATGCTTATGGCAATGCCGAGGTGTTCCTCTGCGGCGACGTAGCCGGGCAGCACCAGCTGGTGGCCGAGGCGTTTACGCAGGCAGGCCAGGCGGGAGGGCCGCCGCTGGCCGACAGCGCCACGCAGATTCAGCAGCAGCTGGCCGCGTATGCACCGGCGCCGACCGACCACCTGCCTGTAGCTGGCAGCCTGCAGGCCTCGCTGCGCATGGGCCGCCCCTGGCCCGGCCCTCACCACCCCGACACCCACCGGCTGCAGCTGCTGGTGAAGGTGCTGGGCGGCTACTTCGGCTCCCGCCTGATGAAAAACATCCGGGAAGACAAAGGCCTGACGTATGGCATCTACGCCAGCGTGGCCCCGCGCGAGCACGGCACTTCCCTGGTTATTGGCACCGACGTAAAGGGCGACCAGGCCGGCTTTGCCATCAGCGAGGTGGAGTACGAGCTACGCCGCTTGCAGGAAGAGCTGATTCCGGCCGAAGAGCTGGAGACCGTGAAAAGCTACCTGCTGGGCAAGTTCGCCAACGAGCTGTCCACCGTGTTTGAGCAGTGCGACAAGTACAAAACCCTGATTTTCCTGGGCCTGCCTGCCGATTACTACGACAACTTCCTGCACCACACCGAGAGTGCCGACTCCGAAACCCTGCGCCGCCTCGCCCAGGAGTACCTCAGCCCTGGTCAGCTGCAAACCGTGGTGGCCGGCCCGGGAAAATAATGAAGTGATGAGGTGATGAGGTGAAATGTGCATTTTACCTCATCACCTCATCACCCCACTAAGCCGGGGTTTGAATGGCCGGTGGCGTTGGATTGTATTCCGGCGTTGCGGTGCGGTGCTCGGCCGACTTCTTGCCTTTGTCGTCCTTCAAATCCTTGCGGCTGAAGGGGCGGATGATAAGGCGCAGGGCCTGGTCGGAGCTGAAGTAGCTGAAGGCCCAGTCGACCAGCGCTACTACCTTGTTGCGGAAGCCGACCAGCGTCATCAGGTGCACGAACAGCCAGGTGAGCCAGCCGAAGAAGCCGTTGAAATGCACATTCTTGGGCAGGTCGACCACTGCCTTGTTGCGGCTCACAATGGCCATAGAGCCTTTATTGAGGTACTTGAAGTCGACCGGTGTCTCACCGCGCAGGATGCGCTGCAGGTTGTCGGCCAAGTGGTCGGCCTGCTGCTGGGCCACGGGAGCCAGCATGGGCATGCCACGGGGCATGTCTTCGGTCACCATGTTGGCCACGTCGCCGATGGCGAAGATGTTGTCGAAGCCTTCCACCCGGTTCCACTGGTTCACGCTGATGCGCTTGTTGCGGGTCACCACTTCGGCCGGCAGGCCCGGCACCTCGGCGCCGTTCACGCCGGCCGCCCATACCAGGTTTTCGCTGGGAATGAACTCGGTATCGGAATAGTAGGCCCGGCAGTCCTCAAACCGCTTGATGGAGGTGTTGAGCAGCACTTTTACGCCCAGCTCGTTCATGTAGCGCAGCGCATCTTGCTGGGAGGCCTCCGACATGGGCCCCAGCAGGGCCGGCCCGGCCTCCACCAGGAAAATCTGCATGGCCGACAGGTCCAGCTCGGGGTAGTCTTTGGGCAGCACGTGGCGGCGCATCTCGGCCAGGGAGCCGCTGATTTCCACGCCGGTGGGGCCGCCCCCCACCACCACAATATTCATCAGGGCCTGCTTTTCCGCAGGGTTTTCGGTGAGCAGGGCCTTCTCGAAGTTCTGGAAGATAAAGCTGCGCAGGTTCAGAGCATTCGGAATGCTCTTGATTTGCATGGCGTTGCGCTCGATGCTTTCCAGCCCGAAGAAGTTGGTGAGCGAGCCCGTGGCCAGCACCAGGTAGTCGTAGCGGATGTCGCCCACGCTGGTATGCACCATGTTGCTGGCCGGGCTGATGTGCTGCACGTCGGCCATGCGGTAGAAGAAGTTCTTCTGGCCGGTAAAAATCTTGCGGATGGGATAGGCGATGCTGTCGGCTTCCAGGGCTCCGGTGGCTACCTGGTACAGCAGGGGCTGGAAGTTGTGGTAGTTATTGCGGTCGATAACTACCACTTGCACGGGCGCCTTGCGCAGGGCTTTGGCCAGTCGCAGGCCCCCAAAACCGCAGCCAATGATAACAACACGCGGTTGCGTCGAAGCAGGAAGATTGGTATCCATTCAGAGAAAAGCAAGGTCAAACCATTACTTAACCTGAAATGCCGGGCCAGGGTTGCCTGTTGAGTTATGAATTGTGAGTTCTAAGTTCTGAGTTGGCAAGACCAGAATCCACTGGTCAATAACTCATAATTCATAACTCATAACTCCCTACCTAGTAGTCCACGCCTTCCTTTTTCTTGAACTCGCCTTTCTTCACCTGCTGAATCAGCTGCAGCCAGCTGAAGGGGTTGAGCAGGGGGTTGTTGGAGTACTGGTTGGGGGCCATGCCCATACGGCGGTCGTGGTCGAGCTGCTGCTGCGACATGGTGTTGCGGTAGTTTGCCACCGCGCCCATGGGCTGGGTGTTGAAGATGCGGCGCATCAGCTGCTCGTTGAGGTTGTCGGCGGCGCTGGAGCCGCGCTCCTTGGGCAGGTTGAGGGCCAGGAAAGCCCGCTTAAACTCCTTCTCGGTGCTGTAGGGAAACACCCGCACTTCGGGCAGAATGGTAGCATCTTCCTGCAGCTGCACAATCACCGAATAGCTCTGGCGCTGGTAGTCGGCCGGGATAATGACCGTCTGGTTGGCGTAGCCCAGCGAGCGGATTACGATGCTGTCGCCGGCCAGCACGGCCAGCGAAAAGTAGCCGTAGGCGTTGGTAGCCGTGCCCCGGCCCGCTTTGGGCACGTACACCGTGGCCCCGGGCACGCCCAGCAGGCTGTCGCCGCTGGCTACAATGCCCGTGAACTGCACCACCCTGCGCTTGCCCTGGGCCCGGGCTTCGGGCGCCGCCGTAAGCAGCAGGCCGAGCAGAAGCAAGGCAAACAAGTAAGGAAAGCGGCGTAGCTGAAACAGGCAGGACATAGGCACGGGCGATGTATGCAAAGATAAGGAACAGGCTCCGGGGCTGCCCTTACCTTTGAAGGCAGGGAAAGTCCGGCGAATGCCCGCTTCCAGACAGCAGATGCGATTAAAACATTTCACGGTTGCTTTCGGGCAGCAACTTTTTAAAGCCCTGGGCGATGAAAGCCGCGTGCGCATTCTGCACTTGCTGCTGCGCAACCAGGAAATGGTGGTGGCCGACCTGGAGCAAGTGCTTGATTTCACCCAAACCAAAACCTCCCGGCAATTATCCTACCTGAAAAATGTAGGATTGGTGAACGTGCGCCGGCTCGACAACTGGATGTTTTATTCCCTCAAAGAAGAGATGCTCGACCTGCTGCAACAGCTGCTTGGCTTCATGGAAAAAGATGCCCAGCTGCTGCGCGACCAGCAAGTGTACAAAACGCTGTGGTCGAATCGGGAGCTGGCTGCGTATAAGCTGCAAAACCGCCACTGGCAGGGTTGAGCTTAGTTAGCCCCGCTCGCGCACAAAGCTTCAGCCATCGCACCTACTACCTTATGAAAAGTGACCACCGCCTGTTCGTTTGCACCAACCAGAAATCGGGGGTAGGAGAGGAGGTAGCCAAGGCATTAAAGAAAGAGCTCAAGGCTCAGGGATTGAAGAAGGCTGCCCGCGTGCAGACATGTAATTGCCTGGACGTGTGCAAGAACTGCAAAAAGGGCCCTGGGGCCGCGCTGCTCATGCACCCCGATGGCACCTGGTATGGCAACGTGCGGCCCGGCGATGCGGCCGAGCTGGTGCGTAGTCATTTTGAGCGCGGTGTTGTTCTTTCTCGTCTTGAGCTGAACAAATAATAATCTTTGTCGCTAGTTATAAGCCGCAACGGCGCGTTAACCGCCCGCCAGGGATTTCCGTTTTAGCACCAATTTTTCCCTTCCTTCGCTCATGCGTTTTTTTTCCGCGGCTCTCCTTTTTCTCGGACTCAGCTTTGCCGCCACGGCTCAGCCGATGGCTTCCATTGAACCACTGCCAGCTGCCGAGCCAGCGCCGCCCACCGGGGCCGCGCCCCTGGGCCTGAAAGCCGATAAGCCGCCCCGGCGGTTTTCCATCTTGCCCGTTCCCGTGCTGTTTTACCAGGCCGAAACCGGGCTGGGCTACGGCCTGGGCGGCTTGCTCAGCGGCAAGTTCGGCGACGACACCACCACCCGGGCCTCCAACATCCGCGCCCAGTTCTGGACCACGCAAAAGAAGCAGTCGCTGCTGCAGCTGGTGCATACCGTGTTCACCCCCGGCGAAAAGTATTACCTCAACGGCGAAATCAGCGCCTACGACATCCTGCTGTTTTACTATGGCACCGGCAACAACACCCGCAGCCAGGACGAGTCCTCACAGGCCTACAAGCTGCTGATATTTAATCAGCGCGTGCAGAAGCAGCTGGCCAACAAGCTGTTTGGCGGGGTGATGTACCGCTACACCCGGGTGAAGGACATCAAGGCCGAAGGCTTCACCGAAGGCGGGGCACCCAACATCTTCCTGACCGACCCCCGCGTGAGCCCGGCCGAGCGGCAAGACCACCAGACCTCCCTGCTGGGCCCGGTGCTGACCTACGACACCCGCGACAACGTGCTGTCGACCTTCACCGGCAGCTACCTCGACGTTAGCGCCATGTTGGGCGGCCTGGGCCTGGGCTCCGACTACCGGTTTGCGCGCTACCAGGTAGATGCCCGGCACTTCCGGCCGCTACTGGGCTCCAACAAAACCATTCTGGCCCTGCAGGCCGTGGGGCAGTTCCACACCGGCGACGTGCCTTTCCGCGAGCTGGCCGGCATCGGCGCCAACTTTGGCGGTACCCTGTACAACAACGCCAACATCATGCGCGGCATCTACGAGCAGCGCTTCCGCGACCGGCAGATGGCCGCGGTGCAGGCCGAAGTGCGCCGCAAGCTGATTGGCCGCGTCGACGCGGCCGTGTTTGGCGCGGCCGGGCAGACCGGCTACAAGGTAACCGACTTCGATGCCAGCGGCATGAAGTACGCCGGGGGCGCCGGCCTGCGCTTCAACTTCATCCGCCGCGACCGGGTGAACCTGCGCCTGGACTACGCCGCGGGTTCAGGCGGCTTCTCAGGCTTGTACTTCTTTATTGGCGAGGCATTTTAAGCCCTCTCATGCTGTGGCAACGCGTATATAGGCGCTTGGTAATAATTCGGTAACATGGATTGGCCGGCGCTGCCGAGGTCCTGTCCTTACCTTTGCGGCGGCAATTTTGCCCTGCTTTTTCCTGGTGTTTATGTCGTCCCGTCCCGTTCGTGCCGCGTTGCTATCCGTGTACCATAAAGACCGGCTGGCGCCGCTGGTGCAGCTGCTGCGGCAGCACGGCGTGACGCTCTACTCCACCGGCGGCACCCAGAAGTTCCTGGAAGAAGAAGGGGCCGAAGTGGTAGCCGTGGAAAGCCTGACGGGCTTCCCCGAAGTATTTGGCGGCCGGGTAAAGACCCTGCACCCCAAGGTGTTTGGCGGCATCCTGCACCGCCGCCACGAGGCGGCCGACCTGGCCGAGGCCGAAAGCCACGACATTCCGCCCATCGACCTGGTGGTGGTGGATTTGTACCCGTTTGAGGAAACCGTGGCCAGTGGCGCCGCCGAGGCCGACGTCATCGAAAAGATTGACATCGGCGGCATCTCCCTGCTGCGCGCCGCCGCCAAAAACTACCGCGACGTGCTGGTAGTGAGCAGCCGCGAGCAGTACGCCGCCGTGACCGAGCTGCTGGAAGCCAAGAACGGCAGCACCGACCTCGAAGACCGCCGCCAGTATGCCGCCGCGGCCTTCGCTGCTACCTCGCACTACGACACCGAGATTTTCCGCTACCTGAGCCAGGGCACGGCCATGGCGGGTGCCGCGCTGCGCCTTAGCGAGGGGCCGGCCACGCCGCTGCGCTACGGCGAAAACCCCCACCAGGCCGGCACGTTCTACGGCGACCTGGCGGCCCTGTTCGATCAGCTGCACGGCAAGCAGCTCAGCTACAACAACCTGGTGGATGTGGACGCCGCCGTGGCCCTGATGGCCGAATTCACCGATGGTGAGCCGGCCTGCGCCATCCTCAAGCACACCAATGCCTGCGGCGTGGCCCAGGCGCCCACCCTGCGCAACGCCTACCTGAACGCCCTGAGCTGCGACCCCACCTCGGCCTTTGGTGGCGTCATCATCGTGAACAAGGAAGTGGACGCCGACACGGCCGCGGAGCTCAACCAGCTGTTTTTTGAGGTGCTGATTGCGCCCGGCTTTGCCGCCGAGGCCCTGCCCGTGCTGCAAAGCAAGAAAAACCGCATCCTGCTCCGGCAGAAGCCGGTGGCATTTCCCGCCAAGCAGGTTAAAACCCTGCTCAACGGCATCATCGAGCAGGATGCTGACCGGCAGGTGGAGCTGGCCGCCGACTTCAGAACGGTGACGCAGTCGGCCCCGACCGAGGAAGAAGTGAAGGCCCTGGAGTTTGCCGGCAAAATCTGCAAGCACACCAAGAGCAACACCATTGTGCTGGCCCGGGCCGGGCAGCTGCTGGCTTCCGGCGTGGGGCAGACCTCCCGCGTAGATGCCCTGCGGCAGGCCATTGAGAAGGCCCGCAGCTTTGGCTTCGACTTAAAAGGCGCGGTAATGGCCTCCGACGCCTTCTTCCCCTTCCCCGACTGCGTGGAGATTGCCGGCGCTGCCGGCATCCGCGCCGTGGTGCAGCCCGGCGGCTCAATTAAAGACGCCGACAGCATCAAAGCCGCCGACGAGCTGGGCATGGCCATGGTGCTGACCGGCGTGCGCCACTTCAAGCACTAAGGTTGATGTGCTGATTTTTTGATATGCTGATGTGCTTGCGATGAGGTGATGAGGTAATAGAGTGATGAAGGGCGTACAGGGTCTGTCATTGCGAGGACAAAGGACGAAGCAATCCGTCCTGTTCTCAGCGACCTGCCTGCTAATGTGAAAAGCCCCACCGCCAGAACGGCAGTGGGGCTTTTGTATGTCTGGGCTTATCTGATTTCTGAGTGCTAGTGGAAGGATTGGCTACGCCGAACTGCGTTTGCATCGCCGCGCTCGCAATGACACGTATCATTTGCTCCCTGCTCTACGGCCCCCAAATGTTATATCGCGTCTCCGCGCAATCCTTCCGTACCTTTGCGCATTATTCTGCGCCGCCCACCACGGCGCATCAGCTATTAATTTTCTAACCCTATGGGTTTCTTCAATTTCCTGACCAGCGACATCGCCATCGACCTGGGCACGGCCAATACCCTCATCATTCACAACGACAAAATCGTGGTGGACGAGCCGAGCATCATTGCCAAGGACCGCACCACCAACAAGGTCATTGCGGTGGGCCGGCAGGCCCAGCAGATGCACGAGAAGACGCACGACAACATCCGCACCATCCGGCCCCTGAAAGACGGCGTAATTGCCGACTTCCACGCCGCCGAGGAGATGATAAAGGGCATGATTAAGATGATTGACACGCGCACGCGGCTGTTTCAGCCCTCGCACCGCATGGTCATCTGCATTCCCTCGGGCATTACGGAAGTAGAGAAGCGCGCCGTGCGTGACTCCGCCGAGCACGCCGGGGCCAAGGAGGTCTGGATGATTCAGGAGCCCATGGCCGCGGCCATCGGCATCGGCATCGACGTGGAGCAGCCCGTGGGCTCGATGATAATCGACATCGGCGGCGGTACCACCGAAATTGCGGTTATCGCCCTGTCGGGCATTGTGTGCGACCAGTCCATCAAAACCGCCGGCGACGTGTTCAACCAGGACATCCTCGACTACATGCGCCGGCAGCACAACCTGCTCATCGGCGAGCGCAGCGCCGAGCGCATCAAGATTGAGGTGGGCGCGGCCCTGACCGAGCTGGACTCGCCCCCCGCCGACCACGAGGTGCGCGGCCGCGACCTGATGACGGGCATTCCCAAGGTGATTAAGGTGACTTTCTCGGAAATCGCCATTGCCCTGGACAAGTCGGTGGCCAAGATTGAGGAAGCCGTGCTCAAGGCCCTGGAAATCTCGCCGCCCGAGCTGTCGGCCGACATCTACGAAAACGGCATTCACCTCACCGGCGGCGGCGCCCTGCTACGCGGCCTCGACAAGCGCCTGGCGGCCAAAACCAAGCTGCCCATTCACATTGCCGAAGACCCGCTGCGCGCCGTGGTGCGCGGCACCGGCAAGGCCATCAAAGACATTCAGGCATTTAAAGGCGTACTGCTGACGTAACTTAATTAAGAATTAAGAATTAAAAATTAAAAATGCCATTGCCGGTTTCGTGTCTGTGGGCGGCAGCCCTTTTTAATTCTTAATTTTTAATTTTTAATTCAACCTCCCGTGCGGAACCTCTTCCTCTTTCTTTTTCGCTTTCGCGGGGCGTTGGTATTCGGTATACTGCAGGTTATCAGTCTTTACTTGTTTATTACAAACAGCTCCTACCAGCGGGCTGCCTTTTTTAACTCGGCCAATACCTATGCCGGGGAGGTGCTGGCCCGGCGCACCCAGGTGGCCGACTACTTCCGGCTGGCGGAGCTGAACGAGGAGCTGGCTGCTGAGAATGCCGCCCTGCGGCAGCAGCTGTTTCCGCCCGACACCGCCCACCGGCTGGCCGATTCGGTGGCTATTCCACCGGCCCGGCAGGATACGCTGAAGCGAATTCGCTGGGTGGGCCCGGCTACCCGGCCCGACACCCTTATTCTGGGCCTGCAGAAGCTGCCGGCCCGCGACCCCAGCTACCCCCTTATTCCGGCCCGGGTAATCAACAACACGTTACGCAACGTTGATAATTACCTGACCCTGAACATAGGCAGCCGCAACGGCGTGCAGCCTGGGCAGGGGGTGGTGGCCGCGGCCGGGGTGGTAGGCCGGGTGAAAGTGGTAAGCGAGCACTACGCTACGGTCACCAGCCTGCTCCATTCCAAAACCACCATTGCCTCGAAGATTAAGCGCGATGGCACCTTTGGCACGGTGCGCTGGCTCGGCGACGACCCCACGCACGCGGTGCTGGACAACGTGCTGCGCGAAACCAAGCTGGTGAAGGGCGACACGGTGGTGACTTCGGGCTACAACGCGGTGTTCCCGGAGGGCTTGTTCATCGGCACCATTACGTCCTTCGTCAAGGAGCCGGACAAAAATTTCTGGACGGTGCGGGTGCGGCTGGGGGTAGACTTCAGCAAGCTTACTTACGTGTATGTGGTAAGCAGCCGACCCAAGGCCGAGCGCGATACCGTGGAAGCGCGGGCAGGATTTAAGCCAGGAGGGGAGGGCAAGCCATGAGGGCAGTAGTGTTTTTGCTGGTGCAGCTGGTGCGTTTCGCCCTTTACGCGGCGGTGCACGTGCTGCTTATCAGCCGGCTGGTGCTCTTTGAGCTGGGCTGGTGCTTTTTCTACCTGGGCTTTCTGTTGTTTTTGCCCATCGGCACGCCCATCGTGCTGCTGCTGCTGCTCTCGTTTGCCATGGGCCTGACCATGGACATCTTCTACGACACCGGCGGCCTGCATGCCATGGCGGCGGTGCTACTGGGCTACCTGCGCCCCTGGGTGCTGCGCCTGCTCACCCCCCGCGACGGCTACGATGCGGCCGACTCGGTGAACGTGCACCTGATGGGCTGGCAGTGGTTTAGCGTGTACCTGACGCTGCTGGTGTTCATCCACCACACCGCGTTTTTTATTCTGGAGCTGGGCAGCTTCCGCCACCTGGGCCAGACGCTGGGTAAGATTTTCGCCAGCTCACTGTTTACCGGGTTGGCCCTGCTTATTGTGCAGCTGCTGTTCTTTCCCGTGCGCCGCGGAAGGAAGTGAAGGGAATTATGAGTTATGAGTTATGAGTTATAGATGGGCTTACTCCCGGCTTACAAGGTAGCCGCGATGCAACTTGTGCTGGCATGCGCCTCTGGCTCCGGCTTGAAAGAAAATAACTCATAACTCATAATTCATAACTCCCCAAACAATGCAGTACCTGGAAGGCCGGAAATACGTTGTGCAGGGCATCTTTCTGGCCATTGCGCTGCTGTACATGACCCGCCTGTTTTTCATGCAGGTGCTGGACGGAACCTATAAGCTGGCCGCCGACCGCAACACGCTGCAGCGCCTGGTGCAGATTCCGTACCGCGGCCTCATCTACGACCGCAAAAACCAGCTGCTGGTGCAAAACACGCCGGTGTACGACATCATGGTGGTGCCCCGCGAAGTGAAGCAGCTGGACTCACTGGCCTTGTGCGAGCTCCTGCAAATCCCGCTGGAAAACCTGCGGGCCAGCCTGGTAGCGGCCAAGAAATACTCACGCACCAAGCCCTCGCCGGTGCTGCAAAACCTGACCACGCCCGACCTGGCGGCCATTCAGGACCGGCTCAGCGACTTTTCGGGTTTCTACCCGCGGACGCGCATGGCCCGGGCCTACCGCACCCCCAACATGGCCCACGCCCTGGGCTACGTGGGCGCCATTACGCCGGCCTTCCTCGAAAAGCCCAAGTACGCCAAGTACCAGCCTGGCGAAAACATCGGCATCTCGGGCCTGGAGGCCTTTTATGAGTCGACGCTTATGGGCCGCCGCGGGGTGCAGTACAAGATGGTGAACGTGCGCGGTATTGAGAAGGGCGCCTTCCGCGGCGGCGAGTTCGACACGCTGTCGGTGGCCGGGCAGGACCTGCACCTGAGCGTCGACTCGGAGCTGCAGGCCTACGGTGAGAAGCTGCTGGCCGGCCGCCGCGGCTCCATCGTGGCCCTGGACCCCAAGACCGGCGAGGTGCTGGCCTTTGTGTCGGCCCCGCACTACAACCCCAACCTACTCACGGGCAAGGGCTCCGGCAACCGCTACATGGCCCTGCTCAACGACCCCAACCAGCCGCTGTTCGACCGGCCCATTATGGCCACCTACCCGCCGGGCTCGGTGTTTAAGCTGGTAAACGAGCTGGTGGCCCTGCAGCTGGGGGTAGTCACGCCCAACACCTCGTTTGAGTGCAACTGGAAGCTGGTGCGCTGCACCCACCGCCACGAGCCGCCCGTAAACGTGAACATCGCCATCAAGCAGAGCTGCAACCCCTACTTCTACCAGGTGATGCAGGCCGCCGTGCTGCGCAAGCAGTCGCCCAACAAGTACGAGGACGCCCGCATCGGGCTGGGGCAGTGGCAGAAGATGGTGAAGTCGTTTGGCCTGGGTGAGCGCCTGGGCGTGGACATGGCCCAGGAAAAGCGGGGCCTGATTCCTTCCCCTGAGTACTACGACAAGCGCAAGGGCTACCACAAGTGGCGCTACCGCACGGTGTACTCGCTCAGCATCGGGCAGGGTGAAATCGGTATCACCGGCCTGCAGATGGCCAACCTGATGGCCACCATTGCCAACCGCGGCTGGTACTACACGCCGCATTTTGTGCGCGGCATCGGCAACGGCGGGCCGCTGCCGCAGTTTCGCGTAAAGCACTACACGGCAGTGGATACCACGCTGTTTAAGTACATTATCCCCGGCATGCGGGATGTGGTAGATGGGCGCGGCGGTACGGCCGAGTTTGCTTCTTTGGCCCAATACGGCATTGCCGTGGCGGGCAAAACCGGTACCGTGCAAAACCCGCACGGCGAAGACCACGCCACCTTCGCCGCCTTCGCCCCGGCCGAAGACCCCAAAATTGCCATTGCTGTGTTTATCGAAAACGCCGGCTTTGGGGGTATTTCAGCCGCGCCGGCCGCGGGCCTGATGATTGAAAAATACCTGCGCGGCAAGGTAGCCCCCCACCGCAAGCGCTGGGAAGACTGGGTTATGTTCGGCGACTTTACCAAGCGGCGCCATTAATCGGGGCTGGGTATCAGCGGCGAAACACAGTGAAGCCCCGCAACGCAAGTGGCGGGGCTTCTTTTTTGTGATAAGACTACCGCGAAAGGAGCCGGTGCTACTGTCCGGGATTTACCTCAAACGTAAGGCGGTGGAATTGCTCACCCTGCAGCGTCAGGCCGATAATGCCTTTGTCGGGCGATACCAGCAGCTCGCGCAGCACGCCCCCGTCGGGCATCAGGGTGGTTTCCTCCAGCTTGAAGACGTACACAGGCTCGCCTGCGGTTTTACGAATTTCAGCCAGCGTCACGTCGAAGTAGCTGGGGCCATACGAGTCGTCGCCGGTCCAGGTGTAGCAGCGCCATTTTTGCCCGGTGGTGGCGTCGA
Organism: Hymenobacter saemangeumensis; assembly: GCF_039541835.1. NCBI lineage: Bacteria > Pseudomonadati > Bacteroidota > Cytophagia > Cytophagales > Hymenobacteraceae > Hymenobacter > Hymenobacter saemangeumensis. The sequence goes on along the minus strand of NZ_BAABGZ010000029.1, from coordinate 69,861 downwards.
ACTTCAACAGCGGGCTTTCGGACTGCCCGTTGGTGTATTGGGCGCGCAAGGCCTTGAGCCTGGCCGGTGCCAGGCTGTCGCCGGCCATGAACAGGGCCAGCACTTCCGAGCCTTTGCGGCGCACGTTGAAGAAGGGCATGGGCAGGCCTTTGGCGTTTTTGAAAGCGTAAAAAAAGCTGATGTACTGCGTGCCGTTCACCAGCTCCGGGCGCTGCGTCAGGGTAAGGGCAGGGTAGGTGCGCTTGTCTTTGAGCGAAACGCCCGGGCCGGCCACGAGGTGGTACTGGGTGGTGGTGCCCATTTTCGGAAACACCAGGCTTTTTTGCGCCTGCGTGGGAAGCGCCCCCAGCAGCAGGATGGCGAACAGAGAAGTCAATAGCCCGGCACGTTGGGCCGGCGAAGTAAAGGGTATCATGCACGAAAGGTACAACCCGCAGCAGCTTCGCCCGCCTGGGAGCCAACGGTATAAGGCAAGTGGCCACCTGGTTAAGGGAGGCAATACCCGGCTGCCGCTGGCTGCTGAGCCATCCGGTCATCTACCCATGCAAAGAAAAAACGACCGCGGGGGTGCGGTCGTTTTTTCTTTGCGAGCTTAAAGGCTAATCCAGGCGCGGCCGGTACGGGGCGGAGCCTGAGTTTCGGTACTAAACACCGGGCACAGCTTGCTGGGAGCCGGCACATGAATGGGCGCCATGCCGGGCTGCTCCTTGCGCGGTTTCGTCGGATAGGCCCGCTGCGGCGAGCTGCTGGGGGAGAGGGGGCTGAGAGTCATAGCACAAGGATTAAGGAAGAAAACTGGCGGCTGATACGGCAGTGATAACAAGGAAGTTGTACGGAAGGCCAGCTATTTTTCCGCCGACCCTGCGAGGACATCAACTTATGCCTGGCATATTCCGCCTAGAATGCCGTGGCCAGGCATTGCATGGCTGCAATGCCCTTTAGAACAACACTGCGAAACACTGCGCAAACCACTGCGAAGCACTGCGTGAAATTGCGTCAGGCCTCTAACCGCAGACAATAAAAAAGGCGACCCGCAGGCCGCCTTTCAAAATGGGTTGAGCACCACTACAGAATGCCGCCCAGCAGGCCCGGCAATACGCCCAGCACTACCGTAATTAAAGCCAGCAGCACCAGCGTGAAGCGCTGGGTGCCATCTACCACGATGGGTGCGGCATCTTCCGGGGCGGGCTGCAGGTACATGGCAATAACCGGGCGCAGGTAGTAGTAGATGCCCACCATACTCATCACCACGGCAAACACCACCAGGCCGATGTAGCCCTGGTCGGCGGCGGCTACGAAAATCATGAACTTGCCGAAGAAGCCGCCCGTGAGCGGGATGCCGGCCAGGGAAAGCATGGCCACCGTCATCACAAAGGCCAGCAGGGGGTTGGTGCGGGCCAGGCCGTTGAGGCCGGCGTAGTCTTCGCGCCCGCGCTGCTCGGCTACCAGCTTCAGCACACCAAAAGCGGCGATGGTGGCTACCGAGTAAGCCAGGGAGTAGTAGAACAGGCCATCGGCGGCCGGGCCGGTGAGCGTGCCGTTGGTAGCCACCAGGCCAATGAGCAGGTAGCCCGCGTGGCTCACGCTGGAGTAGGCGAGCATGCGCTTGGCACTGCCCTGGGCGGCGGCACCCACGTTGCCGAGCAGCAGCGTGAGGGCGCACATGGCCTGAATGGTAGGCATCCAGAAGCCCTGGGCGGCAGGCAGTGCCAGCACCAGCAGCTTGAGGAAGGCCGCAAAGCCAGCCGTCTTCACTACGGTGCTCATGAAGGCCGCGAAGAAGGTGGGCGTGCCTTCGTACACGTCGGGCGTCCAGAAGTGGAAGGGGGCGGCCGACACCTTGAAGCCGATGCCGATAATCATGAGCAGGATGCCGATGTGCAGCATGGGCAGCAGGCTGGCATTGGCCGGCGTGGCAATGGCCGTGTTCAGCTGCGAGAGGGTGAAGGTGCCCGTGGCTCCATACAGCAGGGCCATGCCGAACAGCAGGATGCCCGTGGCAAACGCTCCCATGAGGAAGTACTTCAGGGCGGCTTCGTTGGAGCGCACGTTGCGCTTATCGGCCCCGGCCAGCACGTACATGCTCACGCTCAGAATCTCAATACCCACAAACAGCATGAGCAGGTGGTCGAAGCCTATCATCATGATGGCGCCCACCAGCGAGAACAGCAGCAGGGCATAGTACTCGGCCAGGTTGGGCTCGTTGGCCGCGATGTAGCTGCGCGAGAAAGGCAGCAGTAGAATGGTTGTAACCAGCACGATGCCGGTAAAGGCCACGGTGTAGTTGTCCACCACCAGCATGCTGTTGTGAAACACCTGCGTGCCCTGGTTCCAGTCGGCCAGGTTGGTCCCGAACACCGCCAGCAGCAGCAGGATGGCTCCCGGCAGCAGCATCCGGTTGGAGCGCATGAAGCCCAGGAACAGGTTCAGAATACCGAAAACGGAGAGAAGAATGATTGAGGTCATATCAGTTGTTAGTGCTCGGTGCTTGGTGCTCAGTGCTTAGTGGCAGGGTGGCCTGAAGCGCGGTTACTCAGAAGAAATACTCAGAAGCTGAGCACCAAGCACTAAGCACCGGGCACTAAAGAGTTACCGTCCAATCAAAGTCAGCAGGTTCATCACCGCCGGCTCGGAAATGTGCAGGAAAGAGTTGGGGAACAAGCCAATCCAGAACACCAGCGCGATGAGCGGCACCATCAGGGCCAGCTCGCCGCCGCTGAGGTCGGTGATGGTTTCGGAGTAGGCCGAATCGGGGCCCAGCATGGTGCGCTGGAACATGCGCAGCAGGTACACGGCCGAGAAGATGATGGTGAGGCCCGCTACGGCCCCCAGCCACATGTTGTACTGGTACAGGCCGGCCAGCAGCAGGAACTCGCCCACGAAGCCGGCTGTGAGGGGCAGGGCCACGGTGCTGAGCAGCATCACCAGGAAGCACACCGTGAGCACGGGCGTGCGGCGCGTGAGGCCGCCCAGGTCGGCCACGTTGCGGGTGCCGGTGCGGCGCTCAATGGCGTCGGCGATGAAAAACATGCCCACCACGTTCACGCCGTGGGCCAGCATCTGCACCACCGTGCCCTGCAGGCCCATGGTGTTGAGCGAGAACAGGCCCGCCGCCATCAGGCCCACGTGCGACAGCGAAGAGTAGGCAATAAGCCGCTTCACGTCGCGCTGACGGATGGCAATGATGGCGCCGTAAATCACGCCGATTACCGACAGGATAATCACCGGCTTCTGCCACTGGCTCACGCCCAGGGGCACTACGGGCAGCAGCCAGCGCATGGTGCCGTAGATGCCCATTTTCAGCATGATGCCCGAGAGCAGCATGGTGGCCGGGGTAGGCGACTCGGTGTAGGTATCGGGCTGCCAGGTGTGGAAGGGGAAGATGGGCATCTTCACGGCGAAGGCCGCGAAAATCAGCCAGAACAGCCAGCTCTGCTCGGCGGCGCTTAGCGTGAGGCCGTAGAACGCCTGCAGGTCGGCCGAGTGGGCGGCCCCGCCGGCCGGGCCGGTTTGCAGGTAGAGGTACACGAAGCCGGCCAGCATGAACAGCGAGCCGATGATGGTGTACAGGAAAAACTTAAACGTAATCTGGATGCGGCGCTCGCTGTTGCCCCACACGCCGGCCAGGAAGTAAATCGGAATCAGGGCCACTTCCCAGAAGAAGTAGAACAGAAAGGCGTCGAGCGAAGTGAATACGCCGATAAGGCCGGTTTGCATGAACAGCACCAGGGCGTAGAAGGCCGAGGGGTTGCGGTAGTCGTGCTTGAAGGCCGTGAGCAGCACGATGGGCACCAGGAAAGTGGTGAGCAGCACCAGCAGCAGGCTCAGCCCGTCCATGCCTACATGGAAGCTGATGCCAGCCGACGGAATCCAGGCATAGTTGAGGTCAAAGGCCGCGGGGCCCTGCACTTTATAGGAAACGGCGGCGTAAGCGGCGAGGCCAAATTCGGCCAGGGAAGCCCCCAGGGCCAGGGCCCGGGCGGTGCCTCCTTTGGTGAAGTGAAGCAGCAGCGCGGCGGCCAGGGGGAGGAAAAGCAGTAAAGCAGTCAGCATGAACGAGCGGGTTGGGCGCGTTGCGGGAGAAAGAACAGGCCCGCGAATTGGCTGCAAACTTACGCACTACCGGGTAAGGCACCGAAACCAAAGTGCAATTACTATGCGAGAGCAATCAAAAGCTCCAGAGGTTATACTCGTACTCCAGCATCTCGCTTGTCTGTTTGGATGCTGCCTTCAGGCTTTGGCTGCCGTAGCCAGCCAGCTCATCAAAGCGCTGGTTATAGGGGTTGGAAATTTTGGTGACGTAGGAGCTGAACAGCCGCAGGGCGAAGGCATCGGCCAGATTATGGCTGGCGGCCTCGTTCTGGGTGTTGAACCAGACGGCCGTTTCGGGATTGGCGCGAAACACCCTTACCACGTCGCTGTACCGGAACGAAGCAACCGGCCTTTCGATGCCGGCGATATTAGTGGGCAAAGCTGCCGGCACGTGCAGGGTAAGGGATTTGATTTCGTAGGTCATGCGCGACTGGCGCTTGTCGAAGATGGCGTCTTCCCGTAGCTCCAGCTCGTATAAATCTTTGTAGCGGTACTCATAAAGGTTCTGTTCCGGCGCCTCGTAGCCAGAAAATAACACAACTTCCATTATAACCTGTCCATTTGAGTCTTTCACCGGCCGGCCGCGGCTGTCGAGCCTGGGTTGGGCTTTTCGGCTGCCATCATCGGAAATACCCCATCGCCCGAAGCTGGTATTGCCGGGTGTAGTGCTGCTAATAGGCGTTTGGGGCAGGTAGTCTTCATCGTAGAACCGCTCTTCGGCATACGACATGTTCCGCACTACTTGCCTGGGCGTTAGCGTCCGCTGCAGGGAGTCGTTTTCATAAGCCATTAGCTCGCCGCGCTTGACGGCTTCGATAAGAATCCTGGAAATTTCCTGGCCAGAGGCAAACATGGGCTTGTTTTGCTTCTCGCGCAGGTCCAGCTGCCGCCAGATGGTCTTGCGGAAGAGCTGGTCGGATTTCGCAACAGTCCGGCCCGGGCCGTTAGAAGTATTGTACGACTCCTGGGCGCTGGCAGTAAGCGCCAGCAGCAGGCCGGCAGCGATTGCAGACAAGGTGGATGTGGGGTTCATGGGCAAGCGCCGGGGTTCGTTGATGGGAAGAAAGGAGCTACAAGCAGGCAACGCTCAGGTTAAGGCGCTGCCACTTACTTCATTCGTAAAGCTGGCTAAAAAATGCGAAAAGGCAATGCAAAGGCCGGCAGGCCTGGGGAAAAGACTTTTCGCTTGGCTAAACGAGTGAAAAGCAGTGTTCAGTATGTGCCGGGCAGAATACAGTAGTGGCCTGATACCAGCCGCCTGGCTCCATTCCCCGCCCTGTTCGCGGGCCCCGCCCGGCGCTACTGCCGCGCTACCCGCTGGCTGGCCCGCACCTGGTGGTTGGCATCGAGCCACTGCACGGTGTAGAGGCCCGGAGCTAGGGCTGCGAGGGAAAGCAGCGTTTCAGGGCCGGCAACTGCCTCCTGCCGGGCTACGCGGCCCAGGCCATCGAGCAGACGTATGGACGTGCTGCTGCCGTTTGGCTGGCGAAGCGTCAGCTGGTCGGCGGCCGGATTGGGAAAAGCAGCAAAGCCGGCCGGGCTGCTGCTGCGGGTGGCCGTTGGGCGGCACATGGCGGCCATGATGCGCGTCCAGAGCTCGTTATCGAAGGACGAGACGGCGGCCGTGCGCGCGCCGGCCGAGTTGCCCTGGCGCACCACTACCAGGCCCAGGCTGGGCACCACGTAGATTTTCTGGTCGTTTTTGCCCAGGGCCGCAATCAGGTCGGCGGGAGCGGCGGGAATGAGGGAGCCCGGAAAAACCGTTTGCTGAGGTCCCGGCAGCATGTAGCTGCTCTGGCCGTTCAGCCACCAGAGGTAGCCGTAGCTGCGGTTCATGGTCTGGGAGGGCATGGTCATGGCCTGGAAGTAAGCCTGGTCGGTGAGGATAGGCGTGCCGTTCCAGGTCCCCCGGGCCAGAATGAACAGGCCGAAGCGGGCCATGTCGCGGGCGCGGCTGTAGAATACGTAGTTGTACCAGAAACCTGCCATGCCAATGCGCTGCCCCAGGCGCTGGTTGGTGTAGCGGGTAAAGCTGACCGAGCTGGTGGCGCGGGTTACGACATCTTCCAGTATGTGGTAGGGGCCGGTGTGGTAAGCCCAGCGGCTGCCCGGCGTGGTGAGGTAGCGCAGGCAGGCGGGAGTGCTGCTTTCGTTGTCGCAGGGTGCCGGCGGCGTATCATCAAGGCCGGTGGTCATCTTAAGCTGGTCGCGCAACAGCAGGAGCCGCTCCTGGGCGGCCGTGGTGCTGGTCCAGCCCCGGCCCACGTAGCGCGAGGCGCTGTCGTTGATGGACAGCAGGCCATCCTGCTGGGCCAGGCCTACCATGGTGGCAGTAAGAGACTTCCCGGCTGAGGCCCAGTAATGAATGGAGTCGGCGGTGTAGGTGCCGTAGTAGCGCTCCACCACAATGCGACCATCTTTAAGCATGAGGAAAGCATCGGTCCGTTTGCGGCCTACGAAGGCCAGCAGGGAGTCGAGCTGGGGCTGGCACCAGCCCAGGCTGGCCGGGGTAGTAGTTGCCCAGGCGGTTCCGGTAAGGGGCGGAAAGTATATGGCCGGCGTCTGGGCCCCTACCCGGGAGCTCATCAGCGCGAGCGTGACGAAAAGAAGGAGCCGTAAAAAAGGGGGCATAAAAACGGAGCTTAAGCAACGAATATGGGCTAGACTTCGCCAATTATATTCGGTTTAATGCTCCTGTCATTTTCTGACATCACCTCAATGGCTTCTGCTTCACGGCTGATGGGGTTTCCTACGCTTCGCGTTGCGCGCCCAACCGATAATCTGGCGGCCCTCCTCCGGTTTTACTGCGAAGGGCTGGGCTTGCAGCAGCTGGCGGCTTTCACTGCCCACAACGGCTTCGACGGGGTAAGGCTGGGCCATGCCCGGGCTCCCTACCACCTGGAGTTTACCCACCAGCCCCGGCATGCCGCAGGCCGGGCGCCCAGCCTGCGGCCATCTGCTGGTGTTCTACCTGCCCGAGCCCGACGAGTGGCAGCAGGCGGTGCAGCGGCGCCTTTCTACAATCCCTACTGGGACCAGCGAGGCCTCACCTTCGAGGACCCCGATGGCTACCGCGTGGTGCTGCAGCAGGCCGCGTGGAATCGTTAGCCCTGGTGTAGTAAGACTGCCGCTATCGGCCCTAAATCACACCACGGCAATCAATACCAAGCAGATGATAACCGGCAGCCGGTAGAAATGGCTACTTCAGCACAAAGCCCAGGTTCAGGTCGAGGGTGAAGAAGGAGCCGGAATACCCGTAGTCGTTTGCGGAGGTAAGATAGCGGCTGTCGTTGCCAGCGCTGGAGGTGCTGCTCAGCCGGTTAAGGCTGGCGGCGGCATCAATGCGGAAACGGGGGCTGAACACCTGACACTGGTAGCCTATCGTGGCCACTCCCCCTACGCGGCGAATGCTTTCGGTAAGCTCACGGGGGCGGAAGGTGTAGTAAAGCAGGCCGTCGGGGCCAGGGTCTTCGGCCCAGGCTTCGCGCTGGTAGCTGAGCCGCAGCTGCTGGTAATCTACTTTCAGCCCTAGGTACAGGCCGGCCAGCTGGGCGCCTTCCGTATCGGCGCCGGGCAGGTAAAAGCGGGGGCCCAGGCTGAGGCCGTACCCCCTCACTTTGTCGCCGGCTTCATTGGCTGCCGGTGAAATACCGCTGGGGACCGTGCCGGCCAGCAGCCGCGGGGCCAGGGTTAGGCTGACTGGCCGGGCCAGCCGGTATTCAGCTTCCAGCTGGTAGGTGCGCGATAACAGGCGCAGCACACCCGCCTTCAGCACCAGACGGGCCGAGTCGGGTGCCAGCTGGGCCTGAGCGGAGGTAGCCGTCAGCAAAAGAAAGGCTGACGCGAACAGCTGCGAAAGGAATACTGCTTTGCGCCGCTTCATTGCCTGGGAGTAACGGGAATGCGGCTCAGCTGCTGCAGGCTGCCGCCGTTGGCGGCGGCCCGGTAGCGGTACTGGTAAAGGCCGTCGCTGCCGGTAACCAGCAGCACCCCCTGCCGGGCGATGACGTCGGTGGCCGCCACGTCGAAGCTGCGCACCTGCCGCAGCGTGGGCGTATTGGTGGCGTCGAACACCTTGATGGCATTGCCGCCATCGCACACAAATACCAGGGAGCTATCCGTGCCCAGGCCGTGCGGGCGCGTAAGAGGGTAGGAGCGGGCCAGGCGGGGCTGGCTTAGGTTGGCCAGGTCCACCACATCCATCTGGTTTACGCCCCGGGTGCAGTTCGTGCCTTCCCGCAGGGTTACGTAGGCGTAGCGGCCATCCACCACCACCGGGTCGCAGCTGGCTACGTGCTGGTAAGCGCCAATGCGCTGGGGCGTGCTGCCGGCAACACTGTAAATAAACATGCCCATCTGGCTGCCGATGAACAGATAAGGCGCCTGCGGAAAAATTGTTTCCACCCCCATGCCCACATTCACGACGGGGCCCGCAACGGGGGCTTCGGGCGTGCTCAGGTCGAAGGTGCGCAGGCTGGTATCGTCCACGGCATAGAGCGTGCTGCCCAGGATGGCGAAGCGGGCCGTGGAGCCGGCCTGTCCGTCGCCACCGCCACCGGGCGAAGCGCTGTTCATAACGCTGGGCGAGGCGCTGCTGGAGTCGCCGCAGCCGCCGCTGCTGAGGGTCAGGCCCAGGCCGAAAAGCACGGCCAATCGAAGGAAATAGAGCGTCTTCATGGCTTAGCGTTTTTCCCAGCCCACCACTACGGAGTTGGCAGGGCGGTTGGCAGGTTGAAACTCGGGGGCAAGGCGCACGTTGCGGAACGGTGGCTGCAGCTCCGGCAGGGCGTTGCGGGTGCGGCCGGCCACGCGCACGCTGGCAGGGTTGCTGATGTCGAGCACTACCAGGTCGGGCCCGCTGTCGGCGTAGAGCAGGTGCCCGTACACGGACAGGTCGATGTTGCCGGGAATGCGCAGAAACCGCAGGGCCACGGGCCGGGCCGGGTCGGCGTTGTCGAACACGTGAATGCCCTGGTACTGCTCGTTGATGAACAAGTAGCGGTTGGTGACGAAGATTTTGCCGGGTACATGCAGCGCCCGCGGCGGCTGGCCGGAAACGGCATCTTCAAATTGAGCGCGGGCCATCAGTATGGGCCGGAAGCGGGGCTCGGTGTCAGGTTCGGGCGTTTTATTCACGCAGCTCCCGAAAAACAAGCTCAGGAGTAGAAGTGGTGAGTAGAGCAGTCGCATAAGCAGGAGGAAGGGTGAGTGCAGGGCTGACCGCTAGCCGGCCGCTAGCGTTGCTTCAAGGTACGGAGGTTTTGGAAATAGAAACTTTGGTAAATGTAGTGGTAAGGCGGAGTTCCAGTCCGCGCAGCTACCTGCGTTCCGGCGCGGACTGGAACTCCGCGTTGCCGAGCCCTTATACTTGCGGTGCCAATGCCAGCTTTTTCGCCCGTCATTTCGCGCCTTGCGCCCACGCCCAGCGGCTTTTTGCACCTCGGCAACGCCGTAAACTTCGTGCTGACCTGGCTGCTCACCCGCCAGGCCGGGGGGCAGCTGCACCTGCGCATCGACGACCTGGACCGGGCGCGCCTGCGCCGTCCTTACCTCGACAACATCTTCCGCGTCGTCGACTGGCTGGGCATCGACTACGACCGGGGCCCCAGCGGCCCGGATGACTTTTTGCGCCACCACTCGCAGCTGCTGCACCTGCCGGCCTACCACGCCGTGCTGCGGCGGCTGGCCCAGCAGCCGGGCCTGCTGCGGGCCAGCCGCCGTTCCCGCACCGGCAGCTTCGACGTGGCAGTGCCCCTGGAAACGCCGGGCGCAGCCTGGCGCGCGCTGGTACCGGCCGGCACCATGGTTGCAGTAAACGATGCCTGGCAAGGCCTCCGGAGCCTGCCCCTGGGGGCCCTGATGCCCGATTTTGTGGTTCGTAAAAAGGACGCCGTGCCGGCCTACCAGCTGGCGTCGGTGGTCGACGACCTGCGGCTGGGTACCACGCTCATTGTGCGGGGCCAGGACTTGGAACCCAGCACGGCCGCCCAGCTCTGGCTGGCTGCTCAGCTGCCCGAAACGGCGGCCTTCAACGCCACCCGGATTCAGTTTTTGCATCATCCTTTGCTCACCGACGCAGCCGGGCAAAAGCTCTCCAAGTCGCAGCAGCGCCCGCTCGATGCCGGCGTACTCGCCGAGCAGGGCGGGCCGCGGGCCGTGTACGAAGCCGTAGCCCGCCTGCTGCAGCTGCCGGCCGAGGCCGCCGAAAGCCTGCAAACGCTGCTTGAGGGAGTTGCGACCTGAGGGTTAAGTAGTAAACGGGTTGATTAGTTGTCAGTTGTCAGTTGTCAGTTGTCAGGAATGTTCTGACATCTGCTTTGAAAGAACAGTCTGACAACTGACAACTAACAACTGACAACTAAAAAGTGAGCATGTCCTTTTACCTCAAACCAGGGCTAGGCTTCCCGTACTTCTTTCTTAAACTGCTCGGCCCAGTGGTCGGCCAGGCGGGTGGGCTCGGGGAGCTTGTAGCCGCGCAGGCACGCCAGGGTGAGGCGGGTGGCCGCGGCTTGGTCGCAGCGGTGGCCGGGGCTCACAAACAAGGGCAGCACCTTGTCTTTGCTGCGGATTACCTGCCCGATTACCTCGTCGGTTTTGTTGTCGAGCAGCGGTGCGATGCTGCCCCGCTCAGTGCCCGGCTCGGTGAAGCGGCCGGTGAGCTTTTGCTTGGCAACGCCAAAGGTGGGCATATCCAGCAGCACGCCCAGGTGGGCGGCGATACCCATGCGGCGCGGGTGGGCAATGCCATGCCCATCTACCATGATGACATCGGGCGGGTTCTTCAGCTTGCTGAAAGCCTCCATCACGTTGGGCGCTTCCCGGAAAGACAGAAAGCCCGGCACGTAAGGCATGTCCACGGGGCCGTAGCTGTACACTTTCTCGACCAGCTCCAGGGTAGGAAGCTGCAACACCACGAACACCGACAGAATCGTGTCGGGGGTAGGGAAGGAGGAGTCGCAGCCGGCAATGAGGCGGGGCTCCCCAGGCAGGGGCTCGTGCCGTACCTGCTGGCGCATTTGCTGTTGCCGCTCGGTGAGCTCGCGCACAAGTACGGGGTCGGGCGGCGGGCCGGGCGGGCGGTAGTAGGCCATTTTATTGAATTAAAAATTAAAAATTATGAATTATAAATTGTGGGCCGGGCTGTTTGCGTGTTGTTGGGGTATTGAAAATCTTAAGCCTGGGAAGGGCGTATACGCAGGTTAGAATTGAGTCGCCAGGCTCATTTATAATTTATAATTCATAATTTCTAATTAAATAACGCAGTGTCTGACCATCCGCAAATTGAGCAGCCGGCTACCGAGGGCTCCGGGCCCTGGCTGGAGCGCCGCTACTTTATCGACGTGGCCCGGCCGCGGCTGAGCCCGGCTGAGCTCATGGCCGAGGTGCGCTGCGACGTGCCCCGCTTCTCGCCCGAGCTGCTGGCCGGCTTCGAAAAACAAGCCGGCGCCGACAATGGCCTGCAGGTGGGCGACGAGTTTCACATTACCATTCTCGGGCCCTGGAACGGCTGCGTGCGCGTGACCGAGGTCGGAGCTACTGCCTTTGAGTTCATCACGCTGGAAGGCCACCCCGAGGCAGGACGTATCCGCTTCGAGGCCCATAACCTGGACGGGCGGCCCGACGTGCTACACTTTGAAATCCGCTCCCGGGCCCGCTCCCGCGACGGGCTGGTGGCCTTTGCCTACGACACGCTGGGCATTGGCAAAAAGGTGCAGGAGGCCACCTGGGTGGAGTTCTGCCACCGCGTGGCCCAGGCCAGCGGCGGGCAGGCCCTGGGCGATGTCACGGTTGAAACCCTTACGGAGCCCGCCGGGCAACACAACCGCCTCGAACGCCATGACTAAAGCGCCCGCAACCACCGCGCCGCCGTTGTGGGAGCAGCACCGCGCCCAGCTCGAAGCCTACGCGGAGGCCGAAGTTAACTACGACATCACCCGGCAAAGCGAGTACACCAGCGAAACCGGCTGGCGCATCGACGACTACGCCACCGAGCTGCCGCCCGAAGCGCCCGGCCCGCCGGAGCCCAACGGCACCTTTGCCGCCGCCCAGGAAGTGCTGCGCCGCTACTCCTTTCCGCCGCCCGACCTCATTACCGGCATCTTCCAGCCCGAAGGGCCGCTGGAGAAACGTATTATGCTGCTGCGGGCGCGGTTTCTGTTCTTCACCTTCTGGTTTGGGGTGCGCGTGAGTGGCGTGACCGACGAGCCTGCCCGCGACACGCCCGCCGGCCCGGAGCGGGTGTGGGGCTACGGCTACCGCACCCTTACCGGCCACTTCGAGCGCGGGCAGATTGACTTCACCATTCACAAAAACCTGAACACCGGCGCCGTCGAGTTTCGCATGCACGCCGTGTCGCAGCTGGGTCAGATTCGCAACCCGTTCTACTGGCTGGGCTTTAAGCTGTTCGGGCGCATGCTGCAGCGCCGCTTTGCCCGCGAGTCGCTCCGGCGCATGCGCGAGCAGGTTGATGCCATTCTGCTGGAAGAGCATGGAATGCCCCAACCAGCTGCTACTGGCGCGAGTTTAGCGCAGCAAAGCGTAACTCGTGCCAATTCATGATGCGGGTTTTCAACTCGCCCGCGAGAACTGTTGTCAGAACGGCTGGTTGTTAATCGGTCCAGCGGCGCCGACGGCGGAGGCGCAGCCTCCGGTCATGCAGGGCACGACTTACACTCCACTTCGTCGCGTAAAACTCGCGCCAGCCCCGGCAGAACATCAATAACTCATAATTCATAATTCCCTTCCAACATGCTTCCATCCAAAGCCTATGCGGCGCCCGCCGCCAACGTACCCCTGGCCCCATTCAGCTTCGAGCGCCGGGAGCCAGGCCCCCACGACGTCCACATTGAAATCCTGTTCTGCGGCGTGTGCCACTCCGACATTCACCAGGTGCGCGACGAGTGGGGCGGCTCCATGTTTCCGATGGTGCCGGGCCACGAGATTGTGGGCCGCGTGCGCCAGGTAGGCGCAGAAGTAACCAAGTTCAAGGAAGGCGACCTGGCCGGCGTGGGCTGCATGGTGGACTCCTGCCGCACTTGCCCCAGCTGCCAGGAAGGCCTGGAGCAGTACTGCGAAGTAGGCATGGTGGGCACCTACAACGGCCGCGAGCGCGATGGCTCGCCCACCTACGGCGGCTACTCCAACCAGATTGTGGTAGATGAGCAATACGTGCTCAAGGTCTCGGAAAAGCTGGATTTGGCCCGCGTAGCGCCTCTGCTCTGCGCCGGCATCACCACCTACTCGCCCTTGCGGCAGTGGAAGGTGGGCCCCGGCCACCGCGTGGCGGTAATGGGCCTGGGTGGCCTGGGCCACATGGCCGTGAAACTGGCCGCCGCCATGGGTGCCGAAGTAACCGTGCTCAGCACCTCGCCCAACAAAAAGGCCGATGCCGAAGGCCTGGGCGCCCACAAGTTTGTGGTGACCAAAAACGCCGAGGAGCTGAAGAGCGTCCGCAACTACTTCGACTTCATCATCAACACCGTATCAGCCCCGCTCGACCTGAGCCAGTACGTGAACCTGCTGCGTCGCGACGGCACCATGATTCTGCTGGGTGTGCCCCCGGAAGCGCCGGAGCTGCACGCCTTCGCCCTCATCGGCAAGCGCCGCCGCATTGCCGGCTCCCTTATCGGTGGCATCGCCGAAACCCAGGAAATGCTGGACTTCTGCGCCGAGCACAACATCATGTCCGACATTGAAATGATTGACATTGCTGACATCAACGAGGCCTATGAGCGAATGATGAAGGGCGACGTGAAGTACCGGTTTGTGATTGACCTGGCGACGTTGAAGTAGTAGGAATGATGATGGCGCGGGGCAGAGCCCCGCGCCATCATCATTCCTACTTACTGCTTGCTGAACACATACGGGTCCTGCTCCAGGAACTCATTCACCTTGATTTCCATGGTCTTTACCTGCCCATTCTCCACAGTGAAGGTGGCGGGGTAAATGCCATAGGCCGGGTTGGAGTAGGTGCTGCGGAAGCTTTCGCCGTCCATGTAATCCAGGGCGGCGGTGAGCTTGGGGTGGTGGGAGAAGCGGATGAGCAGCTGCTTGCCTTTGGCTTCCACGGTGACGGGGCCATACACCGGGTTCTGGTAGGTGCCGGCGTAGTCCTGCAGCTTGCGGGCGGGCTTTTTCTTCTGGGCCACGCGCTTGGCTTGCTCGTCTACAGCTTTGTAGGTAGCCAGGTCGCCGGGGTGGGCGATGTTGTAGAGCTGCCGGCTGCGGTCCACGTAGGGCACGCCCAGGTAGGCGTCGAGCAGCTGGTAGCGCAGGGCCTCGAAGAAGCTCTGGTTGTCCTGGTTGGTGAGCACGCTGATGCCCAGGCGCTCCTCGGGCACGAAGCACACGTTGGTGACGAAGCCGTTGGCGCCGCCGGTGTGCCAGTAAATCTGCTTGGCGGCGTAGTCGGCCGTGTACACGCCCAGGGCGTAGATGCGGAAGTGGATGGGCAGGATGGGCGACTTGGTGGTGCTGCTGATGGTGTTGCCCTCGCGGGTGCGGCGCAGCGTGGCCCAGGGCAGCACCTGCCGGCCCTGGTACTTGCCCGAGTCGAGCTGAAACTGCAGCCAGTGGCTCAGGTCGTTCACGCAGGAGGTGAGGCTGGTGGCCGGGCCCAGGTTGTCGATTTCATCGAAGGGCAGCTGCACGGGCGTGGTGCTGTAGGTGGTGGAGTAGGGCAGGGCAATATTCTGGCGCTGGCCGAAGCCGGCCGTGAGCGGCGAGCTGCGGCTCATGCCCAGCGGGGTGAGGATGCGCTGCTGCACGAAGGCTTCCCAGGTTTGGCCATTGTTCACCACCGGAATAATTTCGCCGGCGGTGAGGAAGCCGGCGTTGAAGTAGCCGTACTCCTGACGGTAGGACTGGCTGGGCTTGAGGGTGCGCACCTTCTGCACAATCTCGGCCTTGCTCAGGTTGGAGTCCCAGAAGGTGAAGTCGCCCTGAAAGGTCTTGGTGCCCACGCGGTGGCTCAGAATGTCGCGGATGGTGGCCTGGCGCGTGGTGGTGGAGTCGTAGAGGCGGAAGTCGGGCAGGTACTTGCGCACCGGGTCGTTGAGCCGGAGCTTTTTCTCTTCTTCCATCTGAGCCAGGGCCGTGCCCGTGAACAGCTTGGAGTTGGAGGCAATCATGAACAGGGTGTTGGCATCCACTGGGTCGGGCTTGCCCAAGGCCTTCACGCCAAAGCCCTGGGACACCACCACCTGCCCGTCTTTCACTACCGTCACGGCCAGGCCGGGAATGTTCCAGAGCCGAAGGCCGCGCTGCACGTAGCTGGCCAGGCTGTCGCGGATAAAGGCAGGACCAGTGAGGGTGGGTTGCGTTTGGGCTGCAGCGGGCAGTGCAGCAAAAAGGCTGAGTATGGGCAGGAATCGACGTTTCATGCCGTAATAATACGGCGACCTCTGCCACCCTTGGGTCCTACGCCAGCACCCGCATGGCGGGCACGGCCAGCGGGGGCCAGGGCGTGTGCACCACGGCCTCGTCGCTCCACAGGTCTTTCTGCCCGCTGAAATGCAGGTAGATGCGGGCGGTGGTGATGACGTCCTTCTCGCAGTAGGTGACGATGCGCTTGAGGTTGTTCTCGACCCAGAAGGTGTGGCCTACCTGCGAGCCATCGATGTCGTCTTTGGGCGAGGGAATGCCGAAGATGCCGGCCAGCAGGGGCAGGCTGATGTAGCCTTTGCCGTCGCCGAACTTCCATAAGTCCATGGTGTCGAGCAGGTGGGGCAGGTCCCAGGGCTTATGGCCAGCCACGTCGAGCATGGGCGGAATGCCCTGCCCGCAGATGAGCATGCGCCGGCCCAGGTAGCCGTAGTCGAACTCGCGGCCGTTGTGGGCGCAGAGGTAGAATCCTTCCTTGGTAGCCGTGCTCAGCTTGGGGCGGTACTCGTGGCTGGCCGGGGCAAAGCGCTCCAGAAACTTGCCGAAGCCGCGCAACACCTCGCACTCGTCGGCATCGGCAAAAGACTTGACGCGGAACTCCAGGGTGTCGTCGGTCAGATAGCGGAAAAAGCCCACCGAGATGCACACCACTTTGCCAAACTCGGCGTAGAGGCCGGCGTTGGCATACAGCTCGTCGTGGGTTTTGCCCTCGGCCAGCTCCTTGGCGTGGCGCTTGCCGCAGAATTTTTCCCACAGCGGGCGGTGCGGCTCGGGCAGCTTATCGTGGGTGGCGTGGCCGGGCACGGTTTCGATGTCGACGAAAAAGACGCGGGTAAGGTCGACGTGGCGGAGAATGTGCATAAGGCGGCTGGCGGTAGGGAAGAAGCAGGGCGTTGTTCAAAGCTAAGGCAAAATAGCGGGGCTGCCAAGGCCGCTCCGTGTACTTTCGTGGTCATGGTCTTCTCCTTTGGCCCCCATACTGCGCTGCTGCTGCCCTTTGTGGTGCCGGGCCTGGTGGCGACGGTGTGGCTGCTCGCCCGGGCTGTATGGCGCAGCCAGCTGGCCGATGCGCTACTGGCCCAGCTGGTGCTGCTGCCCACCCTGAGCGTGGCGCAGTGGCTGCTGGGCTACGCCGGCTGGTACGACAGCCACGACGGCTTCACCACCCTAATGTTTTACGTGCCCTGGCAGCTGGGCCTGGCGTTGGGGCCGGCCTACTACCTATACTTCCGCAGCCTCACCAATCAGGCATTCAGCCTGCGCCGGCAGTGGGTGCACCTGCTGCCCGCCCTGGGGCAGGTAGGGCTGTTTGCCCTGGCGGCGGCCTACGACCTGCTGTGGCTGCGCGGGGCGCGGGGGCTGGCTCTGCCCGACCATTTTGGCACCAAAGGGCGCGCCTCGGGCTGGCTCGACCAACTCAATCCGGCGCTGGAGGCGCTGGGCTACGCCCTGCTGCTGGGCTATGGCCTGCGTATGCTGGCCGACTACCGCCGCTACCGCCGCTACCTCAACGACAACTTCTCCGACCCCGAGCGGCTGCGCTTTGCCGGGCTGCGGCAGCTGCTGGTGCTGCAGCTGCTGGCCCTGGCCCTCAGCCTGAGCGTGTCGGGGCTGGAGGCGCTGCTCGGGCCTTTCAGCTACGACCAGGCCTGGAATGCCTTTGCCCTGCGCGGCATCCTGATTTATGGGCTTATCGTGGTGGGCCTGCAGGCCAACTACGCGGCGGCGACCAGCCCGCTGCGGTTCGAGGAGGCGGGCCCGGCGGCCCGGTCTGAGGCCGAGGAAAGCACGGCCGCCGCAGTCCCGGCGCAGGCATCGGCTGAGCAGGAAAGGCTGGCCGACGAAAAGCCCGGGCCCGCTCCCTGACGCCCGAGCTGCTGGCCCTGCGCGACAAGCTGCTGGCCCTGATGGGCGACGAGCAGCCCTGGCTGGAGCCCGAGCTGACCCTGACCGAGCTGGCCCACCGCCTGCGCAGCACGCCGGCCGCGCTCTCGCGCACCATCAATGCGGGCTGCGGGCAGAACTTCAACGACTTCGTGAACGGCTACCGGGTAGCCGAAGCCCGCCGCAAGCTGGCCGACCCGCGCTTTGCGCACTACTCCCTGCTAGGGGTGGCTTTAGAAAGCGGATTTAACTCAAAGTCAACGTTTAACCGAGTGTTTAAAAAGCTGGATGGGCGGGCGCCGGGGGAATTGGAGCGGCTCAAAACATAATCTGGGACGTCCCAGGCCATAAGTTGGAGCGACGTGGATGGGGTGAAAACAGACCTTTGGGCCATTCATCGCACATCACTTAGTCCTCCGCTTACACGCATGAAAAAACGCTTGATAGCCGCCCTGTTTTGCTTGGCCCTGGCCCTGCCTGCCGCCGCACAGTCCAACCTCAAATCGCACCTCCTGGTCGATGCCGGCAAGCAGTTTGCGCTGGGCGGAGGCCAGCCGGGAAGCTTCACCGTGGCGGGCCGCAACAGCGGGCCCGTGCCCGTGGAGGTGGCAGAGCGGCCCCGCAGCGGTGCGGTGGTGTCGCGGGGCACCCTGGCGCCCGGCCAGCGTGCCCGCCTGCGGTTTGCCGAGGGCTCTACGGCCCTGGTAGTAAACCGCAGCGCCCGCCAGGCCGTGCTCGACCTCACGGTGCGCGGCGACACGCGGGCATTACAAATGGTGTACGAACCCGCTTCCCGCTAGCTGGCAGGCGCTGAGTGCGGCCTCCGCTGAGTGCGCGGGTAGGGAATAAAATGCGCTGCCGCCCGTTAGCGCCCTGTATAAGCCTGATTATTCTTTCATGAATTATGTCGGGCGTAAGCAACCCCATGGCACCAAGGGCTATCTACTCTTCAATTCGCCCTTCTTTCCACCTTACATGACGCATTCTACTCGCTGCCTTCTTGGCGGCCTGCTGGGGCTGCTGGCTGGCGCCGGCCAGCCCGCCGCAGCCCAGGCTCCCGCTGCCCCGGTTACCCCGCCCGTAAGCACGGGCAGCCTCAATGGGGCAGTGCTCGACTCGCTGGGGCGGCAGCCAGTGGCGTATGCCACCGTGGTGCTGCTCCCTGCCGAAGGCGACAAGCCCATTACCGGTGTGGCGGCCGATGATGCCGGCAAGTTTACCTTAACCAAGCTGGTGCCCGGCAGCTACCGCCTGCGGGCCAGCTACGTGGGCTTTGCCACCCGCACCCGGGCCGTGACCGTGACCGACGGCGCCAGCCAGGTGTCGGCCTTCTACCTGCCCACGGCGGCCACCGCGCTGGGCGAGGCCGTGGTGGTGGGCACCAAGCCCGTGGTGGAAGTGCGGCCCGACCGCCTGGTGTACAACGCCGAGCAGGACGTGAGCAATGCCGGAGGCACCGCTGCCGACGTGCTGCGCAAAGCCCCGCTGCTGAGCGTGGACGGCGACGGCAACGTGAAGATGCGCGGCTCGGGCAACTTCAAGGTGCTGGTGAACAACAAGCCCTCGCCCACCCTGGCCAGCAACCTGGCCGAAGCCCTCAAAGGCATTCCGGCCGAGCAGATTCAGAGTGTGGAAATCATTACCACGCCGCCGGCCAAGTACGACGGCGAAGGCACCGCCGGCATCATTAACATTGTGCTGAAGAAAGGCGTGAACCGGGGCCTGAACGGGCGCCTGAGCGGCAGCACCGGCAACCGGAACAGCAACGTGAATGCCTCGCTCAACTTCAAGAAAGGCAAGGTGGGCATGACGTCGTCGCTGGGCACGGGCCGCTGGTACGGCCCCCAGGCCTCGGAGCGGGAGCGTACCGACTACTCGGCGGCCGGCGTGGGCCGCCTCACCCAGCTGGGCGAAGGGGAGTACGGCGGCGGCTGGTACTACGGCAACGTGGGCTTCGACTTCGACCCGGCCGAGCACCACAGCCTTTCGCTTACCGGCTCGGTGAGTGGCTACGGCGGCGACAACGAGCAGAACATGGTGAACCGCTACGTGGCCCCGGTAGCGGCACAAAACCAGCTGTTTACCCGCCGCACCACCAGCTTGTTCAGCGGCTACACTGGCGAGCTGACGGGCACGTATACCCGCACCTTTGCCCAGCCCCGGCGGGAGTGGAGCGTGCTGGGCCAGTATGCGTACCGCGACGGCACCTTTGGCTACGACTTCGACCAGTTTGAAAACAGCGACCGGGCGCTGGATACCCGCCTGGCCAGCTACCGCGAACGCAGCCGCGGCCGCACACCCGGCAGCGAAACAACCCTGCAAACCGACTTCACGCAGCCTTTCGGTGAGAAACAAACCCTGGAAGTGGGCCTGAAAGGCATTTTCCGGCGCACGACCTCCATTGCCGAGGTAGATGCCTTCCGGCCCGGCAGCACGTCCGACTTCGTGCGCCTGCCCGGCCGAACCACCGATTTTGCGTACGACCAGGACGTGCAGTCGGCCTACGCCACGTATTCCTTCGCGCTCAGCAAAAAGCTGAACCTGAGCCTGGGCGGCCGGGCCGAGCGCACGGCTATTACTGCTGATTTTCGGACCACGGAGTCGGGCTTCCGGCGTTCTTTTCTTACGGTGCTGCCCAACGGCAGCGCCCAGTACGGCATCAGCGAGGCCAGCAGCCTGCGCCTGGCGTACAGCCGCCGCATCACCCGGCCGTTTATCGACTTCCTCAACCCGTTTGTGGACCGCTCCGACTCGCTCAACATCAGCTACGGCAACCCGGCCCTGGACCCGGAGCTGACCGACTCCTACGAGCTGAGCTACAATACCATGGTGAAGAGTGCCACGTTGAGCGTGTCGGGCTCGGTGCGGCGTACCGACAACGCCATTGAAGGCATCCGCCTGCCCGGCGCCCGGCCCGGCATCACGGAGCAAACCTTTGCCAACGTGGCTTCGAATGTGTTTTACCAGCTCAATATCTACACTTCGCTCAAGCCCCTGCCCGACTGGGAGCTCAGCGGTGGGCCCGACGTGCAGTACGTCACCCGCCGCAGCCCGATGCTGAATACCGAGCGCCGCGGCTTCACTGCCGGCCTGAACTTCAACACCTCCTATAAGCTGTCGAAAAGCTTTACGGTCAATGCCTTTCTGTATTCGTCGCTGCCTTCGCCCGACCTGCAGGGCCGCGGCTCGGCCAATCTGTACTATGGCTTTGGCGCAAAAAAGAAGCTGTTCAAAGACAAAGCCGACCTGACCCTGAACATTGCCAACCCCTTCAACGACTACTGGCCCTACCGCAACACCATCAGCACGCCCCTGTTTGAGGAGCGGCAGGAATACCGCGCCTACCAGCGGGCGTTCCGGCTGTCGTTCAGCTACAGCTTTGGCCAGGAGCAGCAAGGCAAGCGGCGCAAGTCCATTTCCAACGACGACGTGAAAGGCGGCGGCAGCCGGCAGGGCGGGCAGTAAATTTTGAGACGTCAGACCTTAGACGTTAGACATGAGAAAGTTCTTCTGTCAGAACTATTCTAACATCTCATGTCTAACGTCTAAGGTCTGTTTAAAAGGCTTTACCGCAAATGCAGCTGGCGCAGCACTTCCTGGCGGTAGGTACTGCCGACGGGCACTTCGCGGGCGCCCACCCGCAGCACGTTGCCGCTGAGGCGCTCCACGCCAGCCAGGTTTACCAGGTAAGACTTGTGGGTGCGCATGAACTGGGCGGCGGGCAGCTGGCTTTCCATGTGCTTCATGGTTTCGGCCGTGAGCAGCACCCGGCCCGTGGCCAGGTGGCACTTCACGAAGTTGCCGTAGCCTTCCACCACCAGCAGGTCGGCAAAGCGCACGCGCTCGGTGCCAGCGTCGGTTTTCAGGAAAAGGGAATCGGTGGCGGGAGCCGCGGCCGGTGCGGCGGGCGGCGGAGGCAGAGCCGGGGCGGGCGTGCTGCTGCCCGCGTGCAGGCGGTTGACGGTTTTGATGAAGCGCTCGAAGCGGATGGGCTTGAGCAGGTAGTCGACCACACCCAGGTCGTAGGCGTCGATGGCGTGGGCGGCGTGGGCCGTGCACAGCACCACGGCCGGCGGCTGGGGCAGGGCCCGCAGCAGCTCCAGGCCGGTCAGCTCGGGCATGTCGACGTCCAGAAACAGCACGTCGACGGGCGTGCTGCGCAGGAAGGTGAGGGCCTCCACGGCGCCGTAGCAGCTGCCGGCCCAGGTTACCAGGCCCGGCAGGCGGTCGAGGTAAGTGCGCATTACGGTGTGGGCCAAAGGCTCATCGTCGACCAGCAGGCAGCGTAGGGGAGCAGAAGCGGAAGTCATAAAACCAGCTGAAGCGTGGCAGTGTAAGACGTGTCGGTGGCCTGTACCATGAACTGATGGCGCTTGTTGGGGTAGAGCTGGGCCAGGCGGGCCCGCAAGTTAGGCAGGCCCAGGCCCGAGGGGGCCGGCCGGAAGTGCGGCGGAATGCTGTTGTGGGTGCGCAGGCTAAGGCCCACGTCGGTCTGGGTGAGGCGAATGCTGATGGAATTCTCCCCGCTGGGGCCAATGGCGTGCTTAAAGCAGTTTTCCACCAGCGGCAGCAGCAGCAGCGGGGCCAGGGGCTGCTCGGGGTAGGGTAGGTCCACGGTGAACTCCACCTGGGTGTTCTGGCGCAGGCGCAGCTTTTCCAGGCCGATGTAGTTGCTCAGGTACTCGGCCTCGGTGCCCACCGTCACGGTGCGCTGCCGGGAGCTGTCGAGCTGGTAGCGAATGAGGCCGGCCAGCTGCAGCAGGGCCTCGGGCATCTGGTCGGGGGAGGCCAGGCTCAGGCCGTAGAGGTTGTTGAGGGTATTGAACAGGAAGTGCTGGTTTACCTGGGCTTTGAGCAGGCTGAGCTCGGTTTCGAGCTGTAGGGCCCGCAGCTCCTGCATCTGGATGTGGCTCACGATGCCGCGGCGCAGGTAGCGCACCACGGTAGAAGCGAATAGGACAAACAGTATGTTGGCCCCGCTTTCCAGCCAGGGAGCGGGCTTGTCTTTGTTGCCCACCCCCATTCCTACCTGTGTGCCACTGTCAGGAGGAACTATCCTGGGTTTGTCGCCGCCGGGTTCCAGCTGCACCGTGCCCAGCTTGCCATAGTCGCGGGCTGCGTAGAGCAGCCCTGTGCCGGTGGCGAGCACGGCCGCCAGGCCCAGCACGTAAGCCAGGTAGCGGCGGCGCTCCAGCACATACGTGAGCAAGGCATAGTGCGCATAGATAACGGCGGCGGGTATCAGCAGGAGCAGGGTAGAGTAGGGCACGCCCAGCACCTGCAGGTTGCCCTTGGGCGTGGCCTCCTTCAGCAGGTTGAAGGTGCTGATGATGAATATCCAGGCCAGGACGTGGCGCGTAGCGCGGTGCCGGATAACGGTGCGAAAATGGTGGCTCCAATTCATGCTGCAAAGCTACTGGCCGGCCCCAGGCAGCTAAAATGAAAATGACCAACGCCGTTGGTCCGCGGTTGAAGCGTGTTCGTCACAAAAGGTCCTGGGGTAGTCACAATGATTGGGAGGCCGGGCCGGGGGTGGATGAATTTTGAGCCATCAAACCACCTCACACTCATCTGCTCATGAAATCATTCCGTACCCCCCAGCTCTTTGGCGCCGCCCTGCTCGCCACCACCCTGTTTGCCCTGCCCGCCCGGACCCAGGCCCAGGCCAGCCAGCCCGGCCCGGCCTCGCTCGTAACCCAGATTGTGGACGAGCTTACCCACGCACCCCTGGCCTACGCCAGCATTGGGGTGCTGCACCAGCCCGTAGGGACGGCCGCCGACGACCAGGGCCGGGTGCGCCTGGCAGTGCCCGCCCGGTACGACCAGGATTCCCTGCGCATTACGCTGGTTGGGTACGCCCCCATCACGGTGAAAGTAGCTGCGTTTCGGCAGCAGCTGGCCCGCAACGGGGGGCGGGTGCTGCTGCGGGCCGTGCCCGTGCAGCTGCCCGAAGTGGTGGTGACGGCCCGAAGCACACAGCGCGGGCTCATCAGCAAAATCACCCTGCCAGCCCCGCAGCAGCAGGGCCTGCCGGTGGCAAACTAGGCAAGAGGCTGCCAGCGCCCCCAGGCCGGGCTGATGGCTGAGGCAGCACGCCACCCATTAGTCCCGTCATATGGCAGCCGCCGGCGCGTTATTGTCGCAGGTGCTCTGCTACTTATATATGGGAATAATTTGCCTGCGCGCATTCAGCTTATGCATGATTTGCCGGAGCTTCAATATCAATAGTTTGCAAAGCCACCGTGGAACTTCTTACTATTGCTGATTAGGCAACCCGGGCACTGTTTCTTTCATCTGTGGAAAGACTTTGTAATGCCCGAAAGCTTCCCGCGATTTAACCCGTGTACGGCTCCATCCCTTAAAAACAAACCATCAATCCTTCACCAAACCACCGCTTCTGTATGGCCTTAGTAATCGACAACCTCTCCAAAACCTACGCCAATGGGACGCAGGCCCTGAAAAGCGTCAGCCTGACCATTCCCAAAGGCATGTTCGGCCTGCTCGGGCCCAACGGCGCCGGCAAAAGCTCGCTGATGCGCACCATAGCCACGCTGCAGGATGCCGACACGGGCAGCATTTTCCTGGACGACCTCGACGTGCTGCGGGAAAAGGAGGCCGTGCGCCGCGTGCTGGGCTACCTGCCCCAGGAGTTTGGCGTGTACCCCCGCGTGAGTGCCGAGGAGCTGCTCGACCACCTGGCCGTGCTCAAGGGCATAGCCAACAAGGGCGAGCGCAAGGCCATTGTGGAGGCCCTGCTGCAGCAAACCAACCTCTGGAATGCCCGCAAGAAAAACCTGGGCGGCTACTCCGGCGGCATGAAGCAGCGCTTCGGCATTGCCCAGGCCCTGCTCGGCAACCCCCGCCTCATCATTGTGGATGAGCCCACCGCCGGCCTCGACCCCGCCGAGCGCAACCGCTTCCACAACCTGCTGAGTGAGATTGGCGAGAACATCATCGTGATTCTGAGCACCCACATCGTGAGCGACGTCACCGATTTGTGCCGCAACATGGCCATCATCAGCCAGGGCCAGGTGCGCCTCACCGGCGACCCCCTCACCGTGATGGAGCAGCTGCGCGGGCAGGTGTGGTGCAAGCTGGTGAGCAAAGACGAGGTGGCCGCCCTGCAGGCCCAGTACCACGTCATCAGCTCCCGCCTGTTTGCCGGCCAAACCATTGTGCACGTGCTCAGCGACTACCGCCCGGATAGCGGGTTTGAGGAAGTAAACCCCGATTTGGAAGACGTGTACTTCGCCCAGATTTCTGAAAGTAATAAGAAGAAGGAATTAAGTACAGGGTACTAGCGCGCTGCCGGCGCAACCCCACCCCCGGCCCCTCCCCGATGGGAGAGGGGTGCGTTCTAGAACAGCAGTCGTCTGGCTCCCCTCCCCCGGAGGGGAGGGGCCGGGGGTGGGGTAAAACGACTCCGCCGACTGGCAAACACACCAAAAGTTGTTTCACTACTCACTACTGAGTACTTACTACTAACCCATGTTCTTACCAATATTCCTCTTCGAGCTGAAATACCGCCTGCGCCGGCCGGCCACGTGGATATACTTTGGGCTGCTCACCCTGATGGCCGGTTTGCTGGTGTTTGGCGCCGGCGGTGGCTTTGGCTCCGGCACCAACATCAGCCTGGGCGGCGATGGTGGCCGGGTGCACATCAATTCGCCAACTTCTACCATTGTAACAATAGCCCTGCTCAGTGCGCTGGGCATGCTCATCACCTCGGCCATCATGGGCAACCCGGTGTACCGCGACTTTGAGCACCGCACGCATTCGCTGTTCTACACCACCCCCATCACCAAGTGGGGCTACCTGGGCGGGCGCTTTTTCGGCTCGCTGGTTATCTGCCTGCTGGTGTTCAGCGGCGTGGTGCTGGGCTGCTGGCTGGGCGCCATCATGCCCGGCGTGGAGGCCGATAAGCTGGGGCCTTTCCACTTCAGCTACTACGCCTGGCCGTTTCTGCTGATGGTGCTGCCCAACCTGCTGTTTTCGGGGGCCATCTTCTTCACCCTGGCCACGCTCACGCGCAACGTGCTCAGCATCTACATCGGCTCGGTGCTGCTGCTGATGGTGTACCTTATTGCGCAGTCGCTGATTGGCGACCTCGACAACAAGCTGCTGGCCGCCGGGCTCGATGCCTTTGGCATGACGGCCATGCGCTACACCGCCCGCTACTGGACGGCCGCCGAGAAAAACACCCAGCTGCTGCCCCTGAGCGAGTACATTCTGCTCAACCGCGCCATCTGGCTGAGCTTCGGGCTGGGGCTGCTGGCGTTCTGCTACGCCCGCTTCCGCTTCTCGGCCTTTGCTTCGGACAAGGCACCTTCCAAGGCTAAGAAAGCTGCCGCTGCGCTCGAGGTACCCACGGCGGTAGCCGGCATGGGCGGCCGGCTGCTGCTGCCTCGCGTGGCCCAGCTGTTCACGGGCGGCATGCACCTGAGCCAGTGGTGGAGCCTGGCCAAGCTGGAGTTTCTCAGCATCGTGCGCAGCACCTACTTCGCGGCCATTGCGGGCGCGGGCATCATCTTCGTGCTGGTGGTGGGCTGGCAGGCCGGCAAAACCTATGATACCGAAACCTACCCCGTCACCAACGAGATGGTGGGCATCATCAGCGGCAACTTTGCCCTGTTCATCCTCATCATCATCACCTACTACTCCGGCGAGCTGGTGTGGCGGGAGCGCGACGCCGGCGTGGCCCAGATTACCGATGCCCTGCCCGTGCCCAACTGGGTGCCTTTCCTGAGCAAGCTGGCCGCCCTGGGCGGCGTTCAGGTGGTGCTGCTGGGCGTGGTGATGCTGTGCGGCATGCTGCTGCAAACCCTGAAAGGCTACTTCAACTACGAGCCCGGCCTGTACCTGACCACGTTGTTTGGCCTGCAGCTGCCCGACTACCTGCTGCTGTGCGTGCTGGCCATGCTGGTGCAGGTGCTGGTGAACAACAAGTACCTGGGGCACTTCGTGATGGTGGTGTACTACGTGGCCAACATCTTCAAGGGCCAGCTGGGCATCAACCACAAGCTGCTCGACTACGCCGGCAACCCCGAAGTGCAGTACTCCGACCTCAACAAGTACGGCCACTTCCTGGAAAGCTTCAGCTGGTTTAAGCTGTACTGGGCCGCCGGGGCCCTGCTGCTGGCCCTGGTGGCCAACGTGCTGTGGGTGCGCGGCACCGAAGCCCGCTTCGCCCACCGCGCCAGCGAAAGCCGCCGCCGCTGGGGCCGCCCGGCCTGGACGGCCCTGGCCACCGGCCTGGTGATTATGATGGGGGCCGGTGGCTTTATCTTCTACAACACCAACGTGCGCAACCAGTACATCACGCCCAAGCAGCAGGAAAAGCTGCAGCTGGCCTACGAGCAGAAGTACCGCCGCTTCAAAGACCTGGCCCAGCCCCGCATCGTGGCCGTGAACCTGAAAACGGACATCTACCCCGAAACCCGCGGCGTGCACCTGGCCGGCACCTACTGGCTGAAAAACAAGCACGCCCGGCCCCTGGATACGGTGCTCATCACCCTGGCTCAAAGCCCCCGGGTGCGGCAGCTGAGCCTGGGCCAGCCCGCGGCCACGCTGATGCTCAACGACAGCACCGCCCGCCTGCGCATGTACCGCCTGGCCCAGCCCCTGGCCCCCGGCGACTCCCTGCTGCTCAGCATGGCCCTGGACTACCGCGAGCTGGGCTTCCCCAACCAGGGCTCCAACACCGACATTGTGCAGAACGGCACCTTCTTCAACTCCAGCTACCTGCCCGGCATCGGCTACAGCGACGCCGGCGAGCTCAGCGACGACGACGTGCGCAAGCGCAACGGCCTCAAGCCCAAAGAGCGGCAGGCGCCCGCCACCGACCTGAAGGCCCGCCAAAGCAACGGCCTGAGCGGGGGTGCCGACTGGATTCGCTTCGAAGCCGTGGTGAGCACCAGCCCCGACCAGTTGGCCGTGGCCCCCGGCCGCCTGCTGAAGGAGTGGAAAAAAGACGGCCGCCGCTACTTCCACTACAAGATGGAGCAGCCCATGCTCAACTTCTACACCTTCCTCTCGGGCCGCTACGAGGTGTACAAAGACCAGTGGCAGGATTCGGCCGGGCAGCGCGTGGTGCCCATCGAAATCTATTACCAGAAAGGCCACGAGTACAACCTCAAGCGCATGGCCGCCGCCGTGAAAGAGTCGTTCGACTACTACACGGCGCACTTCAGCCCCTACCAGCACACGCAGGTGCGCATCATCGAATTTCCGAAATACCAGAGCTTTGCCCAGAGCTTTGCCGGCACCATTCCCTTCTCCGAAGGCATTGGCTTCATTGCCAAAGTAGACCCCAACGACCCCGAGGACGTGGACTACCCGTTCTACGTAACGGCCCACGAAATTGCCCACCAGTGGTGGGGCCACCAGGTGGTGGGCGCCGACGTACAGGGCAATACCATGCTGGTGGAAACCATGGCCCAGTACTCGGCCCTGATGGTGTTGAAAAAGCACTACGGCGCCCACATGATGGGTAAGTTCCTCAAGTACGAGATGAACAGCTACCTCATGGGCCGGTCAATCGAGCGCAAAAAGGAAGTGCCGCTGGTGAAGGTAGAAGGCCAGGGCTACATTCACTACCGCAAGGGCTCGGGCGTGATGTATGCCCTGCAGGACTACATCGGCGAAGACAAGGTAAACCAGGCCCTGCGCAGCTTCATTACCCAGCACGCCTACGAGTCGGCGCCCTACAGCATTGCACCCGACATGGTGAAGGAGTTCCGCAAGGTGACGCCCGACTCGCTGCAGGGCCTTGTCACGGACCTGTTCGAGCGCATCTCGCTCTACGAAAACCGCCTCACCGACGCCACCGCCACCAAGCTGGCCGATGGCCGCTACAAAGTGAGCCTCACCGTGCAAAGCAAGAAGCTGGTAGCCGACAGCCTGGGGGCCGAAAAGCCCGTGGCCCTCAACGACTACCTGCCCGTGGCCGTGTTTCCGGAGCAGGGCAAGGACAAGAGCAAGCCCGTGCCTCCGCTGCTGCTCACCAAGCAGCGCCTGCAGGCGGGCACCAATAAGCTCGAGTTTGTGGTGGCCCAGAAGCCCGCCCGCGTAGCCGTAGACCCCTACAACGAGCTGGTGGACCGCGTGCTTGATGACAACAGCAAGGAGGTAGAGCTGTAGCCTTTGCTTGTCGGGAAAGAAGCTCCGCTCTGGCCAGGGCGGAGCTTCTTTTTTTGAATGGCGGCTGGACTAGGAATGCCCTTGCTCCCGTTGCTGGGGTATGATTTTATGCAATAAGCCCCAGCCTGTAAGGGCCGGAGCTTATTGGTTTTCATAGCTCGTGCAGAAAAAGGTGCTAGGCAGAAAAAAGGTGGATTTGCAGAATAAAAGGGAAAAGCATGGCGGGCAAATGAGGATAGGGCAGGGGCGCTTGTGGAAAGTGCGCTGCTTACTGAGCGGGGTTCGGTACTTTCTTCACGGTCAGGCCGTACCGCTCTTTGAAGGTCAGGTCCGACACGAAATGCTTGCCTTTGGGCGTCTGGGCCCGGAGCAGGTACACGGTGTTGCTGGGTTCGGCTACGGGTAGGGTCAGCACTTCCTCCTGCAGGCCGGCGTAGCTGCAGGTTATTTCTACTTCGGTGGCGCCCGCAGGCACCGGCAGCTCAAACACCCCATCGGAGTTGGCCACGGCTACGGTGCTGCTGCCATGCAGCCAGACCGTGGCGCCGGGCAGCACGCCGCTCATGCCCTGCACCACGCCGTACATCACCTTGGGGCCTACGGGGCCGGCTGCCACGTTGATATTAGCTGAGAGAAGAATGTCTTCGGGCATTACCACGCGGGTACAGGCCAGCTGGGCCTTGCCAGGGTGGTTCACTAAAAAAGTGGCTGCGAAAAAGAAGGCGGAGGTCAGCAGCGTTTTCATAGCTAATTGTACTTAGGCGTGATTGATTTTAACGATGCAAACATAGGCGGTTATTTTGATTTTCACTCCGTGTGTTCCTAGTAAAGTCAATTTAAATCTGTGATAAGGTCAATAAACAATGCTTGTTATTGCTGGGGTCTTAACCGAAAAAAGCCCCTTCACGTGTAGTGAAGGGGCTTTTTACTGCAAAGTGAAGTGGGGCGCAGGCAAAAAGGCGCTGCTGTAAAATCACCCTTTTATGCGATGTCAGCTCACCTTGCTGGCCGCGCTTTCCGGAGCCTGCTGGCGGTGCATCCAGCCCATGCCGCAGCGGGCCTGCATCTGCTGGCGGAACTTCTCCCGCTCTTCGGGGCTGAGGTGTTCCATGCGGCCGGCCATGCGCTGCCGCCAGGCCTTGCGCTGCCGGGCCCAGTGCTTGCTCCGGCGCCCGCTGCCAAACCCGCCAAACAGGATGCGGCTGAGCAGCAGCAGGCCAAAGGTTTGAGCCAGGGTTATGCTCGGCCCCTTAAAAAGCTCGGGTACCAGCCAGTTCCACAGGTACATGGTCAGGAAAGCAGCGGCGGTAATAAAAAGCGCCGCGAAGAATACAAAGCGAAGGCCGCGCAGCAGCCAGAATTGACGGTCCATGATGGTTACTAGTTAACGGTTTCTAGTTGCTGGTTTCTCGCTTCGGGTTTGGCGTCTGAACGACAACCAGGAACCAGAAGCTGGAAACCAGAAACAGCTTAAATCAATCGGTGAACAATTCGTTGTACAGTTTCTGCAGGCGCTTACGCAGGTGCAGCACGGCGTAGTGCTTGCGCGATATCAGGGTTTTGAGGGGCACGCCGGTTTCTTCCTCCATCTCGCGGAAGGACTTATCCTCCAGCTCATGCCACACAAACACCTGGCGCTGGGCTACTGGCAGCTCGGCCAGGGCGTCGGTGAGGGCTTCCATGAGGGTTTCGCGCAGCAGGCGGTTTTCGGGCGAGTCGTCGGAGGCCGGCAGCAGGTCGGCCAGCAGCAGGCCTTCGCCGTCGGCCTCGGCTTCGGCCGCGCCGAAGGCGGCTTCCAGCGACACAGGCTTTTTGCGCCGGTACAGGTCGGTGATGCGGTTGCGGGCTACGCGGAAAAGCCAGGCGGCGGCCTGCTCCACGGGCTTGAGCACGCGGTAGCTTTCCACCAGCTCGGCAAACACGTCCTGCAGCAGGTCTTCGGCTTCGGCTTCGTCGGGAATGCGCCGCCGGATGAACTGCAGCAGCCGGGGCCGCTGCTGGCGCACGGCTTCAATAATCTGCCGGTCCTGCTGGCTGGCCGTCATCGGGGCGAGGGGGTGGGGGAGCGTAAGGGCTAGGGGTTCCATGCTGGGCAAGCAGACGAAGCCGCTAGCAAAATACTTTAAGTTATCCGTTGGTGGCTGTTAGTTGTCAGTTGTTAGTTGTCAGTTGTTAGTTGTTAGTTGTCGGCCTCTGGCAAGTGTTTGACTGATAAGTAGCAATTAAAGCGAATTCAGGGTGGTGCACTGATTTAAAGAATTAAAAGCTAAAATTCATGCAGGCTGAGTTTTAACTTCTAAAGAGGTACACCACTCTGGAAACTGCTGTAACAACTGACAACTGACAACTAGCAACTGACAACTAGCAACTGCCAACTAACAACTAGCAACTGCCAACAAAAAAAGCGGCCCCAGGGAGCCGCTTTTTTTGTTGGTAGCCCTTGAAAAGGCTGCTGGGTTTATTCCACCACCAGCTTCTGGGTAAAGGTGCCGGCACTGGTTTGCACCAGCACCACGTAGAGGCCCTTGGCCAGGCGCTTGGCCTGGGGCACGGCTACATCGGCCGCCGGGCCGAAGTCGACCACCTGCTGGCTGATAACGTGGCCCAGTACATCAACCACCCGTACCGTGGCCAGGCCGGCCGGCAGGTTGGTAGCCGCCAGGCGGAACTCGGCCCCAGCGTTCGGGTTGGGGTAAGCCAGCACGGCGGGAGCTGCTTCCACGCCCGTGAAGCGCACGGTTACCACCTGGCTGTAGGCGAAGGCGGCATCCGTATCCACGGCGCGCAGACGGTAGTAGGAAGTGCCAGCCAGCGGCTTCTTATCGAGCAGGGCGTAGGCCTGAGGAGCAGTGGTGTTGCCCTGGGCCTGTACCCGGCCAATAGCTTCAAACGTGCGGCCATCGGCCGAGCGCTGCACTTCGAAGTAAGCGCTGTTTTTCTCGCTGGCCGTCGTCCAGCTCAGCTGCACCGCCTGGGCCTGGGGCGTGGCCGTGAAGCGGGTCAGCTCCACCGGCAGCGGGTTGTCTACTTCGTTGGTCGAAGCCAGGGCGAAGAAGGTGTTGGTGCCAATGGTGGTGATGCCCGATACGGCATTGCCGGCCGGGGCGGCGGGGGTGAATACCCCGGCGCCACCCGCGTCGGTCCAGGGGCCGGTGCCGGAGGTGCTGCGCGCGATGCGCAGGTTGCCGGGTACGTTCACAATCTCGTCGGTGGTGCTGTTGGTGTTAAAGCTCAGGCGCACGGTGGGCTGGGAAATGGTGCCCGACAGCGTGCGGATGGCGTAGTAGCGAATCCGCGAGAGGTTGGAGAGCGTGGGGGCGATGGTTCCGGAGGGAATGGAGTTAATCATTTCCACCAGCACCACGGGGCTGCTGCCACCGGTACCGTTCTGACGAATGGTAACCGGGCGGTAGAACTGGGCGTTGCCCACCGGGAACACGCGCGAGGTGTTTACATCGTTGGGGAAGCTGATGGCCAGGCGGCCAGCTACGTAAGCCGTCTGGCTCTGCCCTACAATGGGCTGAATGGCCTGATTTGTCAGGTTCAGGATGTTAGCGCCCGTTACCATGTTGCCGCTTTCCAGGTTGAGGATGTTGGACACCGTGGCGTTCTGCGCCAGCGTCAGCGAGCCTGCCCCCAGCTTGTTGACGGTAAAGAACGTAGTGGTAAGGTTGCCACCCAGGGCGCGGGAGCTGTTGCTTACAAAGCTCACCGTGCTGGTGCCGGGCGTGAAGGTGGCCGAGTTTATCCAGTTGCCCTGCAGCACGACGGTGCCCGAGCCGGCGTTGAAGCTGCCGGCCCGGTTGGCGAAGTTGCCGTTTACGGTCAGCAGGTTGGCGTTGGCCGTGTAGGTGCCGCGGTTGGTGAAGTTGCGCTGCACGGTGATGTTGCCATTACCGGCCTGGAAGGTGCCGCTGGTGAGCAGCGAGTCACCCACGCTGATGGCGCCCTGGTTGGCGTTGAAGGTACCGGTGCTGTTCAGGTTGTTTTGCACCTGCAGGCTGCCCGAGCCGGCGTTGTAGATGCCGGGGTTGTTGTTAAACAAGGTCGTGCCAACCGATACGGCGCCGGCACCAGCTACAATGAGGCCGGAGTTGACGAGGGTAGTTCCGGTGTTGAGGGTGCCCGTGCCCAGGGTCAGGTCACCGGCATTAACCAGGGCGCCGGCTACCTGCAGGCTGCCGTTGCCCAGCTCAAAGGTGCCTTGGTTGATGAAGTTCTGGCTGGCATTGCTCAGCGTCAGGGTCACGTTGCTGGGGTTGCGCACGGTGCCGCTGCTCACCAGCACCTGGCCCAGAACGCCCAGGTTCACGGTGCTCAGCGTTTTGATGCCGGTACCCGAAAACTCCAGGTTGTTGTAGGTGTTGCGGGCCGTCAGGGTATAGTTGATGTTGCCTGCGTACTCTACCGTGCCTGCGCCGCTGCTGGTGAAGGCCGAATAGTTGCCGGCCGGGAACACTGCCGAGGCAATTATCAGGCGGCCGGTGCCGGTTACGGTGTTGAAGTTGTTGGAGGTGTAGTCGCCCAGGTTGAGCGTGCCGTTGAGCTGCAGCGAGGCAGCCCCCCGGGCCGGGGAATTGGTTTTGATGATGTGGCCAGCCAGAATCACCACCGGGTTGCCCACCGAGGGCATGGTCGTGGGCCGGTTGGCCGGCTCCGGGTCGGTGCTGCCATCGGCGTTGAACGTCCAGGAGGTAGCATCCTCCCAGTTGGCTCCGCTGCCGGTCTGCATGGCCGTGCGGGTGTAGTACACGCGCACCGCGCCAAACTCAGCGGCCTCACCGGCGGTGAAGTCACCATCGAAGAAGTTTACGTTCGACAGTGTCAGGGTCTTGGCCGTGGTGTTCACCGTGGCCGTGGGCATGGTCCAGCTGCTGCCCTGGAAGCGGCCCACCACGTAGGCGCTTTCGGTGCCCTGCACGTCGGTAGCCAGGTACTGGTAGGTGTGCGTTACGGTGGGCGTGGCACCGAAGCCGGTGGCCGAGGTCTGCCAGTAGTAGCGCAGCTCGGTGTTGGCCGCGCTGGTGGTGGCCGGGTGGGCCGAGTTGATGGGACGCACGGTGATGGTGCCGCCGGCCCCGCCCGTGTTGGTCACGTTCATGGTTACGGGCGTGTACTTGCTGACGCTGCCTACCGGGAACACGAAGCTGCTGGCCGTGCTGGCGAAGGTTTTCTCCACGCCGGCATCGGCCACAATGCCGTTGGTGCGAATGTAGCGGGTACCGGTGCTGCCCACTACGGCGCTGGCCGAGGGGTTGGTGAGGCGCAGCAGGTAGGAGCCGATGCTGAGCGAGCCATTGGCGTTGAAGGTGAGCGTACCGTCAATCTGCTGGTTAGCCAGCAGGGTTACGCCCACGGTGTTGCTCAGCTGCAGGTTGCCAAAGCGGCCGCTGCCGTTGCCGGCAATGGTTTGCACTACGGAGCTGCTCAGGTTGATGCGGCCGGCGCCACTGTGGCGGGCCGAGTTCACCACGTTGCCTCTGGCCGTGATGGTCTGGCCGTTGTCGGCCAGCTCGCCGGCCTGCAGCGTGAGCAGGTTGTTAACCACCAGGTCCGTATTGGGCTGAAGCTGCACCACGCCGCTGGGGCGGGTGTTGTTCACCACCAGGTTGGCGAAGGCCGTGAGGGCACCGGTGGCGCCGCTCACCTGCTGGTCGTTGCTGCTGCCGTTCAGGGTAGTGGTTTGGGTGCTGCTTTGCACGCGGTAGCCGCCCACGTTCAGCAGGCCCGAGGCGTTGGCCGTGGCGTTGTTGTTCACGAAGTTGCCGGCTACGCTCACGTCAAAGCCGTTGGCATCGAATACCGACTGGCTGTTGGCGATGGTGAGGCCGCCGCGCAGCACCAGCGGGTTCTGCATCAGGGTGGCTGTGTTGGCCGTGGTGCCGGTACCGGGCTCCACGCGCAGGTTAAACAGCGGAATGGTGGTGTCGATGGTAAGGCCGAACGTGCCGCTGCTGGTGGTGGCGTCGCCCAGGGCAATGGTGCCGCCGGTTACGCTGGACGTAGCCGGCTGCAGGTACAGGTCGCTGATTACACCGGCGTTGTTGTTGGAGCGGCGCAGGTTCAGCGTGCCGCCGCTCATGCCGAAGTGGCTGCCGGCGTTCAATACTTCCAGCTGGCCCCGCTCCGAGCCCGTCGAGCCGTTGCCGAACACGGTGACCGTGCCGCCAAACTGTTCGTAGCGCAGGCGGCCCTGGGTGCTGGTGGTGGGGCGGCGAATCTGGCCGGTCACATTCAGCACGCCGCCCGTGCCGATGGTGATGGCCGGCTCGGTGGCCCCCGAGTACTCAATGCTGTTGATGCCAGCCGAGCCAGGCACGCCCACGTTCAGGGTGCCGGTGCGGGCAAAGGCGCGTCCGGCCAGGAACAGCGTGCCGCCGGTCGTGACGTTAATCACCGTGTTGGTGCTGTCCACCTGCAGGGCCGCCGAGCTCACCACGCTGTAGTCGCCCGAGCTCAGGGTGATGGTGGTGTTGGGCTTGGCAAAGCGGAAAGTGCCGCCGAGCAGGGTCAGCCAGTTGTTGGTTGGTACGCTCAGGGTGCCGGTGACGTCCATCGTCAGCACCGGTGCCTGCGTGGTGCCTTTGTCGACGGTCAGGTTGGTGAAGGTGGTGCTGGCCCCTGCCGTGGTGCCGGTAATGCTTTCGTTGCCGGTACCCAGGAAGGTTACCGCCACGCCGCTCATGTTGAAGGTGCCGTTGTTGGTAACGCTGCCCCCGATTTGCAGGGTGTAAATACCAGCCACGCTCACGCCTACCGTAGCGCCCGCGCTGATTTCCACGTTGCGGCCCACGCTCACGCTGCGGGTACCGCCATTAAAGCGCAGGGTGCCGCGCTGCTGGCGCAGGCTGCCGTCAATGGTGAGGCTGGTGGTGGTCAGGTCGCTGAAGCCCGTGAAGCCGGCCAGCGTGCCGCCGCTCAGGTCTTCGTAGATGCGCAGGGCGCCAATGGCGGGCAGGGTGATGGTGCGGCCGGCGGCAGCATTCAGCACCAGGTTGCGGTAGTTTACCTGGCCCGTGGGCAAGGCAAAGGAAACCGAGGCGTTGGTGTAGTACTCCACCGTGCCACCCTGCGGACCAAGGAAGTTGCCGAAGTCGCCGCCGGGGAACTGGGCGGTAGCCAGGTTGGAGGAGATGCGCATACGGCCGGCGCCCTGCACCGTAGCGTTGGGCAGCGAGCCGAAGTTGTGGCCCGTAAGCGTGCCCACATCCAGGGTGGAGCCGTTGGCGACTTCCAGGCTGCCCGAGCGGGCGTTGTTGGCCGTTACGGTGATAATGTGGTTGAACGTGTTGCCGTCGCCGATATACACTGGGTTGCTGGGGCCGGGTACGGCCGCGCTGGCCGGGCCGGCGTGCTTCAGCGTGGCGCTGGTCGACCAGCTGCTGGGGCTTTCCCAGTTGCCCGAGGCCACGCGGCTGTAGAAGGCCGTGATGGGGCCGAACGCTGCGGCTTCGCCGGCCGTGTATTCGCCGTCGATGTTAACGTTGGCGAAGGTGATGTCGAAGGAGCTGGTCGGCGACTTGTCCACGTCGCTCACCCCGCCCACAATGGTCCACTGCGTTGGCGCGTAGTAGCCCGGCACGTAGTTGTTCAGGTTGCCGTTTACCAGGTTTACGCCGGTGCCGTTTTTCGGAGCCGAGAAGCGGTGGGTAATCTTATTGGCGGGCAGGCCAAGGAAGTCGGCGCTGCTCACCTTCCAGTAGTACTGCAGGCCCAGCGTGGCGTTGGTCAGGAAGGGGTTGGCCACTCTGACCGGCGCCACGGTGATTTTGCCGTAGCGGGAAGGCTGGTCGGTGATGCCAATGCTGGCCGGGGTGTACACCGAGGTGGTGCCCACCAGCGTGCCCACCGGGAAAAGGAAGGCTTCGGCGTTGGTCACGCTGAACGCGCCATAGGTTTTGCGCAGGCCGCCGTCGCTCTGGTTGCCGGCGGTGCGAATCATGCGCTGGTTGGAAAAGGCGCCGCCCTGTGTGGCAACGGCGCTCCGGCTGGTTGAGGTGATGGACAGGCGGTGGGTGCCGATGTCGAAGATGTGGCTGCGCAGGAAAAGCAGGGTGCCGCTCACAGCCTGGGCCGAGAGGAGCTGCACGGCTACCTGACCAGCCGCCAGCGTGGGGTTGTCCAGGCTCAGGTTGCCGAATACGCCGTTGCCGTCGCCGGCTATGGTTTGCAGGGCCGTGCCGGCCAGGGTGATGCTGCCCGTGCCGCCCGAGCTGGTGTGGGTGGCCGAATTGGTTACGTTGCCCAGCACGTTGAGCTGCTTGTTGCCGTCGTCGAGTACGCCGCTTTCAATGCGCAGCTCGTTGCGAACCTGGGGGAAGGTAGCGGCGGTTCCGGCCAGCGACAGGCTGCCGGCCGGTTTGTTTACCACCATGTTCCAGAGGCCCGCGCCGGCTACTGTGCCGTCGCCCACGGTGCCATCTACCGTGAAAATGTGGTTTTGCGTGCCCTGGAAGCGGGTTGTGTTGGCACCCGGGGTGTAGCGGGCCGTGCTGCCCACGGTGAAGTGGTTTTGCACCGTCACGTCGCGGCCATTGGCCAGCAGGGTTGGGGTGTTGGGGCCGCTCAGGGTCAGGTTGCGCAGCACCACCAGCGGGTAGGAAGTAGTTACGGTACCCGTGGCACTCAGCGAAAGCACGGAAACCCCGGGGCCGGGCTTGGTCACGGTCAGGTTCCAGAACGGGGCCGTCGACGTCAGGAAGAAGGCCATGTTGAACTTGCTGTCGGAGTTGTCGGGCAGCACGATGTTGACGTCGCCACCCGTAACCGAGAAGTTGCCGGGCTGCACCGCGATTTCAAGGCCGGCGTTGCTGCCCGAGCCGCTGTACTCGGTGTTGTAGATGTTGATGGTGCCCCCGCTCATGCTGAAGGTCTGGGTGGGGTAGGGCACCGAGAAGCGGGCAAAGGCTTTCTGGTTGTTCATGTTGGTGCCGGTGCCCTGCACGTTGAGCGTGCCGCCGGTCATCGTAAACGAGCCCAGGGGCGTGCCCACCTTCACGGGGCTGAACTTCTCCAGGCTTACCGTACCACCTTCGATAAGGTAGCTGCCCACGTCGCCGATTACGCCGCCGTCGTTATTGGTCGAGGTAAAGGTGCCGGCCGTGATGCGGAACATGCCCAGGCTGATAAGGCCGCCGTTCACGTTGGAGGGCAGGGTTACGTCGGCCCCGTCTATCCACAAGCCGGCGCTGGCCGGAATGGTGTAGCCACTGTTGCCGGTGGTGCCGTTGATGAGCGTAGGCAGGCTGATGTTGCTGCCCAGGCGCAGGGTGCCGTTTTGCAGGTTCACCACGCCGCCGCTGGCGGCAGTGTTCACGGTGAGCGTAGCGCCGGGGCCCGAGGTAATGGACTGCACAAACTGCTGCCCGGTACCCTTGTTTACAATAATGCGGTTCAGGCGGGTGGTGCCGTTGTTGGTCAGGGCCCGGTCGGCCGTGCCTACAAAGGTGATGTCGGCCGGCCCGCCGTTCAGGAAGTCGAGCGTGCCGCCCTGGTCAATGGTGACGTTTCCGCTCGACGTGACGTTTTGGAAGCCGCCGCCGCTCAGGCCCATGGTGGTGCCGGCGCCTACGTTCAGGTTGCCCACCAGGGTGAGCGGGCTGGTGCCGGTCAGGTTAAAGGTGAGGGCGCCGGTACCGGTGCGCTGCAGCGTAAGGTTGCCCTGCACCGTCAGGGTACTGCCCAAGGTAGCGGTGCGGGCCGTGGCCGTGGTGTTCACCACGCGCAGGTTGTTGTACTGGCTTACAGTGCCGGGCAGGGATGTGTTGGTGGGCAGGTCGTAGTATTCCACCGTGCCGGTGCCCGGGTCATCAAAGTCGTTGTTGGTGACTATGGGAAACGCCGCGGTGCTCATCCGCAAGGTCCCCTGTCCGCTCAGCGTGTTGATGGCTACCGCGTTGGTAAACGTGAATGTGCGCAAGTCCAGCACCCCACCGGCCTGAATGGTGATGCGCATGTTGTTGTTGGACTGGTTTTGGGCCAGCTGCACCGTGTACCCGTTGAGAATGACCACCTGCTGCGCAGAAATTGGAACGGCCGGGTTTACCTGCGTCGAGCCCGAAGGGTCGGTTGTCCAGGTAGTAGGGTCATTCCAAATTCCGGTAGTGCCGCCCCCATTAAAGGTATAAAGAGTGGTTTGAGCCGAGGCTGCCATACTAAGGACAAATAGTACGAACAGTAGAAGTGATGCTCTCATAGGTAAGTAAGTAACTTAAGTAAAGTACAAGACGAAGTTGGTGATTCTAAGCGAATATGGCAAGGGATTAATTCCTTGAATGAACCTTTTTAATTGTACTAAACGGAGTTTTTTCATGTGTAGAGCCCAGCTTGGAAAGGGGGTGAAACATAGCGCTTAAAAAAGTCCTGATTTTTTCCATTTTTATTTCATTTGCTGTCAATTGCATTTAACGAATACGTGGCGGA
This sequence comes from Hymenobacter saemangeumensis, assembly GCF_039541835.1. Lineage (NCBI taxonomy): Bacteria > Pseudomonadati > Bacteroidota > Cytophagia > Cytophagales > Hymenobacteraceae > Hymenobacter > Hymenobacter saemangeumensis. The sequence goes on along the minus strand of NZ_BAABGZ010000029.1, from coordinate 30,942 downwards.
CCTACGTGCCCTCTGGTGAATTCGGATTTCGCCGCCGGCAATTAGGGTCTGCACGGAGGGCCTGGCCTGGCTTTTCTGGTTTTTCAGGATACCTTTGCCTGCTAAGTCAGGCAGGGCCTGATTCTTCTTTGTTGCCTTCTTGCATGGAAAACACTATTCCGGAAGTAATCCGCACTGTCCCGCTGCAGTACTATGTCTTCTTCGCCACCGCCTTGTTTGCCATTGGCGTCATTGGGGTGCTCACGCGGCGAAATGCCATTATCATCTTTATGTGCGTGGAGCTGATGCTCAATGCCGTCAACGTGCTGCTGACTGCCTTTTCGGCCTACCGGGCCGACCCCAACGGGCAGGTGTTTGTGTTTTTCATCATGGCCGTGGCCGCTGCCGAGGTAGCAGTGGGCCTGGGTATTATCGTCATGATATACCGCAACTTCCAGAATACTGACGTTAACCTGTTGAGCCGCCTTAAATGGTAATTGGAGAGTAGGGACTTAGGGACTTGGGGACTTAGGGTCTTGGTTTCTTGCCAGGACCTCTAGGTGTCAAGGTCCCAAGTCCCCAAGACCCTAAGTCCCCAAGTCCCTATTATGCAAGAAACCGTCCTCCCCGGCGCTACCGCCCCATACCCAACCATTCTCTACGTTCTCATTCCACTGCTGCCCTTTCTGGGCTTTCTGCTGAACGGCCTGCTGAACAAGCGGCTTTCCGGCACAGTGGCCGGCCTGCTGGGCAGCGCCACCGTGCTGGGCTCCTTCCTGATTTCCCTGCTGCTGTTCCTCAACTTCCAGTACCAGTACACGGTCAACCTCTTCGACTGGATTTCGGTAGGCTCCCTGCAGATTCCCTTCAGCTACCAGATTGACCAGCTCAGCCTGATTATGCTGCTGCTGGTGACGGGCGTGGGCTTTCTTATCCACGTGTACAGCATCGGCTACATGCACCACGATGAGAACGTGGGTAAGTTTTTTAGCTTTCTTAACTTGTTTGTATTCAGCATGCTGGTGCTGGTGCTGGGGGCCAACTTCGTCATCCTGTTCATCGGCTGGGAAGGCGTGGGGCTGTGCTCTTACCTGCTCATCGGCTTCTGGAACAAGAACACGGCCTACAACAACGCCGCCAAGAAAGCCTTCATCATCAACCGCGTAGGCGACCTGGGCTTCCTGCTCGGCATCTTCCTGATTTACCTCACCTTCAACTCGGTGCAGTACGCCGAGGTGTTCCAGAAAGCCAGCCTGGGCCAGTTTGGTACCTACGGGGTGGGTGTTTGCACGGCCATTACGCTGCTGCTGTTCGTGGGCGCCATGGGCAAGTCGGCTCAGCTGCCGCTCTACACCTGGCTGCCCGACGCCATGGCCGGCCCCACGCCCGTGTCGGCCCTGATTCACGCCGCCACCATGGTAACGGCCGGCATCTACATGGTGCTGCGCGCCAACGTGCTGTTCACGCTCTCGCCCGACACCTTGGAAGTAGTGGCCATTATTGGTGCCGCTACGGCCCTGTTTGCCGCCACCATCGGCCTGGCGCAGAACGACATCAAGAAAGTGCTGGCGTATTCTACGGTGTCGCAGCTGGGCTACATGTTCCTGGCCCTGGGTGTGCTGGGCTACTCCACCGCCCTGTTCCACGTGCTTACCCACGCCTTCTTCAAGGCCCTGATGTTCCTCGGGGCGGGCTCCGTGATTCACGCCATGAGCAACGAGCAGGACATCCGCCGCATGGGCGGCCTGCGCAAAGCCCTACCCATTACCTTCCTGACTTTCTTCATTGGCTGCCTGGCCATTGCCGGTATTCCGCCCTTCTCGGGCTTCTTCTCCAAAGACGAAATCCTGGCCCACGCCTACGAGCACAATAAAGTGCTGTTCGGCATTGGCCTGCTCACGGCTTTCCTCACGGCCTTCTACATGTTCCGCCTGCTGTTCCTGACGTTCTTCGGCGAGTTCCGCGGCACGGAAGAGCAGCGCCAGCACCTGCACGAGTCGCCGGCTTCCATGACCATGCCGCTCGTTGTGCTGGCTATTCTGGCGGCCGTGGGCGGCTTTATGGGGGCTCCCATGCTGGTGGGCAAGCACTACCTGGCCGACTACCTGGCGCCGGTGTTTACTTACTCGCAGCGCCTGCTGCCGTCGGCCTTCGCGCACGAGCTCGACCACAACACCGAGTACATGCTCATCGGCCTGTCGGTGGCCGCCGGGGTACTGGGCATCATCCTCGCCTATGTGATGTACGTAGCCCGCGCCCAGCGCCCGGCCGGAGACGAGGCCCCGCGCTCGGCTCCCGAAAACCTCGTGTACAACAAGTACTACGTGGATGAGCTCTACAATGCCCTGTTCGTGCGCCCCGTGATGGGTCTGTCCCGCGGCCTCTACTCTTTCGTGGAGCAGCGCGTAATCGACCCCGTGGTGAACGGTTTTGGCCGCATCGTGCTCGGCGGCGGGCAGCTGCTGCGATTTGTGCAAACCGGCGCCGTAGAAACCTACCTGATTCTGATGGTTATCGGCATCGTGCTGATTCTGGCGCTGAACTTCAACCGGTTTTAGTGGCGGAAAATGCTGGTAACCCTGAAGTTATAGGAGCTGAGCCCGGCAGAAGTGCTGCCTGCTAAGTGAAAAGCCACCTGCTGTACAGCAGGTGGCTTTTTTTGTGGGCTTTATTTTCCTCGCTTGCCTGGCTGGTCATGCACGAGTGATGTACTAACTCATTGCACAGGGGATAATAATAGACAGGAAAAACGCTCTAAAGTTCAATTGCTGAGTTGCTATGCAGGAGCTATAGTTATAGATTTTCCGGAAAAACTAACTTTTTCTGAAATGTAAGGTATATAAAGTGTTGTCAAACACCCTCCTTTCCACACTAAATACCTTATTATGAAACTACTTACCAACTGTCTTCGAGCGCTGGCCCTGGGGGCCGTGCTTCTGGCCGGTACTGACGCGCAGGCACAAACAGCCGACAAAAAAACAGCCATTGGCATCAACGGCAGCGCCTACCAGTACAAGGGCAATTTTGCGGATTACTTCTGGGACTTCAGCTCCAGCAACTACGGTCCCGGCTTTCAGATAAACCGCTACATCACCCGCGGCCTCGACCTGGGGCTGCACTTCAACTACGTAGAGCTGAAAGGCTCGCAGGCGGGCAACCCGGCCAACTACTTCAACACCAACCTGGCCACTACGGCCCTGGGCATCAAGCTCAAGCTCAACAACGGCTGGGCCCTGAAGGAAGACGCCATCGTGCAGCCCTACCTGCTGCTGTCGCCGGGCTTTATCTACTCCAGCCGGGAGGGCCGCTACCGCGGCGCTAACACCGAGGGCAACGACTACCTGTTCGACTACTTCGGCGCGGCCGGCATCAACTTCCGCCTGAGCGAATCCATTGGCCTGTACGTGCAAACCGGCCAGCACATTCCCTACGGTGCCAACGTCGACGGCCACCCCGTTCGCGACAACGACCGGGTGGACGACCGGTACCTGCAGCACACCGTGGGCCTGAACATTGCCTTCGGCAAGATGAAGGACGAGGATGGCGACAAGGTGTCGGATAAAAAAGACAAATGCCCCGGCACGCCCCCCGGCGTGGCCGTGGACGCCAACGGCTGCCCCCTGGACCGCGACGGTGACGGCGTGCCCGACTACCAGGACAAGTGCCCGGATGAGAAAGGCGTGGCCGCCCTCGAAGGCTGCCCCGACCGTGATAACGACGGCGTGCGCGATGCCGACGACAAGTGCCCCGACACGCCCGGCAAGGCCGAGCTGCAGGGCTGCCCCGACTCCGACAACGACGGCGTAATCGACCAGAACGATAAGTGCCCCGACACCCCGGCCGGCGTGAAGGTGGACGCCAGCGGCTGCCCGCTCGATAGCGACGGCGACGGCGTGCCCGACTTCCAGGACCGCTGCCCCAACACCCCCGGTCCGGCCTCGAACCGTGGCTGCCCCGAGATGAAGGAGGAAACCAAGAAGGTGCTGAAAGAAGCCACTAAGTACATCAACTTCGAATTCAACAAAGCCACGCTGCTGCCCAGCTCCTATCCCAAGCTGCAGGAGATGGTGCGCATCCTGGGCGAGTACCCCGACTATAGCCTGAGCATTGCCGGCCACACCGACAGCAAAGGCGCCGACGACTACAACCTGCGTCTTTCCTACGACCGTGCCGCTGCCGCCCGCACTTACATGCTGAGCCAGGGCGTGCCCGCCGAGCGTATTGAGTCGCGTGGCTATGGCGAAACCAAGCCCATTGCCGACAACACCACCGATGCCGGCCGCGCCCAGAACCGCCGCGTCGACTTCGACGCCTACCTCACCGGCGACCCCAACCCGGCCGAGCAGAAGTACGGTGCCGCTCCCACCATTGCCGAGCTGAAGCAGACACCCGAAGGCCGGCCCTCGCTGAAGAAAGCCCCGGCTAAAAAGGCCCCGGCCCGCAAAGCTCCCACCAAGCGCCGCTAACGCGCTCCGCTGAAAAGCGGTGAAAAAGAGAAGGCCCGCTCTGTGAAGAGCGGGCCTTTTTTGTGCTATTAGCAAACGAAAAAGAACGTCATGCTGAGCGGAGGCTAAGCATCTCTACCACGAGAGTAAACCAGTAAAAAGGATTATTTCCCCTGACAAGATGCTTCGACTACGCTGCGCTGCGCTCAGCATGACGTTCTTTTATAATACGAGGGCCTACACCATGCCCAGCATCTGCCGGGCATTGGCTATGGCCGAGGCGTCGATGTCGTTGTTGAAGTAAACGTACGCCTCCTGTACGCCAGTCTGTTGCTGTATCTCGCTGGTGATACGGCGTAGGAAATCCTCGGAATAGGGCGAGCGATACAGGTCGGGCACGCCGTGGAAGCGGTAGTAGAGGGTAGGGGTGGTGGCCAGCACGGCGTCGGGCAGCTGGGGGTGGCTCTGCCCGCAGAAGCTGATGCCGCGCTGCCGCAGGGCCTGGTACACCTCCTCCTGCCACCAGCTGGGATGGCGAAACTCCAGCACGTTCACGAAAGAAGGGTCGAGGCTGTCGAGGATGCGGGCCAGGCGGTCGGGGGCGTAGGCCAGGCGGGGCGGCAGCTGAAACAGCAGCGGCCCCAGCTTTTCGAGCAGGCCCCGGCCTACTACGTCGTAGAAGTCGCCCAGCAGCTGCTGCACGTTGTTGAACTGCTTGAAGTGCGTAATCAGCTTGGGAGCTTTCACCGCAAAGCGGAACTCGGGCGGGCTTTGCGCATACCAGTTCGCCAGGAACGACAGCTGCGGAAAGCGGTAGAAGGTGACGTTGAGCTCCAGTGTGCGGAAGTGCTGGCTGTAGAATTCAAACCAGCGCCGCATGGGCAGCTTTTCGGGGTAAAAAACCCCGCGCCAGTGGCGGTAGTGGTAGCCGGAGCAGCCGATGTGAAAGGTAGCCATAGGCGCTGCAAACGCAGGATGCGGCCTTGATGTTGGCTAGCCCAGCGGGAGCAGCAGCTGCATCTGCCGGGCATTTTCGGCCCCCACGGCGCCAAAGCCGTTGTTGAAAAACAGCCAGGCCTGTTTTACGTGTTGGGCGGCCTTCGGGGTAAAACACGCCCTTCCAGTCGCGGAAAGAGAATCCGGAGTTGCCGATGAAGATAGAGGCAGGCATGGGAGGTGGGCAGAGGTAGTCTTAAAGACGTTAGACCTTAGACATGAGACGTTAGAATTGTTCTGCCGTAAGAACTTTCTAACGTCTCATGTCTAAGGTCTAACGTCTCATGTCTAACATCTAACCCCCAAAGCGCCTGCTCAGCCCTCGGCGGAATGCTACTGCTTCACTACTTTCTGCTGCAGCTGTTGTCCGTCAATGGTTTCCAGTGTCAGCAGGTAGAGGCCGGCTTGCCAGCTGCGGGTGTTCAGGCGCAGGCCACTGGCCGGCACCGCTACGGCCGGGCCCAGCGGGCGGCCCAGCGCGTCGCGCACGGTGAGGCGGCCGGGCTGGCCACCGATGCTGAGCTCTTCCGTGGTGGGGTTGGGGGCTGCTACCAGCAGGCGGCGGGCTGCTGCCGGGGCCGCGCTCAGGCTAAGGCGGCTGAGGCGGAAGGGCCGCAGGAAGCGCCAGATTTCGCGGCTGGCGCTGATGTCGCGGTTGGTGACGCCGGTGTTGACGGGCGCGCCCGGCCAGGTATGGCCGCCCCCGATGATGCGGTAATGCTCCACCACGCTGCCGTTGCGCCCGCCCGTCCACAGGCTGCGCTCGGCCGTGCAGCCGTCGGCGGTGTTGATATCGGGCACGGGCGTTACCAGCGGGGTGGGGTTGCAGCCGTTGCGCTGCACCCAGGCATCGAGCAGGGTAGGGATGGCCACAAACTGCAGGGAAGTACCGCCGGTATAAGGCACGGTGTTGTCGGCGGTGCCGTGGATTTCCAGCACCGGCACCGGGCGGCCCGAGGTGCAGCCAGTCAGGCGCCCGGCCGTCATGCTGCCGGTGACGGAGGCAATGGCCGCCACACGGTTGCTGAGCTGGCAGGCCAGCTCGTAGCTCATAAAGCCGCCGTTGCTCATGCCCGTGCTGTAGATGCGGTCGGCGTCGATGCGGTAGTTTAACGCCAGGGTATCAATAAGCGCCGATAGAAAAGCGACGTCGTCGACGCCGCTGCCCCGGGCACCAAAGGTGTTCCAGCCGCGGTTACCGGCCAGGTCGACGGTGCCGTTGGGGTGCACCACCAGGAAGTTGGCGGTGTCGGCAATGGCGCGGAAGTCGCCGTACAGCTCCTGCTGCAGGTTGTTGGAGCTGTAGCCGTGCAGGTTGAAGAGCAGCGGCACGCGGGCCGTGGTCTGGGCGTAGCGGGCCGGCACGTACAGCCGGTACTCCCGCACCAGCCCCCCGTGCCGGATGGTACCGTTGAGGGTGGTTTGCGCCCGAAGCGGGGTAGGAGCCAGGGCGGCCAGCAGGCTCAGCGCAAGCAGGCAGCAGGTGAGGTGGAGGCGGGTTTGCATAGCAGTAAAAAGCAGAATAGTGCTTGGTATGAGCCGCGAAGGTAGGCGAAACGCCACAGCTTGGTTTTTCTGGCGCCTTACGGTAACGTTCCCGGCAACGTTTGCGCGAATAAACATTGTGGTATGCAAATCAATCGTCCCGGTAACCAAGAAATTAGGGGCCAGATAGTCGGCTGTGCTTTGTGCCCGGCCGCCCGCGCCATCTTGGTCCATGCATACAACCAACCCTGCTATTCCTATGAAAAAAACCTTACTCGCTGCCTTGCTTGCTCTTGGCCTGGCCAGCCCCGCGGCCATGAGCCAGACGGTGCAATACGGCCTCTACGGCTACGCCGGCATGACGACCGGCACCACGGGCGGCGCCGGCGGCCCGTCGGTTACGGTGAGCACGGGAAACGCACTGATGGCGGCCATTCGCGGCAATACCAGCAACGCCCCGCTCACGATTTACGTCGACGGCGTCATCACCCCGGCCAACTCGCCTTCTACCCTCGACAAGATTGAAATCAAAGACCGTAGCAACATCTCCATCATCGGGGTGGGCACCCGCGGCGAGTTCAACGGCATCGGGATTTACATTCGGCGGGCGGGCAACATCATCATTCAGAACCTGAAGATTCACCACGTGCAGCTGGGGCCCAAGGACTGCATCGGCATCGAAGGCCCGGCCAACCACATCTGGGTCGACCACTGCGAGCTCTACAACCAGCAGCAGGGTGTGGGCGTGGACGACTACGACGGCCTGCTCGATGCCAAGGACGACTGCGAGTACCTGACCTTCTCCTGGAACTACCTGCACGATGCCTGGAAGGCCAGCCTCTGCGGCTACACCGAAACCGATACGTTCAACCGCAAGATTACCTACCACCACAACCGCTTCGAGAACATCAACTCCCGCCTGCCGCTGTTCCGCGCCGGGCAGGGCCACGTGTTCAACAACTACTACAAGGACATTTCCTCCACGGCCATCAACTCCCGGGTGAATGCCTGCGTGAAAATCGAAAACAACTACTTCGACAACACCAAGAACCCGTACGTGAGTGCCTACAGCAGTGTGGTGGGCTACGGCGACATCTCGGGCAACCTGCTCACCAACAACACCCGTTTCCAGTATAGCAGCGACACCTTCCCGCTGGGAGCCTGCAGCCTGACCGTGCCCTACAGCTACGCCGCCACCCTTAACGCGGCCGCCGATATACCCGCCGTGGTGATTGCCAACGCCGGCGTGGGCCACCTCACGCCCACGGCGCCCACCGCTACCAGCGCAGCCAAAGAGTCGCCCGAGTTCCGCGCCTACCCCAACCCGTTCAAGGGCAGCACCACCCTGGAGTTTGCAGTGCAGAAGCCCGGCAGCGTAAAAATTACCCTCTACAACGTGCTGGGCGCCAAGGTAGCCGACGTGCTCAGCGTGCCCAGCATGAGCGCCGGGCAGCACAGCGTCACCTACGCCAACCCCAGCCTCAAGCCCGGCCTGTATTTCTGCGTGATTAAAGCTGGCAGCCAGACGCTGATGCGTAAGCTGGTTGCGGAANTAGGTATTAGGTATTAGGTATTAGGTATTAGGTATTAGGTATTAGGTATTAGGTATTAGGTATTAGGTATTAGGTATTAGGTATTAGGTATTAGGTATTAGGTATTAGGTATTAGGATTTGACCTGTAAGTCAAACGGGTTGTCTGGAATCCTGCCATTTAATATCTACTGCCATAAAAGTCGTAAGGCACCCAACTTACGAAGCTGCATTGGTGTCGCAGGGTGAGATATGAGGGTATTTCTTCGCTTCATCAATGCTTAAACGCTGCCCCCGCGCATTTCCAACCGGAAATGGTGGGGGCAGCACCTTTTTGTGCCCGAGCCCCGACGCGGGGTAGCAAGGCGAAGCGCCGCCCTGTTTGTCTTCCTTGTCAGCGGCGGCTGGCTGGCTTAACAGGCGCCACCAGGCTGCTTGCTACCAAAGCTCGGCTAGCTGGAGGTCGTCGGCGTAGGCGGGCCCATTGGCTGGGGAAGCGCCGGCGAAGGAGATGGTAAGCTGGCTTTTGAAGCTGAGCTGGGCCGGCAGGTCGAATGCCTGGCGAACGTGTTTCCAGGTGCCAAAGGGGCCAATGTCGCTCAGGTAAACGGTGTGTTGCCAGGCCGGGGGCGTCTTCCCGGCGCTATCGATGGACACGACAAGGGAGGCATCGTCGCCGAAGGCCGGCACCCACACCCAGGCTCCCAGAATAAAGCGGCGAGGGCGGTGCGCGCAGAGCCGGCCCAGCTCGGTGCGGTAGACAGCCTTGTTCTGATGCGCCGCAACATCCAGCCGCAGGGACGATTTACCGGAGTGGGCTTGGGCCGTGGTAAGCGCCGCCGGCACTTCCATGCCCCGGGCCGGCTGCTCAAAATCGAGAGAAAGCAAGGGCCGCTCCTGTACATCGGGCCGGCCATCGCGCGGCTCGCAGCTTGTGAGGGCCAGCAGCACGGCGGGCAGCACCCCCAGGGTATTACGGATAGGTCGCATGGTTAAGGTCCGGGCGGTGAGGCAGGTTGGCGGGAGGCGGCTACCAGGGCCGCTGCCGGTTGCGGCGTTGAAGTATCACGGCGGGCGACTGGCTCAGGAGGCTCAGCTCGGCGGCCAGGGCCGGGTGCTGGGGGGCGAGCCCGGCGTACGCGGAAGGGGCCATGAGCAGGTAGTCGAGGTTGTCGGCCGCCATGCGGTCCAGAATCTCGGTGGCGGTGACGGTAGCCAGGTCCTGCGGCTGCCACACCTGTCCCCGGCGGTCGAAGTAAGCCAGCCCCAGGTTGGGAGCGGGCTCGTTGAACACGAGGATGCTGGCGGCTGCGGGCACCTTCAGGCGCGCCAGCTCGGCCGCGCCGCCGCGCATCCAGAGGTAGTTGCCCGATTCGGCTACCAGGCCCTCGTCGCTCATGCGGCGGTGCAGGCGCTTGTAGCCCTGCACGAGCAGCACCACCACCATTACGGCCAGAATGCCCGTAATGGCGTGGCGTATTTTGCCTTGGTGTCGGGCCACGTTCAGCAGGGCCAGCAGCAGCAACAGCAGCACGGGCGGCACCACGGGGGCTATAATGTAGTAGTCGTGGTCGCGAAACTGGGCCCCCATCAGCTGCACAAACACATAGCCCAGCACCAGGGTGGCCAGCAGCAGGAGGCTAAGCAGCAGGTGCTGGCGCAGGTTGCGCCGCGCATAGCCCACAAACAGCAGCCCACATACGGCCAGCAGGTAGTACTGCAGGGTGCTGGCGTACTGCCCCAGCCAGAAGCCGCGCACGTGCAGCCGCACCTGGTGCAGGGTTTCGGGGTCGGTAATGGGGCGGGTACCGGCCAGAAACAAGCCCGACTGGTAGGTGGCGTTCAGGTACTGTATGCGGAGGAAGTAGGCCGCCGTGGCTCCCAGCACGAGCAGCACCAGCCCGGTAAAGACAAGGCGCTGGCGCCGCGTTAAGAGTTCAGGCTGGAAGAAAGCCCACAGGAACGTGATGCCCAGCACGGCGCCCAGATGCAGCAGGGTAGTGGTCTTGATAAGCGCGGCCAGCCCCAGCAGCAGCACCGCCAGCGGCAGGTCGGAAAAAGCGCGGCGGGTAAAAAAGCGGAGCCAGTAGTAGTAGCCAATAAAGCTCAGGCTCACGCTAAACGGGTCGGGCAGGGTGCTGCCCGCGTAGAACACGAAGACCGGGGAGGAAAGCAGAAAAGCGCCCGGCACCAGCCCCGCCACAAAATGCCCGGTTTGCTCATACACCAGCCGAAACAGGTAGTAGAAACCCAGCAGCACCATGGCCACATCCAGCAGGCGGAAGAGCAGAACGATACTGCTCCGGCCAAACACCACCCCGCCCAGCGCCGCCAGGTAAGCCTGAAACGGGAACTCCACGCCGGTAATACCCCCAATGGATGACAGGTTGTAAGTACGGGGCGTGAACAGCTGAAACCCGTAGTCGTAGTAGCCCAGGGCCAGGGCCAGGCGGTCGGACTGCGCCCAGGCATGGAGGCCCCGGGGCAGCTCGGCTAGGTAGGGCGCATACAGCACGGCCCCCACGATAAGGAAGAAAAGCGCGGCGGCGATGTAAGCCAGGCGTGGCTGGCGCAACCGGCCTAAAGCGTCAGCAAAGGGCATTAAGACAAAAAAGTAGCTTCGTAGACCAGAAGTGGCCAAAAGTACAACAGGCCTGCCGGCAAAAGCGGAGTGCGGCAGCGCTGCGCCCGGGCCGGCCCCTGCACCTGGGGCCTTACCCTTCGTCGTGGGGTTAATTTGCCAATGTATTACTTTCGGTTCCGGCCAGGAAGGCCGCTTTTCTCATCGCCTATGAAACGACTATTGCTTGCCGGTATGCTCCTGCTCGGCTCGGCTCCCTTCACCCAGGCCCAGGAATTTCAGTACCAGACCCCGCCCAAGGCCATACAAGACCTGCTGCTGGCCCCGCCCACGCCCCGCCTCAGCCTCTCGGGCGATGGGCGCACGCTGGCCCTGCTGGCCGTGCAGGACTTCCCCACCGTGGCCGAGCTAACCCAGCCCGAGCTGCGCCTGGCCGGTCTGCGCCTCAACCCACGCACCAACGGACCCAGCCGCGTTAGCTACGCCGTGGGTATCAGGCTCAAGCGCCTGCCCGATGGGGCCGAGGTGCCCGTGAAGAACCTGCCGGCCCAGGCCCGCATCAGCAGCCTGAACTGGGCGCCCGACAATAAAACCATTGCCTTTGCTCTCACTACCGCGCCGGATGGGCCCGGCGCTCCGGGCCGCGTGGAGCTGTGGGTGGCCGACGTCGCCTCTGCCAGCGCCCGCCGCCTGCTGGCCGCGCCGCTAAACGACGTGTTTGGCAGCTCCTTCGAGTGGGTGGCCGACAGCCGCACGCTGCTGGCCCGCACCGTGCCTGCCGGCCGCGGCCCGGCCCCGGCCGCTGATGCAGCGCCCACCGGCCCTACCGTGCAGGAAAGCGGCGGCAGGAAATCAGGCGCCCGCACCTACCAGGATTTGCTGAAAAACCCGGCCGACGAGCGAATTTTCGAGCACTATGCCACCTCCCAGCTCGTGAAGGTGAGCCTGGCCGATGGCGCAACCCAGCCCCTGGGCTCGCCCGGCGTCATTCAGGCAGCGTCGCCCTCGCCCGATGGCCGCTACGTGCTGCTGCGTACCCGCCACCGGCCGTATTCCTACCAGCTGCCCATTAGTAGCTTTCCCCAGCGCATCGATGTGCTCGACCTGGGCAGCGGGGCCGTGGTGAAAGCCGTGGCCGACCTACCCCTGGCCGACAACGTGCCCACCAACTTCGACGCCGTGCCCACCGGCCCCCGGGAGTTTGACTGGCGCGCCGACGTGCCCGCCACCCTGTTCTATGTAGAAGCCCAGGATGGCGGCGACCCCAAGGTGAAGGCCGAGGTCCGGGACCGCGCCTACCTGCTCGCGGCACCGTTTACGGGGGCGGCCCAGCAGCTGGCGGCCCTGCCGCTGCGCTTTGCCGACGTCACCTGGGGCCACGGTACGCTGGCCCTTATCGAGGGCTACCGCTGGGCCGACCGGCACCAGACCACCTGGCAGCTGAACCCATCGGCGCCCGAGGCCCCGCTCACGGTACTCTTCGATGGCTCCTCCCAGGATACCTACAACGCCCCCGGCACGCCCTACACCCACCGCAACGCCCAGGGCCGCCCGGTGCTGCTCACGGGGGGCGCCGGTGGGCAGAGCATCTACCTGCTGGGCAACGGCGCCTCCCCCGAGGGCGACCGGCCCTTTGTGGACGAGCTGGACCTGAAAACCCGAAAAGCCACGCGCTGGTGGCGCTCGGCGGCGCCCTACTACGAGGTGCCGGTGGCCATTCTGAACGCCAGCGGCAAGAAGCGCGACCTGCTCACCCGCCGCGAGTCGGCCGAGCAGAGCCCCAACTACTACCTGCGCGATGCCAGCAGCAAAAAGGACAAGCTCACGCCCATCACCAGCTTTCCCAACCCTTACGCCAGCTTCGGCGGCAGCTTCAAAAAGCAGCTGCTGAAGTACAAGCGCACCGATGGCATCGACCTCACGGCCGAGCTGTACCTGCCCCAGAACTATAAGAAGGCGGATGGCCCCCTGCCTACGCTGATGGAGGCTTACCCGCGCGAGTACAAAGACAAGGGCAACGCCGGGCAGGTGAGCGGCTCGCCCTACACCTTCACCCGCCTGAGCTGGGGCTCGCCCGTGTACTGGGTTACGCAAGGCTATGCCGTGCTGGCCAAGGTAAGCGTGCCCATCGTCGGCGAAGGCAGCAAGGAGCCCAACGACACTTACATCGAGCAGCTCGTGAGCAGCGCCAAGGCCGCCATAGCCGAGGGGGCCCGCCTCGGTGTGGTCGACCCCGACCGTGTGGGAGTGATGGGCCACTCCTACGGTGCCTTCATGACGGCCAACCTGCTGGCCCACTCCAGCCTGTTCAAGGCCGGTCTGGCCCGCAGCGGGGCCTACAACCGCACCCTCACGCCTTTCGGCTTTCAGGGGGAGGAGCGCACTTTCTGGCAGGCCCCGGAGGTATACAACGCCATGTCGCCCTTCAACTACGCCGACAAAATAAAGACGCCCATTCTGCTCATTCACGGCGAGGCCGACAACAACTCGGGCACCTTTCCTATCCAGACCGAGCGGTTCTACGCGGCCCTGAAAGGGCACGGCGCCACCGCCCGCTACGTGGTGCTGCCGGCCGAGAGCCACAGCTACGCCGCCCGCGAAAACCTGCTGCACATGCTGTGGGAGATGGATTCCTGGCTGAACAAGTACGTGAAGAACCCGGCCCCAGCCGCACCCATAGGCAACTAGGAAGGCTGCCTTCTCTGGTTTTAGCTAAAAGTAAAAGTGAAGAGTGAAAAGGTGTTCTGCTTTTAACTCTTCACTTTTAACTACTTCCAAGCATATTCAAACCTTAAACCTGCTCCCTTTTGCATGATGATTGACAAAATAGCCTGGCTGCACCTGCACGAGGGCCAGCTGCTGAGCACCCGCAGCCGGGGCAAAGACCGGTACTACATCCCCGGCGGCAAGCGCGAGGCCGGCGAAACCGACACCCAAACGCTGTTGCGGGAAATCAAGGAAGAACTGACCGTGGACCTGGACCCGGCCAGCCTGCACCACGAAGGCACCTTTGAGGCGCCCGCCCACGGCCATGCCGCCCATGTGCTGGTGCGCATGACCTGCTACGGCGCCCGCTACCGCGGGCAGCTGCAGCCTGCGGCCGAGATTGAGGAAGTGGTGTGGCTGCGCTACCGCCACCGGGAGCAGGTGTCGGCCGTCGACCAGCTGATTTTCGACTGGCTGAAAGAGCAGGGAAGGCTGGCAGATTAAACTCTCTGCAAACACGAAAATCAGCGCGTAATTTCCTGCGGCTGACAGAATATTAGTTGCGCAGAATTATGGGCTTCGGTTTTAATTTATTTTTTATTTTTATCCTGATTCCGGCTATTGTTATTCTGTTGTTAATGTGGGTACTATCCGGTAAAAATGAATTTGGGAAAGCTCTGGGTACAATCTGTGCTGGAATATTCCTGCTAATTGTTTTTTCAACAATAATGCAGGCTTTAACCACTAAAAAGCAGTTGAAGAAGCAGGACTTCTATGGGCAGTATATAATAAATCGGAGCTATTTTCCTGGTCGGCAAGCTAACTGGCAGTATGACAGCTTTCGATTTGAGATAAAAAAGAATGACTCGCTTTATTTCTATGTGCTTCAGCGCGGAAAAATAGCTCAGACTTACAAGGGTGCGATTTCTACGCTGAAGCCATACAGCTCACATCGGCTGGTAGTACAGATGAACCAGCCTACGCACCATGTTATGGAAAGCAACCCGACCATTTACCGGGACGCCTGGGGCTTTTATCTGGTTTTTAACTCGCCCAGATTTGGGAACATGTTTTTTATTAAGGGCAGCTGGGAGGCAAGGGAAATCTAGCTTTCAAAAGTTATGGCTAAGCACAGGGAAAAGGCTCTGCATTGCACCCATATGACCCGGCCCCGGGTAGGATAAGCGCAACCATTGCCGCCGGGAGCCGGTATGAGAGACATACCTTTTCAGTATCTATGTCGTTCAGACTCTCGCTATTCCCAGCCTTTCTCCTGGCGGCCGTGGCCGCCTGCAGCCAGCCCAGCAAGCGCGAAAAGCAGGAGGCCGCCGCCGACAACCCGTCGCAAACGGTGACCACCCCGGCCGGCCAGGCCGTGCCCCTGCCGGCGCCCTACACCAGCAAGTCGGTGCGCAACTTCGTGAAGGTGACGGGCTGGCCCGCGGGAAAAACACCCACTGCCCCGGCCGGCTTTACCGTGACGGAGTACGCCGCCAGCCTGGAGCACCCGCGCTGGGTGTACGTGGCGCCGAATGGCGACGTGCTGGTGGCCGAGTCGGCTACCGTGCCCAAGTCGCTGCCCATGAAGGCCGTGGCCAAGCTCGGGCTGGACAAGTCGAAGACGCTGCGCTCGGAAAGCCCCAACCGCATTACCCTGTTTCGGGATGGCGACGGCGACGGACGGCCGGAGCGGCGCGAGGTCTTCCTCAGCGGCCTGAACCAGCCCCTGGGCATGCTGGTGCTGGGCAGCTACTTCTACGTGGCCAACACCGACGGCGTGCTGCGCTTCCCTTACCAGGCCGGAGCCACTAAAATCAGCGGGGAAGGCCAGAAAATTCTGGAGCTGCCCGCCGGCGGCTACAACAACCACTGGACCCGCAACCTGCTGGCCGCACCCGACGGCCAGAAAATCTACGTGTCGGTGGGCTCGGCCAGCAACGTGATGGAGCACGGCGCCAAAGAGGAAATCCGGCGGGCCAACATCCTGCAGATAAACCCCGACGGCACCGGGGAGAAAATATTTGCCAGCGGCCTGCGCAACCCCGTGGGCATGGACTGGGCCCCCGGCACCACCACGCTGTGGACGGCCGTGAACGAGCGCGACGAGCTGGGCGACGAGCTGGTGCCCGACTACCTGACCAGTGTGCGCGAAGGCGGCTTCTACGGCTGGCCCTACGCCTACTTCGGCCCCAACGAAGACCCGCGCCGCAAAGGCGAAAAGCCCGAGCTGGTGCAGAAAACCCTGGTGCCGGAAGTGCCATTGGGCGCCCATACGGCCTCCCTGGGCCTGGCTTTTTACAACCAAAAGGCTTTTCCGGCCAAATACCACGGCGGCGCCTTCATCGGCCAGCACGGCTCCTGGAACCGCGCCGCGTTCTCGGGCTACAAGGTGGTGTTCGTGCCGTTCAAAAACGGCCAGCCCAGCGGCCCGCCGGAAGATTTTCTAACCGGCTTCCTGGTGGGCAATGGCGACGATGCCTACGGCCGCCCCGTGGGCGTAGCCACGCTCCCCGACGGCTCCCTGCTGGTGGCCGACGACGCCGGCAACAAGGTGTGGCGGGTGAGCGCAGCGAAGTAGGCCGTCGCTATTTCATGCAGGGGTTCGCAGGGTTGTTCCAGAACAACCCTGCGAACCCCTGCGCTTTCTCACCGCGAGCCAGGGCGTGAAAGCGGCCCCACGCAACGGAACCTACACAACGCCGACCTTGTACCGGCGCTGCCGGTAGTAAGCCATCCACCGGCTGTAATTTGCTCCGTTTTCCTACCAACCACTTCTCTATGAAAAGCCTTTATCCTTCGTTGGCCCTGCTCCTGCTTGGAGGGACGGCCCTGGCACAGTCGCCGGCCAATCCCAAGCTCAGCCCCCAGTCGCGGACTTTGCTCGACAAGCAGGGTGCCCCCCAGAATTCCATTAAGCTGCTGCCTTATCCGCAGACGAAAAAGGTGGATACGGTTACCACCTACTTCGGCACCAGGGTGGCCGACCCTTTCCGCTGGCTGGAGAACGACCAGGCCGAGGACACCAAAGCCTGGGTGAAGGAGCAGAACAAGGTAACCCAGCACTACCTGGCCCAGATTCCCTACCGCGACGCCATCCGCAAGCGCCTCGAAACGCTGTGGAACTACGAGAAGTACGGCGCGCCCTTTAAGGAAGGCAAGTACACCTACTTCAGCAAAAACACGGGCCTGCAAAGCCAGTCGGTGCTGTACCGGCAGCTGGGCGAAGGCACCCCCGAGGTGTTTCTCGACCCCAACCAGTTTTCCAAGGACGGCACTACTTCGCTGGCTGGCATCAACTTCACCAAGGATGGCAGCCTGGCCGCCTACCAGATTTCGGAGGGCGGCTCCGACTGGCGCAAAGTCATTGTGCTGAAAACGGACAGCAAGTCCATCGTGGGCGACACGCTGAAAGACGTGAAGTTCTCGGGCCTGGCCTGGAAGGGCAACGACGGCTTCTACTACAGCTCCTACGACAAGCCCAAGGCCGGCAGCCAGCTGGCGGGCAAAACCCAGATTCACAAGCTTTACTACCACAAGCTGGGCACGCCCCAGAGCAGCGACCAGCTGATTTTCGGCGGCGACAAAACCCCGCGCCGCTACATCGGAGCCTCGCTGACGGAAGACGAGCGTTTTCTGGTAATCAGCGCGGCCAACACCACCACCGGCAACGAGCTGTACCTGCAGGACCTGAGCAAGCCCGGCAGCTCCATCGTGCAGATTGTCGACAACGAGAAAAGCAACGTCGACGTCATCGACAACGTGGGCAGCAAGCTCTACATTTCCACCAACCTGAATGCGCCCAACAACCGGGTGGTGACTGTGGACGCGGCCAACCCCGCGCCCGCCAACTGGAAAGACCTGATTCCGGAAACCAAGAACGTGCTGCGCGTGAGCACCGGCGGCGGTAAAATCTTCGCCAACTACCTCAAGGACGCCACTTCGCTGATTGAGCAGTACGACATGAGCGGCAAGAAGGAGCGCAGCATTCAGCTGCCTTCGGTGGGCACGGCCGGCGGCTTCGGTGCCAAGAAAGAGGAAAAGGAAACCTACTACACCTTCACTTCCTACGTCTACCCGCCCACCATCTTCAAGTACGACATCGCCACCGGCAAGTCGACGGTGTACAAGAAGGCCGGCGTGCAGTTCGACCCCACGAAGTACGAGTCGAAGCAGGTGTTCTACAATTCCAAAGACGGCACCCGCGTGCCCATGATTATCACCTACAAGAAAGGCGTGGCCCTGAACGGCAAAAACCCCACGCTGCTCTACGCCTACGGCGGCTTCAACACCAGCCTGACGCCCGCCTTCAGCACCTCCAACATCGTGCTGCTCGAAAACGGCGGCATCTACGCCGTGGCCAACCTGCGCGGTGGCGGCGAGTATGGCGAGAAGTGGCACCTGGCCGGCACCAAGCTGCAGAAGCAGAACGTGTTCGACGACTTCATCGCCGCCGGCGAGTACCTCATCAAGAACAACTACACCTCCAAAGACTACCTGGCTATTTCGGGCGGCTCCAACGGCGGCCTGCTGGTGGGGGCCGTCATGGCCCAGCGCCCCGAGCTGTTCAAGGTGGCCTTCCCGGCCGTGGGCGTGATGGACATGCTGCGCTACAACCAGTTTACGGCCGGCGCCGGCTGGGCCTACGACTACGGCACGGCCCAGGACTCCAAGGAGATGTTTGAGTACCTCTACAAGTACTCGCCCGTGCACGCCCTGAAGCCCGCCAGCTACCCCGCCACCATGGTCACTACCGCCGACCACGACGACCGGGTGGTGCCCGCGCACTCGTTTAAGTTTGCCTCGCGCCTGCAGGAAGTGCAGAAAGGCCCGGCCCCGGTGCTTATTCGCATCGAAACCAACGCCGGCCACGGCGCGGGCCGCTCCACGGCCCAGGTTATCAGCGAGCAGACCGACAAGTGGGCGTTTATGTTCCAGAACATGGGCATTACGCCGTACCAGAGCAATTAAGCTCTAAGCCTCCTGGTTGAGTTAAAAGGGAAGAGTTAAAAGGCAGAACGTCTTTTTAACTCTTCCCTTTTAACTTTTAACTAAATCGTCAGGCTCCCCTCCCTGCAGGGGAGGGGCCGGGGGTGGGGCCGAACGTAAATCCGCCCGTAGCTGCCGCACTTCCTCATGCAGGGCGGCCACGGCCGCCGCACCGGCTACTTCGGCCTCTGGGTTCTCCGCATCGCGGCCCATGAAGAAGGTTGCCAGCGTGGCGGTGAAGTAGCCAAACACCGTGAAGCCATACAGGGCCAGCAGAATGCACAGGGCCCGGCCCTCACTGGTGACGGGCCAGTAGGCACTGCCCATGGTGGTGAGCAGCATGGCCGTCCACCACAGCGCTTCGGGGTAGGTGCTGAGCCCGCCGGGTACGTCTTTCTCAAAAGCGTACATGCCGGCCGCACCCACCAGCAGCACCACGCCGCTGAGGCCGGCTACGTAGCCCGCGCCGCGCCGGCCGAAGCTGGCGGCCAGGGCCTTCATGCCCCGGTTCAATGAGCCTACCACCTTCACCAGGCGCAGGCCCCGCACGGCCCGGGCCGCGCGGAACACCCGCGCCAGCCGGAACAGGCGCAGGGCTGGCACCAGCAGCGAAATCAGCGTTATAACGTTGGCCTTAAGGAAGTCCAGCTTCTGCGGGGCCAGGAAAAGCTTGAGCAGAAAGTCCAGGATAAAAATTACCCAGATGGTGGTGCCCAGCAGCTCCAGCTCCCGCGACAAGCCCCAGATAAGCTCCACGCCCAGCAGCAGCAGCCAGCCGAAGCCCAGCACCAGCATGGGCGTTTCCAGCCAGTCGGTGAGGCGCTGCAGCAGCTCGTGCCGCTCGTGCTGCAGCTGGGCTTCTTCTTCGGGGTTGGGAGTGGGCATGGCAGCTTGAAATGTGCCCTGTAGCTGACAGGGAGTAGCTAAGCCATACGCTGCCGGCTGAGCTGAGTTCGTCTCAGCGACGCGGTGCCCGCCGCCCAAGGGTTTGCGTATAGGGCATAGCAGGCGCCGTCAGTGCCTGGCATTTCGCTTTTCCTATGGCCCTGCTCAAACGCAAAACCCGCAAAGTCCTGCTCAAGGAAGTACACCGCCTGGTGCGCAAGCACGGCTCCGAAACCGCCGTCGGCCTCATCACCGGCTTCCTGACCGAATTCATTGCCGAAGCCATGCTCGACCCGGGCAAGGGTAGCAAGAAAAAGAAGCGGGGCGGGAAAAAGAAGAAGAAGTAGTGCCGGCTGCCTGAGGCGACAGGCCACTAGCCCAGCACCTCATACGCAATGGGCTTGAAGGCGTAATTGTTCGACTGCTCGGCCGAGCAGGCCGTCATGCCCACTATCAGGTCCATTTTGGCTTCCAGAATCACGTAGTCGCCGGCCCGGCTTTTGGGCGGCAGCACGCCTACCTTGCCGGTGTCGCCGTCCACGGTTACGTGCATGAAGATGTTGAAGCAGATGGGAATCTGGTCGGGCAGAATGCCATAGGGCGCCAGGGCCTCGCTCAGGTTGCCAAAGCAGCCGCGGTGGGGGTGCTCGTGCCCGTAGATGATGCGAAACGTGTCGGCCGAGCAGGGCGTGAGCAGGAAGTCGTGCCGGCCCACGGTGTCTTCCAGCAGCTCAAACATCACGTTGCTGCGGTTGGAGTAGAAGGGGTGGCCCACCGTCAGGAAAATGGTTTCAGCGTAGTCGATGGTGCGGCCCGACGACAGGTACTCGGCCTTGTCGTGCAGGTTGAAGCACACGAAGTCCGACACCTGCTCGCCCTGCGGGTCGGTTACTTTCAGGCGCTGGCCCTGGCGCAGAATGAAGGCCGTGCCGCTACGCGGCGGAATGAGTTGCGGGTTGCTGCTGGACATCGGGTTGCGGCTGCTGGAGGTGAGGATTGAGGAAAGGGCATTGCCAGGCCGCATCGTAGGCCTTGCCGGTGTATTGGTAGACTTCCGAAGCCTCCCCAAAGTTTTGCAGCATGGGGTTGATGGAGCCCGAATAGGCCACGTCGCGGGTCCGAATGGTGTCGCGCAGCTTGTCGTAGCGCCCTTCGGCCCGAATCTGCTCGAACTGGGCGTGGGCGTTGAACACCAGCGTGGGGTACTGAAACTGCCGCGCCGGCCGGCTGCTGCCCGGGTGCAGGCCCACCACGAAAAAGGCTTCTTCCTTGAGGCTGAAGCTGAAGTTGGGTGAGGCCGGGTCGGCCACCACGCGCGGGTCGTGGCCGTAGCGGCGGGCGTCGAGGTTGGCCAGGCCCTGCAGGCGCTGCCAGAACAACTCCTCAAACAGGGCCTCGCTGGGCGCCGTGGGCCCCCGGAAGATGAGGGCCGCGCTGTGGTAGAGCTTGTCCGACTGCCGGTAGCCGTCCACGAATTCGTAGAGAAACTCCAGGATGGCCGCGTCGTCTTTGGGGCAGGCCATGTGGTCGACCACCAGGCACTTTATCTGTTGCCAGGTCAGGGCCGTCTTGGCCGCTACGCAGGGAAACGCTTTGTTATTTATAAACTCAAAATACGCCCTGACTTCTTCATTTTCTGTTTCTGGAATAGACATGATATAAACCGAGTTAGCCGCCCGCTACTGTGTGATACTTGCATAGGTTGTGCTTGGCTTACGGTTGAGTATAGCTTTTTGTTGAGAAAAAATAGGATTAAAGTTAAACAGGTAAGAGTTTAGCTGAGCATTTTCAGGGCAAATTGGATGTAGCTCAAGAAGTAAAGAAGCGAGCACCTGTTGGAAAAAAAGGGAGCACCGCTGGGCCACCGCTGCCGTACAAGCGCAGGCCGGGCTTGGTCTAGAAGCCGGCTTCTATGCGTATGCTTTCCCCTTTTGTTGAAGAATTTTTGCGCAACCCCGCCACGGTAGGCTCCCTCATTCCCAGCTCCCAAGAGCTAACCGACAAGGTGATGGAGCCCATCGATTTCGCTACCGCCCGGTGCATTGTCGAGTACGGGCCGGGCACCGGCGTATTTACCGACCTCATCATCCGGCGCCGCCAAGCTGATACGGTAGTGCTGCTGATAGAAGTAAACCGCCGCTTCTGCCGGCTATTGCAGCAGCGCTATTCCGGGCAGCCCAACGTGCACGTCATCCACGGCTCGGCCGACAAAACCGGCGACTACCTGGCCGGGCTTGCTGCCCCGCCCGTCGACTACGTAGTGTGCGGCCTGCCATTTTCCTCCCTGCCGCGCCGGCAGGGCTGGCGCATCCTCGAGCACACCCGTCAGGTGCTGCAGCCGAGCGGCAAGCTCATTCTGTTTCAGTACTCGCTGCAAAATAAAAAGCTGTTCGGCAAGTTCTTCCGCCTGCTCGACGACAGCCATGTGCTGCTGAACCTGCCACCGGCCCACGTGCTGCTGTACGAGCCGCTGCAAGATGGAAAGTAAGGTAGCAGCTGTACGTTCAACGGTGGGTAGGGGCAGGCCCTGCCCCTGCATCCCGCTTGCCAGCCTTTACCAGGGCCCAGCCGGCCAGCAGTAGCAGTACGCCTAAACCCAGGAAGCCCAGGTTCCAGGGCTGGGGGTCGGGTGCGTACTCGCGCACGTTGTGCAGCTTCAGCAGCTGGTGGTCGATAATGCCCTCGACGAGGTTGAACAGGGCCCAGCCCAGGAGCAGCGCACCCGAAAAAGTGCGGCCGGAGCGGGGCACGTCGGGGCGGGTTACAGCAGCCCAGAGCAGGCGCAGCCCCAGGGCCGTCATCACCCACACGGCGGCGTGAAACATGCCGTCCCAGTACATGTTCACCTTGGCGTTGACCAGGGTATCGGGCGGCAGCTGGTTCGAGAGCATGTTGTGCCACTGCAGAATCTGGTGCAGCACAATGCCATCGACAAAGCCGCCCATGCCGGCGCCGATGAGAATGCCGGCGGCAATAAGCGGGGTGCGGGTTAGGGGTGCGCTAGGGGTGGGGGGCATGGGGCAGGCGAGATGATGAAGTGAGTTTGTCCCAGTAAAACAGGCCGAGCCCCAGGCCCAGCAGCAGCCCTACAGGCAATAAAAGCAGGGCCAGGTTGGCCGCGTAGTCGGCATTGTGAATGCCGGCTTCTACGCGCGGGCGGCACACCGTACAGGCCAGGGCCGCGGAGCCCGGCAAGAGCAGCAGGAGCAAGCACAGGGCCTTCATTACTGAGCTTCGGGAGTGGAGATGTCGCTGAGGCCGTTCAGCACGATGGGTACCACGCCCCAGAAAATGACGGCCGCCCGCTCCGGCGCCGGCATGTTGGGCAGCAAGCCCAAAGCCAGGAACAAGGGCCCGCCCACCTGCCCCACGCGCACGTGCTGGCGGAAGCTCAGCAGCGGTACCAGCCCGATTGGGAAGCGCGTGAAGCAGCCAATGGCACCTTCACCCAGGGCATTGGCCAGGATAATGGCCGCGGCCTTCTTGCTGCGGCGGGCTGCCCAAGCGGCGCAGCCCAGCATAATGGGCAGGCACAGGCGGTCGATGATGGCATGGGCGCGGGGCGATACCAGGTC
The DNA here is from genome assembly GCF_039541835.1 of Hymenobacter saemangeumensis. Classification (NCBI taxonomy): domain Bacteria; kingdom Pseudomonadati; phylum Bacteroidota; class Cytophagia; order Cytophagales; family Hymenobacteraceae; genus Hymenobacter; species Hymenobacter saemangeumensis. The sequence continues at coordinate 7,774 of NZ_BAABGZ010000029.1, read as the reverse complement.
GGTACGGCGGGCAGTAGGCTGGGTAGAGCTCATGGCTGAGGCTGGCTGAGGTAACACAGCCTAAGCCTACGCGGGTAGGCAGGGTGGGTTTCCCACAAGCAGAACCGTCAGGCGGTTTTTAACAGCAGATTTCCGATTGGCGTCCCATTCCGCCTTGTTACCCCACCCCACCGCTCACTGCCTGATGCGCGAAACCCTCCGGGAGAAGGGAGCCAGACAACATCTGTTCTGGAACCGGCACCCCTCCCCCTTCGGGGAGGGGCTGGGGGTGGGGTAACACGGCTGGAGCCAGGTACACGGTCTCGGTAACCGCTCTAATCCTGCTCAAGTTTAAACCCAAAAGACGTCGGGTAGGGCTTTAACTGCCTTACAATCAGGACAGCGCCTCCGGAGCCGGGGAGGGGCCACCAGCGGGCCGCGACTTGTCCGGGGGCAGGGGCACAAACTCGGCGTTGTCGTTGGGCGGCAGGGCGATGCGGCCGGCCTCCCAGTCGGCCTTGGCCTGCTCAATCCGCTCGCGGCGCGACGACACGAAGTTCCACCAGATAAAGCGCGGGCCCAGGGGCTCGCCGCCCAGCAGCATCAGCGTGCTGGCCTCGCGGGCCACAATAACCGGGTCTTGCCCGGGGGTGAACACCAGCAGCTGCCCGGGGCCGTAGGGGCGGCCGGCCACTTCCACCAGCCCTTTGGCTATGTAGGCGCCGCGCTCGGGGTAGCCGCGGGGCAGGCCGAAGCGGGCACCGGGCTGCAGTGCCACGTGCAGGTAAAACAGCGGCGAGTGGGTCTTTACCTCGTTTTTCAGGCCGAACGCGTCGCCGGCAATCAGGCGCATCCACACGCCGCCGTCGGTGAAGATGGGCAGCTGCTGGGGCTGGTAGTTGGTGAAGGCGGGCGCAGCCTCCTCGTCTTTTTCGGGCAGGGCCACCCAGGTCTGTATCATCTCCAGGGCCCCACCGGCCAGGGTGGCGGGGTCTTCAAACCGCTCGGAGTGGGCAATGCCCGAGCCGGCCGTCATCCAGTTTACTTCGCCGGGGCGGATGATTTGCTCCACGCCCAGGCTGTCGCGGTGCGTCACCTGCCCGCCAAAGAGGTAGCTCACGGTGCTCAGCCCAATGTGGGGGTGGGGCAGCACGTCGAGGGTGGGCAGTAGCTCCGGGCTCAGGTTCACCGGCCCGGCGTGGTCCATGAAAATAAACGGGCCCAGCATGCGGCGCAGGCGGTAGGGCAAGATGCGCTTCACTTCAAAGCCGGGGCTAAGGGCGGCGGGGCGGGCATCGATAACAAGGTCGAGCATGGCGCTGGAAAGTATGGAGAGAGCCGAAAGTTATAGCTATCCGGAAATAAATGCAGGCCTGGCAGCAGCGCCACCTGGCTTGCCTGGGCTCGTTCGCCCGGCTTATTTTGAAGCAGGGCTGCGGCTTTCCCAGGCCCTAACTTGCAGAATGAAATTTACCGTGGCTTATCCGGCGATTTCCCTCTGGGGGGTGGGGCCCTTCACGCCGGCCCAACCGGGCGGCCGCCCCGTGGTCCTGAAAATGCGGGTGCGGGTGCCGTTCACACCCAACCCCGGCTCCACCGACAAGAAGTAAGCTTTGCCGGCCACCATGAAACAGCAGTACCTGGCGCGAATTGGCTACAGCGGCGACTGCACGCCCTCGCTGGCCGTGCTGCGGGCCCTGCAGCGGGCTCACCTGCTGCAGGTGCCCTTCGAAAACCTCGACATTCACCTGGGCCGCCCCATCGTGCTGGGGCATAGCTACCACAAGGTGGTGAGCCTGCGCCGGGGCGGCTTCTGCTACGAGCTGAACACCCTGTTTTACGAGCTGCTGCAGGCGCTGGGCTTCGCCGTAAAGCTCATATCCGCCCGGGTATGGGGCAAAAACGACGCGTTTGGGCCCGAGTACGACCACCTGGCCATCATCGCCACTGTAGCGGGCCGCGACTACCTGGTAGACGTTGGCTTCGGCGAGTTTGCTGCCGAGCCCCTGGAGCTTGTGCTGGAGGTAGTGCAGCCCGACCCGCGCGGCGACTTCCGCATCGTTCGGCACCAAGGGCCCTATCTGCTGGTACAGAAGCGGAGTGAGGGAGAGTGGGAGCCCGAGTACTTGTTTACGGTGCAGGCGCGGGCGTTGCAGGAGTTTGCCGAAATGTGCCGCTACCACCAGTCCAGCCCCGACTCGCCGTTTACACAGAAGCGGGTGTGCTCCCGGGCTACGCCCGCGGGCCGGGTCACGCTTACCAACAACCGCCTGCTTACCACGGAGCACGGGCAGGTAAGCGAAACCGTGCTTGAAAGCGAAGAAGAAGTAGGCGAGGTGCTGCGGCGCTACTTCGGCGTGGCGCTGTAGGCCGGGCCGGCCAAGCGGGCTGGTCAGCCACGAAGGCGCTACCAGCCGAAGTAAATCCAGGGGTGGCTGGTGCGCCGGCCTTCCAGCTGTTTTTTCAACGCCGCTTCCTGCTGCGACTGCCCCAGGATGCGGTACAGGCAGGCGAGGTAGTTGCGGGTGTAAATGGTGAGCAGGGAGTCGTCGGCCGGCAGGGCCGTAGCCCCCAGCACTTCGCTGATAAGCTCCCCGTGCTGCTCGCGAAATGTGGCCGTGGCGGTGGAGCGGTTCTCGTTCTGCAGGTCGCTGTACATCTCAATCAAAAACATAAGCTGCAGGAGCCGGCGCAGCCGGTCGTCTTCCACCTGGCTCACGTAGTCGTGCAGGGCCTCCGCACTGCCCAGCCACCGCGGAGTACTGGTCCGGAAGTAGTTGAGGTGAGCCAGCAGATGCGTCGGCACCAGGTGCACGGCATTGGCAAAGCTGGATTCGGCGGCTTCCACTTCGCTGAAGCCCATGTACACCCGCACCAGGCGGGCAAAAGACTCGGCTTCCAGTACCGGGGTGCTGAAGTTGCGGGAGAAGTCGTTGTTGGCTTCGTGCAGGAAGTGCAAAAAGCCCTCGATTTGCTTTTCGGTGAGGGCGGCCCCGTAGCTGCCGGTTCTTCGGGCCCAGGCCAGGTAGAGGTGGTAGGCCCCGGCCACCAGCTGCCTCACCTCCGACGAGCTGGCCGCCAGGTAGCTGCGCAGGGCATCCTCGTACTTGTCGGTCAGGCACAGGCCGTCGAGCAGGCGGGTCAGGTCTTCGCTGTCCAGGCCCATGACGGTGGCTTCGAGGGCTTCCCAGCGCTGCTGCCGCAGCATGGCATCCACGCCCAGGCGGTCAATCAGTCCGTAGGAGTAGTCGGGGTACTTCTTGGCGAACAGCGCCGTGCCGCTGGAAACCAGCTTGTCGAGGAAGCTCATGGAGATGGGAAAAGGTAGATGCGTGAAGGCACAGCTGCCGGCATAATGGCTAAAAGTATGGCAAATTTGCCACTGCGAACCATTCTCCAGGCTAACATTCTCCATGACTACCCCTGTTGCCCTGCGCGAGTCGGCGGTACTGGTGCCGGTGTTCCGCGCTGCCGACGGCGAGCTGCGGGTGGTGCTGGTGCGCCGCGGCGACTTTGGCCCGCACGGCGGGCAGCTGGCCTTTCCCGGCGGCAAGCGCGACCCCGACGATGCTTCCCTGCTGGCCACGGCCCTGCGCGAAACCGAGGAGGAAGTGGGCTTGCCAGCCACTGCCATTACGGTGTTGGCCGCGCTGCCACCCATTCAAACGCGCAGCACGGGCTTTAGCATCGCGCCCTTCCTGGCGCGCATCGTGCCGCCGCCCACCTGGCGCTTTGCCCAGCCGGAAATTGCCGAGGTGCTGGAAGTGCCCCTGCACTACCTGGCCGACCCCGCCAACGCCGCCCGCGAGCCGTGGCAGCTGCCCGGCTGGCCCGCGCCCGAGCTGGTGTCGTTCTGGCGGGTGGGGCCCTACCCGCTCTGGGGCGCCAGCTACCGTATCCTGCGCCCGCTGCTGCCACGCCTGCTGGCAGGGGAGTGGGCGCTATAAGCGGTGGTTTCATGGCCGCCTGCTGGCAGCTGCTGGTTGAGAAAGGCTAAAAAGACGGCTGGTTAACGTGAGACAAGGGTTGGGTAAGCGCCCGCTGGGGTGTAAGCAACAGCGGGGGATAATAACCGTATTAAGTTCTTTGAAATACAAAGTGCTTTTGCTTTCTTTGTGGGCTTGCTCTTTACGCCGGCTTCTTTGATGCCCACCCTGAAGTAGGGCTGCACACGCTGGCTCGGCCTTTTTAACACGTTTTCTTTCACCTTTTCACCCCACCGCCATGACCCTCTCCCAAAGCATTCTACGCCTCTTGCTGGCAACGGCCACTCTGTTGATGATTCCGCTGGTGGCTATGCAATTCACCACGGAAGTCAACTGGACTTTGTCGGACTTCGTCTTTGCCGGTGCCGTCCTGTTCGGGGCGGGCCTGCTGTTTGTGCTGGTGGCCCGCAACTGGAACAACACCACGTACCGGCTGGCGGCGGGCGTGGGAGTAGCAGCGGGCCTGCTGCTGGTGTGGGCCAATGCGGCCGTGGGCCTGGTGGGCAGCGAGCACAACCCCGCCAACCTGCTGTATGGCGCCGTGCTGGCCGTGGCCGGTATCGGCTCCATCGCGGCCCGCTTCCGGCCGCGGGGCATGGCCCGGGCCATGTATGCGGCGGCCTTCACCTATGTGGTCGTCACGGCCATTGCCCTGTTCGTCTGGACGCCCGCCGGCAACGCCGCCGAGCCCCAGGTAGGCCTGCTGAACGTGCTGGGGGCAAACGGGGCATTTGCCGCGCTGTGGGCCGTTTCGGGCTGGCTGTTTCAGCGGGCCGGCGCGGCCGCGGCCAGCCCGGGCCGCTAGCTCGCGGCGGGGCAGAAACACTCAGCTCCTGCGCATAGGCTGGGGGCCGCCGCTTCAAAAAAAGTTGACTTGTAATGCAACATTCCAGGCAGCGATACATCTGTTGGCGGCGTCTACCACCCAGGCCACCGGCCTGCCCACAACCAGAAGCAGCGTTTCTACCCTCCTTTTTTCGCAATTTATGAACAACTCCTTACTGTCGTTCTTGGCCCTGGCGGCCCTGCTAAGCAGCGAAGCCGCCGCCCAGGCCCCGGCTGCCGCACCTGCTCCGGCCCGTCCGGGCGGGCCCGCAGGCATTCCCACGGGCGCGCCGGGTGCACCAAGTGCGCCGGGTACGCCGGCCCTGGTTACCCTGCCCACGGCCAAAGGCAACGGCCGCATCAGCGGCGTGGTGCTGGACGGCGCCACCAAAAAACCCGTGGAGTTTGCCACCGTGGCTTTGCTGGCCGCCACCGGCGACAAGCCCGTGGACGGCACCGTGGCCGACGACAAAGGCCGCTTCAGCCTGCGCGGCTTGGCACCGGGCGAGTATCGCCTGCAGCTCAGCTTTATCGGCTATAGCAACGTAACCCAGCCCGTGACCCTGGCCGAAGGCAGGATGACTGTGGACCTGGGCTCGGTGGAGCTGAAAGCCACGGCCCAGGAGCTGACCGAAGTAACCGTAACCGGGGAGCGGCCCGTGGTGGAAAGCAAGCCCGACCGCTTGGTGTACAACGCGGCCACCGACAACACCAACAAGGGCGGCACCGCGGCCGACGTGCTGCGCAAAGCCCCCATGGTGAGCGTGGACCCCGACGGCAACCTGCAGCTGCGCGGCTCGGGCAACGTGCGCGTGCTCATCAACGGCAAGCCCTCAGCGGTGGTGGCCGGCGACATTGCGACGGCCCTGAAGCAGCTGCCCGGCGACCAGATTAAGAGCGTGGAGGTAATCACCTCGCCCTCGGCCAAGTACGACGGCGAAGGCTCGGCCGGCATCATCAACATCGTGCTCAAGGAAAACAACCTGCAGGGCCTCAACGGCAACGTGGGCCTGGCCATCGGCACGCGCAACTCCAACGGCAACTTCACCCTGAACGGCCGCAAGGGCAAGCTGGGCCTCACGGCCGGCTTCAACGGCTTTGCGTTTTACGCGCCCGGCGACCAGGAAGTAGACCGCGTGGACCGGGGCATCCGGACGGAGGTAAACGGGCAGCAGGTCACGACCACGGGCCGGCTGTTTCAGCGCAACGAAGGCCAGGGCATGGGCGGGGGCGGGCAAGGCCGCATCGGGCTGGAGTTTGAGCCGGCTGCGAACCACGCCCTCAGCCTGAGCTTCAGCTCCAACCTGTTCACCAACCGCTTCGATATCGACATCAACAACCGCTACACCCTCGACCAGGGACAGCCCTCGACCACCAACCCCCTGTTTGGCAACTACACCCGCGACCAAGTGATGGAAAACACCGTGTACGCCTACGACCTGCTGGGCTCGTACACGCGCAGCTTCGGGGCTAAAAGCCGGCGCGAGTTTACGGTGCTGGCTCAGCACAGCCGCAACCGCGCCCAGCGCGACTACGACGTGCGCCAGTACCCGCTGCTCAGCCCCGACTTCAGCAACCCCCAGTACCGCGAGCAAAGCCCCAACCTGGCCCGCAACCTGGAAAGCACCCTGCAAACCGACTACGTACACCCCATCGGCGAAAAGCAGACCGTGGAAGTGGGCGCCAAGGTGATTCAGCGCAAGGTGTACAGCGACTACGAGGTGTACCGCACCAACCTGGGCACCGGCGTGTTTGGGCTGGAGCCGGGCCTGACCAACAAGTTCGACTACGACCAGGACGTGCTGGCCGGCTACGCCACCTACGGCACCAGCCTGGGCAAAAAGTACAGCGCCCGCCTGGGGGCCCGCGTGGAGCGCACCGACCTGCGCGGCAACTTCCAGGGGCAGGACAACGAGTTCCGCCTGGGCTACACCAACGTGCTGCCCAACGTGGCCCTCACGCGCAACCTCAAGCAGCCGGGCTCCTCGCTGCGGGCCACCTACTCGCGCCGCATTCAGCGCCCCAGTATCTTCTACCTCAACCCCTACCGCAACGAGAGCGACCCGCGCAACATCACCGAGGGCAACCCCGAGCTGGACGCCGAGTTCACCGACAACTACGAGCTGAACTGGAACACCTTCGCCAAGGGCACCAGCATCAACATCTCGCTCTACTCGCGCCAGACCAACAACGCCATCGAGCGGGTGTACAACACCGACCCGGCCGGGCGCGTGGTAGCCACCTTCGGCAACGTGGCCCGCAACCAGACCTACGGCATCAACCTCTTCGGCTCGGCCAAGCCCCTGCCCAAGTGGGACATCAGCGGCAACATCAGCGCCTTCTACGTGTACCTGAGCAGCAAAACGCTGAACACCAGCAATAGCGGCGTGGTGTACTCGGCCAACCTCAACTCGGGCTACAAGCTGGGCAAGGGCTTCAGCGCGCAGCTCTTTGCCATGCTCAACTCGCCGCGCATTCAGCTGCAGGGCCGCAACTCGCCCTGGCAGATGTACTCGCTGGGTTTGCGCAAGGACCTGTGGAAAGGCAAGGGCGACCTGACGCTGAACGCCGACAACCCCTTCAACTCCTACATCGCGCTGGCCAACGATTTCGACAACGGGCAGTCGGTATCCACCAACACCACTTACGTCTACAACCGCGGCGTGCGCCTGGCTTTCGCCTACCGCTTCGGCAAGCTGGAAAACAAGCCCAGCAAGCCCAAGCGCAGCATCCGCAACGACGACCAGAAAGCCGGCGACGGCGGCGGCAACGGGCAGGGCGGCAACTAGCGCCAAGTATTAAGCAGTCGGTAGAAGCCAAGGCTCAAAATGCCGCTGGCTGTGCGACGCAAAAACAACTAAAAAAGAACGTCATGCTGAGCGCAGCGAAGCATCTTTACTACGAAGCTGTTTAGGAAGTCGGGGTTGGGGCGATTTTGCGCAGCAACAGGACGGTAAAGGCGAGCCAGTGCCAAGCCAGCCAGT
>NZ_BAABGZ010000028.1:0-153755 GCF_039541835.1 Hymenobacter saemangeumensis | reverse complement strand
GTCGAATACTTCAAACCTAGCCTGTTCACGCCGAACAGACTTTTTTTCTGCCTCATCTATACCCCGCAACTTAGGTTTGCTAGGGTAACGCTCGTGGTAGCGATGCTTCGAAAAGCGGACCTCAGATGAGCATGACGGCCATTAGTAAGTTTTCAGACCTACCAAACGGCTTCAGTATATCAACCAGAAACAAGCAACCAGAAACCAGAAACAAGGAACCAGAAACCAGCAACTACGAGATAAGCCCGCGGCTCACGGCCAGCTTGATGAGGGCGGCGGTGTTTTTCGCGTGGGTTTTGCTGATGATATTCTGGCGGTGGGTTTCGATGGTGCGCTTGCTGGTGAAGAGCTTGTCGGCAATCTCGCTGTTGGTGAGACCCTCCGCAATCAGCTTCAGTACTTCCAGCTCGCGGGCGGTGAGCTCGCCCCCGGCGCGGGTATCGTCGCCGTCGACGGAATGGGTGGTAGCTTGGGCAACGGCCTTGTAGAGCATGTTGAGCCCAATTTCCGTGCAGAGGAAGGGGCTGCCCGCGGCAACCGTGCGGATGGCGTAGGTGATTTCGGTGATGGCCGCGTTCTTCAGCACATAGCCCAGGGCACCGGCTTCCAGCATGCGGGCCACGTAGTTTTCGTGGTCGAGCATGGTCAGCACCAATACCTTCACGTTGGGGAAGCGGCTGCGGATTTCCGGCATGGTAGCAAAGCCATCTAGTACGGGCATTTGTACATCCATCAGCACCACATCTGCCTCGGTGGTTTCAAGCAGGGCCAGTACTTCAGCGCCATTGCTGGCTTCGCCCACAATATCCAGGTCGGGTTCGGCAGAGAGCAGCGAGCGGATGCCGTCGCGGAGAATTGTGTGGTCGTCAGCAAGCAGAATACGGGGCATAAAAGAAGGCTTTAGAAGGGCGAAGAAATACCAAAAACCGGAAGGCAATACCTCGCTTATACGGTAAAATTTATTTGTCAAACAAAAAATGCTCTCCGTATTTCTACCAAAATTGTAGCCCCTCTGCGTAGATTAGCAGGGATAAATACGGCTTTTCAGCTGGGCTGAGGCCGGCGCTTGCGCCCGGCTTGTACTTTCGAAGTCCGAAAAGGCAAGCTGCCTGCTTCTGGTGCTATTATAGGTTTTACTTTAAATCCAGTTCGGACGCCGGACGCTTTATTTTCTTCCCGGTATGATTCGCTTGCTTCTGACTGATGGCCATGCTTCCACCTGCGAAGCGCTACGGGTCACGCTCAGCGCAGCCGCCGGTCTTGCTATTGTAGGAGAAGCCACTGGCGGCGACGAGCTGCTGGAGAAGCTGGCTTCGGCCGGGGCTACACTGGTTTTACTCGACCTGGGCCTGCCCGGCCCCGACGCTTTTGCCCTGCTGCCTGCCCTGCGCGAACAGTACCCGCAGCTGCGCCTGCTGGCCACAGCCGAGCTTAGCAACGAGCAATACATTGCCCGGGCCTTCGACCTGGGAGCTCACGGCTACATCCTGAAGAGCGCCAGCGCCACCGAGCTGGCGCATGGCCTGCGCACGGTAGCGGCGGGCCGTCCTTTTTTGTGTACCGAAATTGGCCTGGCCCTGCTTGGGCGCCTGCACATGGGCCCGCCCGCCACCAGCGAAGCCGCCCGGGCGGCCCTGGGGCTAAGCAAGCGCGAGATGGAGGTGCTCAGCTTGGTAGCCGAAGGCTTCACCAACGCCGAAATCGCCGGTAAGCTCTTCACCAGCAAGCGCACCGTCGAAACCCACCGCCAGAACATTATGGAGAAGACGCAGACGCGCAACACCGCGGCGCTCATCAAGCTGGCCGTACGCCAAGGGCTGTTGCCAGAGTAAGTTCCTTATTTGGGGATGGGTTGATTTTGGTGAGGAGGTGACGGGGTGATGAAGTAAGGAGGTGAGGAAGTAATGAGGCGATAAGGTGAAGAGGTAAAAAGAACGTCATGCTGAGCGAAGGCGCAGCCGTAGGCTAAGCATCTTTACCACGAGAGTAAATCCAATCAATATGGAATTACTGCCGCGGGCAAGATGCTTCGACAAGCTCAGCATGACGTTCTTTCTTCATCACTCCATCGCCAACCCCATCACCCCATCACGCGTCTGCTTTGTCCCCAAACTGGGCGGTAATAATGAGCTCGGCCAGCTCGCGAAAGCAGCCGTGCCCGCCAAAGGTTTGACAGTGGTAATGGGCAGCGGCGCGGGCAAAGGAAGTAGCATCGCCGGGGCAGGCCGAGAGGCCCACCATGGCCAGAATACCCAGGTCGTTGGTGTCGTCGCCAATAAAAGCTACCTCTTCGGCACGCAGGCCGGTGCGGGCCAGGATTTCGAGCAGGCAGGCAGGCTTATCCTGAATGCCCAGGTGCAGCTCCGTAATGCGCAGCTTGGCCGCCCGGGTACGCACCGAGGGCGAGACTTCGCCGGTTACGATGCCGCTCTCGATGCCGTGCTCGCGCAGGCGCACCACGCCCATACCGTCGCGAATATTGAAGCGCTTCATCTCCTCGCCGCGCTCGGAGTAATACACGCCCCCGTCGGTAAGCACCCCGTCGCAGTCGGTGAGCACGAGGCGTATCTGGCGGGCACGGGCGTAAAGGTCGGCTTGGGTCATATACAAAGGGTGTAGGCCCGCAAAATGGCGCCTGCACTACAATGTTACGGCCCGGCCATCTTTCATTGGGCTTCCCGAAGCTCTATAAGGTAGCCCTGCTGGCCCCGGCAAAGCAGTACAGGCTGCTGCCGTGATTTTGATAGCACGGGTCTTGAAGCTGTTTCGATGCCTGGGTAGAGGGCCAGGTAGTCGCGCGGTTTGGTGCCCACGGGCCTTAACACGTCGCGGAATAAAATCCCGCGCTACTGCACTGCCGCATCCAAATGCACCAGGCTTTGTGCCAGGGCGGCAGCCCCGGGGGCCTAAAAGCAAAACACCCCGCCGAGGTCTTCGGCGGGGTGTTGGTTTCCTGCAGCCTGAAGCTGCGGGGTGGCTTTACTCGACCACTACGCGGTGGGTGGTGGCGGCGTGGCCGGCCACCTGCACCGTAAGCAGGTAAGTGCCTGCCGCCAGGCCTGCCGTTGGCACCTCAGTAGCAGCACCGCTGAAGCTGCGCTGGCTGAGCTGCTGGCCCAGCAGCGTGTGCAGGGTAACGGTGGCCGCTTTCACCGGGGCCGCCAGGGCTACCTGCAGGGCAGCCTGCTTGGTGGCCGGGTTGGGCCACACGCTGAACTGCGTAGCCAGCGCGGCCGTGGTGCCCGTAACGCTGCCGGCGCGGCCCAGCACCAGCTCGAAGCGGCCGGCAATGGAGCCGGCCTGGGCGGCGGTGAAGGCGTAGGCCGGCGTCAGGCGCAGGTCGGTGCTGGTGTTGGTGGCGTGGTCGACCAGCGTGATGCTGGTGCTGGCCGCGAAGCCCGACAGCTCGGCTACCTGGAAGCGGTAGGCGCCGGCAACCGGTGCCACCAACAGCAGCGGTACCCGCGTAGCCGGGCCGTTAAGGCTCAGCTCGGGCAGGCCGTTAATGGCCAGCGGGGCATTCTGCGGGCCGTTCATCAGCGAAGCCAGGCTGATGGCCGCTCCGGGGTTGTTCAGCTTCGGCGCATCAAAAGCCCGGTCGGTGCCCGAGGCGGTGGCGCCGGCCTGCAGGTACACCACGGTTTCATCGGGGCTGGCGTTGGCACCGGACAGGCGCAGGCGCAGCTGCGGGCGGGCATCCGCGCCAGCGGCCTGCCGCTGGAAGGCCGGGGCCGTTGGCGTGGTCAGGCGGTCGATGTTACGGAAGGTTACCTGGCCCGAGGCGCCGGGCGTGCTGGTGCGTACGAAGAAGCCCTGGGCTACCGGCAGCACGGGGCCGCCGCCGTTGAGGCCAATGCCGTTCACGTAGCTGGAGTAGTTGCCCACGTAGGGGCCGGTCGACTTAAACACGTACAGGGCGTTGTCGATGTTGACCAAGCCGTTGTGCAGGCGTACCGAGTCCCAGTTGATGGGGCTGGGGTAGGGGTTGCCCAGCAGCTGCCAGCCCGCATCGGCCTGTGGCCCGCGGCTGAGGCCACTCAGGGTGAGAGTGGTCTGGCCGGGAGCGCCCACGAAATCAGGCGTGATGCCCGCCAGGCTGTTTACCGTGTAGCCGCGGCCCCAGGTCATGGACTGGGTAAGCGAGCTGGGCGAGAACCAGCCCTTGGAGAAGCTGTCCAGGTTGTTGATGGCCGTGCTGATGCGGCTTTCGTCGTAGCCAAACACGGTGGGGAATGGGGTTTCCGTGGTTGGCGTGGCCGAGCTGTTGTAGGCCGGGTTCACCACGGGCGTGAAGCCACCGGTGCTCAGGTCAGCCACGGTGGTATTGGTAACCGGGCTGCTGAAGTGGCGGTAGCCCACCCCGGCATTCACGCTGCCATCGACGTAGCGCTGCACGGTGATGGGGCCGCTGATAAGGCCCGCCACGGGGCGGGTGTGCACCACAATGGCCGTGCCGCTGGCATCGGAAAGCAGGGTGAGCACGCGGCCGGTGGTGGTAAGCGTGCCCAGGGCCGGAGTAAGCGTCTCGCGGATGCTCACGTTGCCACTCAGCGTAACGCCGGCTGCGTTCATTGCCGTCAGGCTGCGCACCGTGGCCGGCAGGCCGGAGCCGGTTACCTGGGCTTGCGAGCCCATGTAGTTATAGGAAGCGTCGGTGCTGAAGCTGCGGGCGCCGCTCATCTGAATGTCGCCGCTGCCGCCGCTGGCCGAGATGCCGGCCGGGCTGCAGATGTTCAGCGTGGCACCGGCGGCCAGCGTGAAGCTGCCCGCGCCGCTCACCACGTTGCAGTTGGTTTGCAGCATGCCGCCGTCCATCACCATCAGGGTGCCGGCTACGGTGAGCGCGCCACCCAGGTCGAGGCGGCCGGCTCCGCCCGAACCCGGGCCTGTAATGGTAATGTTGTTGTAGCTGCCGCCGGGAATGGTTTGCGAAGAGCTAACCACCAGGTTGGGCAGGGTTACGGTGAAGCTGCTGGTGCTGCTGCCAGTGCCAGCCGCCGTAGTCACGGCAATAACACCGGTGCTGGCACCCGAGGGCACGGTAGCCGTAATGCTGGTGGCCGAGTTAACCGTGAAGGAGGTTACCGCCGTGCCGTTGAAGGTGACAGCCGTAGCTCCCGTGAAGTTGGCGCCGCTGATGCTGACGCTGGTACCCACCGGCCCGGAAGCCGGGGTGAAGCTGCTGACAGTTGGGGCGGGCGTAGCGGCCACCACCGTCCAGCTGTAGGAGGCCGGCGTGGCATCTACGTTGCCGGCCGCATCAATGGCCCGCACCTGGAAGGTATGCAGGCCCAGGCCCAGGCCGGTAAAGGTCAGGGGGCTCACCACGGTGGTAAAGGCCGCACCGTCGAGGCTGCCCTCGAAGCTGGCTACGCCACTGCCCGAGCCATCGGTACCGGTGAAGGTGAAGGTGGCCGAGGTGTTGGTGGTGGTGGCGGCCGGGCTGCTGGTGATGTTGGTGTCGGGCGCGTTGCGGTCGAGCGTGTACGTCTGGCCGCTGGTGAAATCACTGCCCACGGGGTTGGTGGCTGCATCGATGATGCCGCTGCCGGCTGCTATCAGGTCGAGGCGCAGGGTGCCGTCGCCGCTCAGGCCGTTCACGATGATGTCGCGGGTAGTGGTGGTGCCGCTCACGCTGGCGATGGTGCCGGCCACAGTGCCGGTCGTGGTCAGGGCAAAGTCGGCCGCGTCCACGCCGGTCACGTTTTCACTGAAGGTGATGCGGAAAGTAACACTGGCGGCGTTGGTCAGGGCCGTAGCCGGCGTGAGGCGGTTGATGCTGGTCACGGTGGGCACCACGCCATCTACCCGCACGTTGTTGGTGTTCTGCACGCTGTTGAGCGTGAGCACGGCGTTGGTAGCGGCGGCGTTGCGGATGGTGCCGCCGTTGAGGCTGATGGTGCCGATGTCGATGCCGTTGGTGTCGAGGTCGCCGGCTTGTACCACGTAGTTAAACACCACGTCGGTGCCGCTGCTGCCGGCGGCTGAGTACACGGCCTGGCGCACGGTCGAGCCGATGGTCAGCGACAGCGAGGGCAGCCCGGTCACCACCATGCTCTGGCTGAAGCGCACCGTTACCGGAATGGTGGCCCCCATGGGGTAAGTGACGCTGGCCGGCGTAAATACGCTTGATACCACCGGGGCCGGGCCCGTGGTGAAGGTGGTCGAGGCGGTGGTGGAGTTGCCGTTGGCCCCGCAGTTGCTCACAATGTTTACCGTATAGCTGGTGCCGGCGGTCAGGCCGGTCAGGCTCACCGGCGAGGCGGTTACCGTCTGGGTGGTGGTGGCCGGCGAGGTCGTTACCGTGTAGCTGCTGGCGGCTCCGCTGAGCGTAAAGCTCACCGAAGCCGAGCTGCTGGTGACGTTGCTGGACGCCAGGCCCGTCGGAGCCGGGCAGGATACCGGGGCCACGGGGCCCGACACACAGATGGTGAAGCTGCCGTTGGTGGGGGCAGAGCTACCGTAGGGATAGTAGCGCACCTTGTAAACGGTGCCCGCAGTCAGGTTGGTCAGGGACAGCGTTTCGGCGCCCGTGGTGGTGGCATCCACGCACTGCAGGCTGGTGAGGCTGCCACAGGCGCCGGAGAATAGCTGCAGCACGGCATCAAAGGAGCTGCTGGCCGTGATGGTGTGGTTGGGGCCGGTGGCAGTGAAGCTGTACCACACGTCCAGGGCCGAGGGGCTGGCAAAGCCGCTGCAGGTGGAAGGCGCCTGCGACTGCGTAGCGCCGGTGACGGTGCCGCTCGTGGTAATGCAGGTAGTGGCCGAGGTCAGGGTCACGGCCGTGGCGCACTCGTCGTTGGTAATGGAAGTAGCAAAGCTTACCGTGGCCGGTGTGGAGGTAGCACCGGCGGCGCAGTTGCTCACAATGTTTACCGTGTAGCTGGTGCCGGCGCTCAGGCCGGTCAGGCTCACCGGCGAGGCGGTTACCGTCTGGGTAGTGGTGGCCGGCGTGGTCGTTACGGTGTAGGAGGTGGCGGTGCCGCTGGCCGTAAAGCTCACCGAGGCTGACGTACTGGTGATGCTGCCCACGGCCAGGCTGGAGGCCTCGTTGCAGGGCGGCGCGGCCCCGGTGGTAAAGGTGAGGCTGGCGGCCGTCGACGTGGCGCCGGCGGCGCAGTTGCTCACGATGCTTACCGTGTAGCTGGTATTGGATAACAAGCCGGTCAGGCTTACCGGGGAGGCGGTTACCGTCTGGGTAGTGGTGGCCGGCGAAGTCGTTACGGTGTAGGAGGTAGCCGAGCCGCTGGCCGTAAAGTTGATGGTGGCGGAAGTTTGAGTAACGTTGCTGGCATTCAGGCCATTAGGCGCGGCACAAACGGAAGCCGAGCTGATGGTGAAGTTGGCATTCGAGATGTCGAAGAAGTAATTGTCGGCAGCCTCCACCATGATGCGGGCCTGGGTGGTGTTGATGCTGGGCACCGTCACCGCCTGGGTACCGTCGTTGGCGGTGCCGGCCAGCAGCACCGTGGGGTAGGTGAAGCCGCCGTCGGTGCTAAGCCGGATGTTAACCGTAGCGCAGCTTACCGGCGAGGCCGTGGTGCCGGCCACGTCCCAGGTAACGGTCTGGCTGCTGCCTCCGGTCCAGGTTATGGCCGTGTTGGGGGCTGTCACCAGGAAGGGGCCAGCGGCGCTGGTGGTGCTCATGGTTACGTTGGCGCTGCTGTTGAGGCCGCCCACCACGCCCTGGCTGCCGTTGTGCTGGTCGCGCACCGTCACCCGGAAAGTCATATTGCGTGTCACGGTAGGCAGGCGCTCGCCGATGTTGGTGGTGTTGGCCACCAGGTTGCTCAGGCGAGGGAAGTAGCGCGTGGGGCTGGTGCTGGGGTTGAAGGACCGGAACAGCGGCGGGGTCTGGTTGGCTACCTGGGTTGCGGTGGGCGAGCCGCCCGGGCCCAGGTCATACTCTTCCCAGCAGTAGGTAAGCGCGTCGCCGTCGGAATCGCTGCCCGCGGCTGTCAGTTTAAAGGGGGTATTGATGGGCAGTACCTCGCCGCTGGCCGGCAGCGTAACTGCTGGCGCCGTGTTGTTGGTGGCTGCCGTCACCGCGCAGCTCGTGGTGCCGATGAAGGTTTGAATTTCCTCGAAGCTGGCCACATGGAAGTAGGGGTCAGAGTTCGATTGGATGTTGTCGCCCGAGCAGATGCCGGCGTAGGCCATGATGGTAGTACCCGAGCCGGGCTCGTAGGCCGTGCTGGCATTGCGGTTGCCGCCGCCGCAGCTGCCCGTGGTGCTGTTGAAGGTGTGGTTGCCACCAAACTGGTGGCCGATTTCGTGGGCTACGTAGTCGATGTCGAAGGCGTCGCCCACGGGATTGCTCGAGCCGGTTACGCCCCGGGCTTTCTGGGTGCTGTTGCACACCACGCCCAGGCCGGCCACGCCGCCGCCGCCGGTGCTGAACACGTGGCCAATGTCGTAGTTGGCCGAGCCGATAATGTTGGTAACGTTGGTCTGGTTTTCACTTAGCATGGCAACCCCGTCGTTGTTGGTGTAGGGGTCGGTGTTGCCGTTGGTGTAAATCAGGGAAGAGTTGTTGGTCACCAGCACCAGGCGCACGGCCAGCTCTTTCTCGTACACGCCCACCACGCGGTTGACGGTGGTGACGATACCGGCCTGGGCACCGGTTACGGTGCCGCCCTTGGTGGCCGTATATTCACCGGTGGCAGCCACGGCCAGGCGGTAGGTGCGCAGCGAGGTGCCGGCCGTGCGCTGCGCCGTGCTGCCCGTGCCCAGGCTGTTGCGGGCGCTGGTGCTCACGCTGGGCGTGCTCACGCCGCAGCTGAAGGGCCCGGCGGGCATGTCGCGCCGCCAGAAGCTCAGGTAGTGCTGCAGGTCGGTGGGGCTGGCCGGGTCGATGTAGACCGTACCAGCGGTGGGCGACAATATCTGAGCATGAAAGCCGCGGGGCGTCATGTCCAGCCGCACGGTGGCGCCGGGCTCGTCCAGGCCGATGCCGGCGTAGGTTTTAATGGTGGGAAAGCGGGCGGCCAGGGCGGGCTCCATTACCGATGACTCGACAATGCGGAAGCGGGCGCTGCCACCGTCGGGCAGGGGCAGGGTCAGCTCCACGGGGGCGGCACCGGCGCGGCCCTCCGGCGGGGCCGTGGCCAGCAGGGCCAGCATGCCGGGAGCATCCAGGGTGAGGGGGCGGGAGTGCTGCAGCTGGGCCGCCAGCGGCGAAATCCTGGCCGCCACCTGGGCCGGCGCATCGTCCTGGAAGTAGGTCAGGCTGGCCCGCTGCTGGGCCTGGGCTCCCGGGCTGTGCAACAGCAGGCCCAGCCCGGTGCCTGCCGCTGCCCGCAGCCCGGCCTTGCCAAGGCTGCGCAACGCTGTTGGCAGTAGGGACGCCCCCGGCAGTTTAAAGGCTGCCGTTGCAGAAGCGTAGTTTTGTCTCATGGTAAATGCAGTTAGGTGAATGCTGTCAAATGTAGGTGGAATAGGCAGAAATTTGATGGGAAAAACCAGAAATCTCTATCAATTACTCCCGGTGTGCCGTGTTTTTCTGTCGAATTAGATAAAATGTAGTGGTTTTTCGCCTGTACTCGCTATTTGGGTTGCAGCGCTAGTAGCCTGGGCAGGCCGCTAAATGCATCTTATTTACACGCCGGCTTTCAGCCATCAATGGTCGCGCTAACGTACATGGGCAGCCCAGCGGCAGCGCTCAGGCCACCGCGGGGCGCAAAGCTTGCGAACAGGGATGGCGGCGTGGTGCAACTAGCTGGCTACAAACGCGTTTTTGGCTGGTTGTTGCTGGGTGTCAGGCCTGGTTGGCAAGCTGTTATTCCGTGTCGCTCAGCTTTTATCGTTCCCCTTAACCTGCATAACGATGGTACGCCTTATCACCTGTCAGCAAGCCGCCCTGCTGGTGGCTAAACGCCACGACCATGCGCTGTCGGCAGCCCAGCGCGCCGGGCTGTGGACGCATCTGCACCACTGCCGGCACTGTAGCCGCTACGCCCGGCAGTCTTCCCTGCTGGCGCAGCTGGCCCGCCATACCGCGCTGGGGCCCGTTCGGTCCCCGCTGGCACCCGTCCGGGTGCCGCCGCTACGGGTGCTCGCCGAAGCGCGGTAAGCCCTCCCAGCTAGATTGAACACAAAAGGCCCGGCAAGCTATTGCCGGGCCTTTTGCGTGCGGAAAGCATCCGCAATATTCAAGCACTGCCGTTCCGCCCGAAATTGTGCGATGCGCGCTTTAGCTGGTTGTTGCTGGTTGCTGGTTAGAACGACAACCAGCAACCAGCAACAATGAACCAGTAACAAAACCCGCTGCTACGGCAGCCACTGCCTAAGAGCAGTTACGCAGATGGTCAGCTGGAAGCTTGGTCCATAGCCGACTCCTAGTTAGCCAGCCGCACCACCAGCCCGTCGGTGCGGGGCAAGAGCCGAATCTGGCAGCTCAGCCGGCTACCCTCGTGCACCAGGGGCAGGGTTTCGAGCATGTCCAGCTCGTCGTCGCCGGGCTCGGGCAGGGCGGGGCCGGCCAGCACTTCCACGTGGCAGGTGGCGCACAGGGCCATGCCGCCGCAGGTCGCCATAATGTCGTAGCCGCTGGCTTTGAGCAGCTCCATCAGGCTCAGGCCCATGTCGGTGGGGCCAACCAGCTCCGTGCGCTGCCCGGCAGCATCTTCGACGTAAATGCGAATGTCAGTCATAAGGGAGTTATGAGTTATAAGTTATGAGTTATGAATTGTTCGTGCCATAAGGCGGTCAAATAATTCATAACTCATAACTCATAACTCTTTTACATGGATGGTGCCCCGTTTACCGTGGTGTACTTGAGGGTGTATTTTTTGTCGGGGAAGATGTACTTGAAGGCACCCTGGCACATGAGGGCCGCCTCGTGGAAGCCGCAGAGGATGAGCTTAAGCTTGCCGGGGTAGGTGTTGATGTCGCCGATGGCGTACACGCCGGGCAGGCTGGTGCTGTAGTCGAGGGTGTTCACCTTCACGGCGTCGTCTTCCAGCTCCAGGCCCCACTCGCCGATGGGCCCCAGCTTGGGCGTAAGGCCAAACAGCGGAATGAAGTGGTCGAGCTCCACGGTCTGGGTTTCGCCGCTGTTAGCAGTGATGGTTACCTGCTCCAGGTGGCCGTTGCCGTGCAGGTGGGTTACGTTGGAGCTCAGCACGAGCTTGATTTTGCCGGCCTCGGCCAGCGTTTTCACTTTCTCGGCCGAGTCAGCGGCGCCGCGGAAGGTGGTGCCACGGTGCACCAGGGTTACGTCGCTGGCCACGTTGGCCAGGAAGTTGGTCCAGTCCAGGGCCGAGTCGCCGCCGCCGGCAATCACCAGGCGCTTGCCGCGGAAGTGCTCGGGGTCGCGCACCATGTAGTGCACGCCTTTGCCGCCCTCGAACCGCTCCAGGTTTTCCACGGCCGGCTTGCGGGGCTCGAAGGAGCCCAGGCCGCCGGCAATGGCCACGGCCTTGCACAGAATCTCGGTGCCGTCGGTGGTGAAGAGCTGGAAGGAGCCGTCGTCGAGCTTGGCGAAGCGCTCCACCCGCTCGCCCAGCGTGAAGGTGGGGTGGAAAGGCTCAATCTGGCGCATGAGGTTGTCGACCAGGTCGCCGGCCAGAATCTCGGGAAAGCCTGGAATGTCGTAAATCGGCTTCTTGGGATAGATTTCCGACAGCTGCCCGCCGGGCTGGGGCAGGGCATCTACCACGTGGCAGCGGAGCTTGAGCAGGCCGGCTTCGAAAACCGCAAACAAACCAACGGGACCGGCCCCGATGATGCAGATATCAGTTGAAATAGGGTTGGGCATGAAGAGGACTTAGGTTCTTAGGTCTTAGGGCCAGCTTCATCAAAATGAGAAACCAAGCACTAAGCACCAAGCACTAAAAAGATAATGCCGCAAAGGTACGGCCCACGACGGGGGCCGCCAATTGCAACTTATTCCTCAACAGAGAAACGCAGGGAATCGTTGGGCGGAGGCCAGGAATCGAGCACCCGTGCTTCCGGGGCGGCCAAATCGTCGAGGTACTTGTCGGCCTCCCACAGGTCGCTGAAGGTGCGCACGGGCATGGCCGACTGCTCACGCGCCAGGCGGCTGTTCTTGTAGGTGTCGGCTTCGGGGCTGTGCACCTCGGCCACCTGCCGCACCCCGCGGCTCACGCACAGCTGCTGGGCCTGCACAAAGAGCTGCATAAGCTGCTCCGAGGTGCTGGGCAGGTTGGTGACGTCGGTGAGAATGGTAAAGCCGGTCTGCACCGCATCCAGCGCCTGCTGCCAGTCGGTGAGGTAGTCGGGCAGGTCCACGGCGTCGCCAAGCTCCTGGTAATGCTTGTAGAAAATCCGGTTCCGGGCAGGGTCTACGGTGAGCTGATATTCGGGGCGAAAAGCAATGAGGCGCATAAAGGAACGCCAACCGCTATAGAGCACGCCACTGCCGGCCGTTGGCTGGTTTTCAACGGCGCCAGTGCCCGACAAGTTGTAGGGCACTGGCGCCGTAACATGGAATTCCATTCCGCACTCCCGCAGCGAGGAGTGCCGCGCACCCACACGCAAGCCGCCGAATGCAGTTCCGCGCTACTTCTCCACTAAAACGACACCCCCAGCAAGGCCGTGAGGGCGGTGCTGGACAGCCACAGCTCGTCGCCGGTAGGAAAGATAAAGTCGCGGGCCTGGTACTGCTTGGCTTCCAGGCGCAGCATGGCCCGCTCGGTGGGCGCGTAGTCGAAGCCGGCCGACAGCCCGAAGGTGCGCAGGTTGTTGGGCGATGCCGTGCGCACCACCACTCCCTTGGGGTCGTGGAAGTACTCGGCCCGGAACACGGCTGCGGTTTTGGGCGTGGTCTGGAAGCGGGCTACGAGCTGCCCGGCCTGCCAGGCGTGGTAGGCGTCGCTGCCGGGGCTTTGCTGCTCCCAGCCGGCATCGGCGGCGGCCGCAATGTTCAGTGCGGGGGTGGCCTGCCAGGTCAGGTACACATCGTGGAAGTGCCGCCAGCGCAGGCTGGGGCCGGCCTCATTTTTTCCCTCGCCAAAAAAGGTGCTGTAGTTCAGGGCCAGCTTTTGGGCCGGCTTGAACTGAATTTGGCTGCCCAGGGCCTTGTTCTGGTTGTTGTCCTGAATATTCTGCCAGCCGTTCAGCACCAGGCCGGTGAACGTCCAGGTTGGGCTGGCCTCAAACGTCAGCTTGGCCCCGGTTTCGTAGTAAGGGGAGTTGTCGGCCATAATGGAGCGGGTCAGCGTGGGGTTGTCGAGGCTGCGGGCGCTTTCCAGGCCGATGTGGGAGGTGAAGATGCCGGCGTCGAGCCAGAGGCGGGGCGCCAGGCGCAGGCCCGCCCAGGCCTCGCTGACGTGCTGCAGGGTGGGGGGCTCGGCCGCGTAGTTGGCCTCCACGTAGGTGCCCGCCTGCAGGGCCAGCGCGCCGCGCACCCGCTCGTCCTGGTAGCGCACGCCCAGCAGCCCCAGGTTGAGGTTGAACTCGTTGTGGCGGTTGTGGGAGTACAGGAAGTCGGGCCGCTGCTTGTTGGCGGGGTTGGCGAAGTCGTAGCTGTAGTAGGCTTCGGCGTAGCCAAAAAAGGAGAGGGGCGAGGCCACTGCTTTGAGGGTATCGGCCTGGGGAGGCAGCGGCGGCGCTTGGGCCTGCGCCAGCAGGGGCAGCAGGGGCAGCAGGGGCAGCAGGGGCAGCAGGAGGAAAGCAAATTTCATGGAAGGCCAAAAGTACGGGTGCCGAGCCACTGCCGGCCCTGTTAATGCGCATCGGGTTTCGACCATTGGACGTTTGGCTGCGTAATGCCTATACTGCGCCCCGAAAACCTGCTTTCTGTATCTTCTATGCCCATACCCATTTGCGCGGGGCTGCCCGCGCCGCGACTGTTGCACCGCTCCGGCCTGTTTGGGGCATTCCTGGGGGTCATTATGCTGCTGGGCAGCTGCGGCGGCGATGCCACCGAAACTAAATCGGCCAAGCCGGCTAAAGGCAGCAAGCCCGCGCCGGCCGAAACTGCCGCCGCCACTCCTGAGCCCCTGCGGGTAAGCATATTCCTGGAATACTCGGGCGGCATGAAGGGCTTCGTGCCCCGCGGCGGGGCCGCCACGCCCCCCACGGAGTTTCAGCAGCGCATCGGCGCCCTTATCACCGAAACCCAGGTGAACGGGGCCGTAGCTGAGCGCAAGTATTATCTGTGTGAGAACGCCGCGCCGCGCCCAGTGAAGTTCAACGAGCTGCGCGACGTGGTGCAGGGCGAAGTAGCGCAGGCCGCGCTGGGCACCGAGCTGCCCCAGATGCTGGAAGGCATTCTGGCCCGGCCCGGCGCCACGCAGGAGGTGAGCGTGGTGATTTCCGACTTTATCTACGGCCCGGCCCGCAAATCCGACTTCTCCCAGCTGCCCAACCTGATTCGCACGTCCATCGCGCCCGTCAGCCAGCAGCAGCTGGCCGTGGCGGTGTTTGGCGAGGCGTCCAAGTTCTACGGCACCTACCACCCGGCCGTGAAGGAGCCGGTGCAGAAGCGCACCCTCAACGGCGAGAAGGTGCCTTATTATGTGTGGGTGATTGGCCCGCCCACGCAGGTAGCCCGCTACGTGGGCGAGGTGTTTCGCAACGCCCCGGCCCAGCAGGCTTACTACGGCCTGAAGCTGCCCACCCCGGCCTTCGCCCCCCTGCTCACCAAGCTTACCGACTCCAAGCTTAAGCCCAGCGGCAGCGTGTACGCCGAAAACGGTGGCCTCACCCTGGACGTGTCGGACGACCCCAGCGAGTTTACCATGGGCCTGAACCTGGCGGCGCTGCCCGCCAGCATGCAGCAGCCGGCGTTTCTGGCCCAAAACCTGCAGGTGCGCCTGCCCAACGGCCAGGCCGGCCTGGTGCCCAACTCGGTGCGCAAGCTCAGCGACGACGAGCAGGCCGGTCAGCCCACGCTCTCGCCCTACAGCCATGTGCTGCGGCTGAAAGTAAGCAAGCTGGCAGCTAAGAACGCCACCCTCAGCCTGGCCCTGCCCGCCCCGGAAACGCCGGACTGGGTTGCCGCCTGGTCGACCACCAACGACAATACGCCCGCCCCCCGCACGTTTGGCCTCGACCAGCTGCTGAGCGGCGTGCGCCTGTCGTATCCCTCGCCGCTGCCGCCCGTATTCACGGCCCAGCTGCCGTTGAAGAATGACAAGTAGTTTTTAGCTGTCAGTTGTTCGTTGTCAGTTGTCAGCTCGTTCTGATAGCTGATTTACTAGAACGGACTGACAGCTTACAACCAACAGCTGACAAGTAGCCCCGTCAGACAGCCTGACAACTGACAACGAACAACTGACAACAAACAAAACCTCATGTTCACAAGCCTGTATTCGGCCCTCATCTCCATCTTTCAAGGCCAGCGCCCGGCCGACTATGGCCTCTACAAAACCGAGCTGTTTCCGCTGGTGGGCTGGAGCACGCTGGGCATGGCCCTGCTGCTGGTACTCCTTTTTTATTACCTGTTCAACTCCATTCTGCGTACGGGCATGTTCCGCACCACGCACTGGGTGCTGACGCTGGCGTTGGCCGCCGGCCTGGGCACCTTCCTGGCCTATAACCTCAGCACCGGGCACGGCGCCGAAGGCGGCAGCTACCTCGGCTACTTTATGGTGGTAAACGCCATCGTTGGCGCCCTGTGGTTCCTGCTGTTCTCGGTGCTGCTCAAGCGCTGGAGCACCTATGCGCGGACGACGCCGTTTGTAGGGCCTTTTTAAGGGAGTTATGAGTTATGAATTATGAGTTATGGCTTGGTCATGGCTCTGGTTTGTAACTCATAACTCATAATTCATAACTCATAACTCATGAAGCTTTTCATCTTCGCCGTGGGCGGCACCGGAGCCCGTGTGCTGCGCTCCCTCACCATGCTGCTGGCCTCGGGCGTGCGCATTCCCAACTGCGAGCTGGTGGTGCCCGTGCTGATTGACCCCGACACCCAAAATGGCGACGTGACCCGCACCGTGGCGTTGCTCAAACGCTACGCCCGCATTCACGAAGCCATTTACGGCGACGGGCAAAAGGAGAAAAAAGGCTTTTTCAGCCAGCCGCTCAGCACCCTGGCCCATCTGAATACCGGTGGTGGCTCCGAGGAGCTGCGCGACTCCTTCGTGTACGACTTCGGCGGCATCAGCCAGCCCTTCCGCGACTACCTGAAGTACAACGACCTTTCCGTGGAGTCGCAGGGGCTGGTGGACTTGCTGTTTACGCCCGACAGCCTGGCGGCCAACCTCGACGTGGGCTTTCGCGGCTCGCCCAACGTGGGCTCGGTGGTGCTGAACGCCGTGGTGCAAAGCAAGGAGATGCGCTACCTGGCCCAGAGCCTGCACGAGGGCGACCGCGCCTTTTTTATCAGCTCCATCTTTGGCGGTACCGGCGCGGCCGGCTTCCCGCTGCTGGTGAAAAACCTGCGCGATGCCAACTCCCCGCTGGCTCACCCCGAAGTGCGCCGCCGCATGAAGGCCGGCGCCCTGGTGATGCTGCCCTACTTCAAGCTGCAGGAGCCCTCGGCCGACGAGAAAGCCGGCGGCAAGGACTTTATTGACTCCAACACCTTCGTTACCAAGACGAAAACGGCGCTGAGCTATTACGCCGACAACCTGCAGGGCCTGGAAGCCATGTATTACCTGGGCGACCAGCCCGGGCAGCCCCTGGCCAACCACCCCGGCCGGGCCGAGCAGCGCAACCAGGCCCACCTGCTGGAGCTGCTGGGCGCCCTGGCCGTGCCCCACTTCATGGACGTGCCCGAAAACCAGCTCGATGCCGGCCAGCCGCTCTACCACGAGTTTGGGCTGAAGTCGGACAGCACCGACGTAGACTTCGGCCAGCTGCCCACCGAGCTGCGCCAGGAAGTGGCCCGCCCCCTCATCCAGCTGCACTACTTCGCCCGCTACTTCCTCAAGCACACCCCCGAGGACGCCAAGGCGCCCTACTTCGAAGCCGGCGACCTGGCCGCGCAGCTGCGCAACAACCGCGCGCTGCGTGAGCTAAACGACTTCTTCGGCGAGTACAACGAGTGGCTGCGCGAGCTGGGCGTAAACCAGCGCCGCTACACCGCCATCCGGGCCGAGGAAATGGACTTCAACAAGATGGTGGCCGACAAAGCCATCGAAACCGGCATCTTCAGCAAAGGCATCACGCCCGGCCTGATACGCGACGAGCTAACCCGCGCCGTGGGCAAGGCCACCCTCAAGAACCCCACCGAGAACGAAGCCCTGCGCTGGGTGGTAAAGGCATTTGAGGAAGCCACCGGTGAGCTGATTGATAAGAAGCTGCAGTACACTTGATAGTTGTCACCGCCTTAGTCGTCAGTTGTTCGTTGTCAGTTGTCAGCTCGTTCTGACGGCTGCTTTTTCGGAACAATACTGACAACTGACAGCCAACAACTGACTACCTACAACCGCCTACGTCAGAACAGCCTGACAACTGACAACGAACAACTGACAACTAACCCATAGATGGCTAAAATCCTGCGTTTGCACGACACCGGCTCCAGCACCCACGAAGGGTGGGGGCCTACCGGCAAAATTGGTCCGCACGAAGTGGAGCGCCTGCTCGACCCCCAGGGCGGGCGCGCTGCCAAGGTGGCAGTGTCCATTCCTTCGCCTTTCGCCCGCATGCACCTGGTGGAAACCGCCCTGCGCTTCGTGGGCCAGTCCAACACCAGCCAGGACTCGGTGTATCACCAGCTGGTAAGCCACTTCTGGGACGTGTGGGAGCTGGTGTTCGACTACCACCAGCGCAAGCTGGCCAGCCAGCGCCTGCAAATCCGGACCTGGCGCCGCGACGAGGAGCTGGCCAAGCTGCGCCAGAACCCCGCCACCCGCCCCCTGGCCGACGTGCTGAGCTTGTACCTCGACGGGCGCTTTGCCAACCTGCGCGAGCTGCACCTGCTCTACTTCCCCGGGCCCGACGGCATTCCCCAGCTTATCGGCGGCACCTCGCCGCTTACGCTGTTCTTCCCGGCGCCTATTCAGCGGCCCCTGCCGGTGCAGCGGCCCCAGGGCGGCGGCTACTACTTCGACAACCAGTACGTGCCCCTGGCCAGCCGCGAGGCCGCGTTCCGCGACTTCGTGTACCAGCAGTTCACGGCCGACCCGGCCTTGTCGGCCCTGGCGCCGGTGGTGCGCGACGTGCTCGACCGCGGCCTGCTGCAGAAGTGGGCCATGGACGGCACCAACAGCCTCAGCAACTACCCGGTGCTGACCGACGCCCACAACAACCAGATTGACGTGGCCGGCGTGCTGCTGCGCGTGCGGCCCGACGAGGCCACCGTGCGCGGCTCCGACCTGTTTATCCGGCCCAGCCGGGCCGGGGTGGCCGGGCCGCTGCCCATCGTGCTGCGCCCGGGTCTCAAGGCCGTAGGGAAGAAGTACTACAACGAAACCCTGTTTGCCGACAGCGGCGCCATTGTGCCGGCCTCGGATGCCCGCCCCCTGAAGGAGCGCACCCTGCCCGGGCCGGAGCTGCCCTACCCGTACCTGACGGTAAACGACCTGCTGGAAGACACCCTGCTGGTGGTGCCCTACGAGGTAGACGAAAGCCGCTTCTTCTGCGGGCAGGTGAAGATTGCGCCCGGCTTCCGGCCCAACAACTGGCCCCTGCTGCCCTTGCGCCCGGCTTACTTCGACTACTTTACGCCCCAGGACTTGGCCGAGCACCTGAGCGTGGAGCTGGACCCGGCCTGCGTGCGGGTGCGCTTGCGCATTCCCGTAAGCAGCGGCGACTACGTGGACTACGAGCGGGCCTACTACCCCAACCCGCAGAGCGACAACCTGGGCCAGCTGCGCGTGACCAACCTGGCCTTGTCCATCTTCCCCTTCGTGAAGGTGATGGACGCGCCCCAGTACAACGACTTCTACAAGGTGATGCTGGTAGATGCCAACAACATCGACCCCAGCATGGTCACCAAAAAGGTGGACCTGCGCTTCTGGGTGAACGGGCGCCCGCTCAGCGACACCGGCACCGACCAGGCCGCCACTCGCTACGAGCGCAACCCCAAAACCAGCCAGGACGAAGGCAGCGCTTACTACGAAGTGCGCGGCACCCACTTCGACTACCTGGAAGTGCTGAACCCCGCCCCGGCCGCGGGCCGCGCCCTCGTCATTCCAAAGTGGCCCGAGGTGCGGCAGAGCACCCGTGAGTTCCGCTTTGCCATCGACTTCGGCACCACCAACACCCACGTGGCCATGCAGGCCGACGCCGGGCAGGAGCCGCGCCCCTTCAGCTTCGGGCTGCAGGATACGCCGGTGGCCCTGCTGAAAAAGAGCACCGACGAGCCCGACCGCACGCCCTACGAGCGCCTGTACCGCGGCATCGACGACGACCCCGCCAACTACGTGCAGATTAAGCGCTGGCAGCAGTACCAGGAGCGCGAGTTTGTGCCGCCGCTGCTGGGGGCCGACACCTCGCCTTTCGCCTTCCCGGCGCGTACGGCCACTTACGAGGCCAGCAACTACGCCACCCAGGAGCTGAGCGTGCTCGGCAACATCAACATCGCCTTCGGCATCATCACCGAAGAGCAGCGCCGGCCCAACTACCGCACCAACCTGAAGTGGGACAACTCGCTGAACCAGGCCAACAGCAACCGCGTGCGGGCCTTTTTCAAGGAGCTGCTGCTGCTCTGCCGCGCCAAGGTGGCCCTGAACGGCGGCAACATCGGCGCCACGCAAATCACCTGGTTTGCCCCGCTGAGCTTTTCCACCTACCAGCGCAACCTCTACCAGCGCGAGTGGGACAGCCTCTTCCACGAGGTGTTTCATACCAGCAACTCCATGCCCTGCATGGTGGAAAGCACGGCGCCGTACTACTTCCTCACCCGCCGCAACATCGTGACGCTGGGCCCGGGCGAAAACGCGGCTTTCATCGACATCGGGGGCGGCACCACCGACGTGCTGCTGTACGCCGACCGCAAGCCGGTGCTGAGCACCTCCTTCCGCTTTGCCGGCAACGACCTGTGGGGCGACGGCGGGGCCGAGGTGCGCGGCGCCAAAGACAACGGCCTGGTGCGCTTCGGCGTGGCCGGCGTGCAGAGCGCCGTGCTCAGCCCCGCCGCCCGCCGCGCCCGCGAGTACGTGCTGGTAGCGGAGGGCACCGAGAACTTCGGCTCCGAAGACGTGGCCAGCTTCCTGTTCAGCTACGACCAGCTGCTGGGCTACAGCGAGCGGCTGCTGCGGGCCGAGCACCTGCGCGTGCTGTTCTTCCTGCACTTCGGCGCCCTGATTTACCACGTGGCGCAGGTAGTGACGGCCAATGGGCAGCAGCTGCCGCGCTACCTCTGCTTCACCGGCCGCGGCAGCCTCTACATCCGCCTGCTGGCCGCCGGCGCCAACCTGCAGCCGGTAGAGCGCCTGGCCCGGATGATTATGGAAAAAGCCACCGGGCAAACAGTGCCCTCCGACTTCCGCATCAAGCTGGCCGACGACCCCAAGCAAACCACCGCCAACGGTGGCGTGCTGGCCACCGGGCAGATGCCCGAAGACCCGCCCATGGTGCGCCCCGTAGGCACCGGCACCGAAACCGACCAGGGCGAGCATTTCCTGCACCCGGCTGAGGTAACCGACGACACCAAGCAGGCCGTGCTGGCCAACGTGCGCGCCTGCCTCAAGCTGCTGCTCGAAGACCGCGAAATCATGCGCCTGCAAGCCGACCTGGGCGTGAAAAACAACCCCGGCGTGGTAATGGAAACCCTGGAGCGCCACCTGGCCGACTCCTTCAACCTGTACCGGCAGCAGTATGCCGACACCCTGCGCGATGGCGATGCCATCCCGGAGACGCTGTTTTTCCTGCCCTTTAAAAATGCCTTGTATGAACTGTCCAAAGTGCTGGTCGAGTCGCAGCCCCTGGCCTAAGCCAGCGCTGCTGGTGCTGCTGGCTGGCCTGCTTTGGAGCAGCCCGGTGGCGCTGGCGCAGCCGCCTCAGTCAGAAGAAATACGCCTGAACGCGGAGGGCACGGCCCAGCCGGCAGATGGCATGACATCGGCGCAGCGCGAGGCCATGACCACGGCAAGCCAGGCCGAGCTGCAGGCCCCGGCCCCGGTGCCGGCCCCGGTTGCTGCGCCCACCGATGGGCCTAAGCACAAAGCAGTAGGCCAGGAAGAAAATGATACCTGGAAATGGGGGCTGGGCATATTCCTGGGC
This sequence comes from Hymenobacter saemangeumensis, assembly GCF_039541835.1. Classification (NCBI taxonomy): domain Bacteria; kingdom Pseudomonadati; phylum Bacteroidota; class Cytophagia; order Cytophagales; family Hymenobacteraceae; genus Hymenobacter; species Hymenobacter saemangeumensis. The sequence goes on along the minus strand of NZ_BAABGZ010000028.1, from coordinate 132,674 downwards.
TTAGTGCTGGGCTTCATCCTGGCTCGGATACTGAGCACCAAGCCCAAGGTGATAATTCAGACCCAGGATACGGACGCCTCCACCCGCCGCCACCGCCACCAGCGGGGGGCGGGCTCTAACCCGGCCAGCCGTGAAGAGCAAAAAATGAGCAAGTCCCTGAACCAGGAGTTTCTGAAGGGGCCTATGCGGGCTAACCCGGCCAATAAGCCCCCCCGGGAGGGCTCAGAGACGGCCCCGGCACGACGGCCGGCTCCCGCAGAAAACAAGCCTAAAACAACCCCACCAACTTCTGCCAAAGCAGCCCGGCCCATGAACGAGAACACCACTTCAAATCCACCTGCGTCCGTGCCAGTGCCCCCGTCAATCACGGAGCTGATTGACGACAGCGCCGCCCTGCCGGCGGCCGCGGCTGGGCCGGTTCAGTTTTACGCGCCGGCGCCCGACGTGCCCAGCATCGAGCACCGCAAACTCAGCCCCAACCCGCTGCCCCAGATGCCGCTGCTTATCAAGCTGACGCATCCCGAAGCCACCAAAGCTGAGTATTCCTTCAGCCCCCAGGCCGACCAGTCGCGCATTATTGGCAACGGCGTGCGGGAGCTGAAGGAGTTTTTTGCCTTCGACCTGCCGCCCACCGAGCAGTTCACTTCCATCAAAAACCTGAGCCCGGGCAAGCTGGAAAAGCGCGACGACACCTGGCACGTGGTTCAGAAAGCTACCATTGCGCTCAGCTAAGCGTCAGTACAGAGTATGCAGTAGTAAGTATTGGATGTCTGGTTGTCAATACTCTCTTTTCAGCCACTGAGGACTGCCAGGGGCTATAGCTGGTAAATTGTAGCGCACACAATACTTACTACTACTGCATACTTACTACTCAATACCTTATGCTCATTGTTGAAATTCTGCTGATACTGGCGCTGGTGGGCTGGCAGGCGGTGGTGTTCTGGCGCAACCGGCAGCTGGTGCAGCGCCTGGAGCACATGTATCCCGAGCCCGGCCGCATTGCCGTGCAGCCCATTGTGCTGCCCTACACCGGTGGCGACCTGAGCAAAAACCCGGATATCAGCTACGACGCGCTGATTGCCAACAACCCCTCGCCCGAGTTCGGGCAGATTGTGGCCGACACCAACGAGTACCTGCTGAATAACCGCGGCGCGGCGGCCGACTTCGGCATTCTCAAGGATATTTCGGAGCGCCACGCCGAGTCGCTCGACGACGAGATACAGGCCCAGATTGCCACGCCGCTGTACCTGGGCTTGCTGGGCACCTTTACCGGGGCCATCCTGGGGCTGGTGGCCCTGGTGGGCAACCCCTTTGCCGAGGTGTCGGCTAACCCGGCGGCCGATACCTCCTTCAGCAACAACGACGTGCAGCGCTTCCTGGGCGGGGTGCTCATTGCCATGGTGGGCAGCCTTATCGGCTTGGCCTTCACCCTGGCCGGCAACCACCTGCTGAAGCAGGCCCGCGCCGTGCGCGACCGGTATAAGAACGCCTACTACACCGTGCTGCAGAAGTCGCTGCTGCCCAAGCTCAACTCCGACATGCAAACCGGAATGAGCAACCTGAAGGCCGTGCTCGATACCTTCAATACCGACTTCTTCAGCAAGATTCAGAACGACTTCTTCAGCAAAATCAGCGAGTTTACGCCGCTCATTGCCAGCATTACCGACAACATCAGCATCCAGAAAAACTTTCTGGAGAAGATTGAGCAGATTGGCTACTCCGAGCTGGCCAACGCCACCATCAAGGTGTTTGACCGGGTGGACGAAAGCGCCCAGACCTTCGAGAAGTTTCTGGGCTACCAGCAGGCCCTGAATAACACCGTGACTCACGGGGCCGAGGTGGCCCAGGTGATTGTGGCCCTGCTCAACCGGCTGAAGGCCGTGGAAGAGGGGCTGGCCAGCGTGCCGCAATATCTGCAGCAGCACGACGATGCCCTGCGCCAGCAAGTGGCTTTCTTTAGCCAGCACGGCAAGCTGCTCAACGACCTGGGCGCCCAGATACGCCAGGGCCTGAGCGAGGGTGTGCACAAAATCGACACCGAGCTCGATGCCCGCCTGCTGGAGCTGCAGCGCGAAGCCAGTGCCGCCCACGAAGCCTGGCAGCAGCACTTCCGCCGCCTCAACCAGGACAACGTGTACCAGAAAATTACCGAGTACCTCAACCCCTTCACCCAGCTGCCCGAGCAGCAGAAGGCCCTCAACATCATTCAGGAGCGCCAGGCCCTGCAAACCAACCGCGCCCTGGAGCAGCTCGAGCGCCGCCTGGCCGCCGACACCGAGCTGCAGCAGCAGCTCCTGCAACAGGTAGCCCGCACCAACAAAGTGCTGGAAGAGCTGACCAAGCCCAACTGGTTTCAGCGGACGCTGCTGGGGAAAAAGTAAGTTTTTAAGTTGTCAGTTGTTCGTTGTCAGTTGTCAGTCTGTTCTGGTAAATCTGACGTCGGAACATTGACTCCACAACCCTGACAACTAACAACCAATAACTGACAACCAAAAAATGAAAGAAAGCAGGGACTTCTTCTGGCCGAGCTACGTGGACCTGATGACGGCCCTGTTTCTCACCATGCTGGTGATGTTCGTGCTGAGCTACAAGCTGTTCAAAGACAAGCAGCGCGACAACGAGCAGCTGATTTACGACCTGAAGGTGCAGGTGGAGGAGAAGCGCAAGCTCGACGAGATAAAGCAGGCCCTGCAGCGGCTGGAGAGCAACTACTTCACCTACAACCAGCGCTACAAGCGCTACGAACTGAACTTCCCGGTTACGTTTGCGCCCAAAAGCGACGTGCTGCCGGCCGAAGCCCAGGCCCCGCTGGTGAAGGCCGGGCGCTTTCTGCTAAGCCAGATGCAGGCCCTGAAAAGCGACGACAACGTGCAGTACCTTATCGTGGTGGAAGGCCGGGCTGCCAAAGACCTGCGCTACCCCGATAATGCCCCCCAGAACCTCGACGGGCCAGCGGTGCGCGAGCTGAGCTACAACCGCGCCATGGCTGTAATTCGCCTCTGGGAGCAGGCCGGCCTGCGCTTTCCCGCCAACCTGGAAGTGGTGGCTGCCGGCAGCGGCTTCCGCGGGGCCGGCCGCTACACCGGCCGGGAAGAAGCCCTGAACAAGCGCTTCATCATTCAGATTCAGCCCAAGATAGGCTCGATAGGTAAGTAGTTTTGGGGGCTGAAAGCCAGTAAGGCCAGGCCCGGCCGGCACCCGGCGCAGGAGAGGGGCGGCCGCGCATCGTACTTTTGACGGCTGCGATGCCAGGGAAGAATCGCCTCATAGAAGCTTCTGAATACCTTCGGAAACGCAAGAAGAGAGGTTTGCTAAGCTTGCCTGAGCCCGCTCGCTACTCCTTGTTCATGAAGAAAATTCTGGCGCTTGCCCTCGCCGCTCTGCCACTGCTGGCCCCGGCCCAAACCCTGAAAGACGGCAAGCTCACCCTCAACACCGACGGCAGCCGCTACGTCAAGCTCACGCTGCTCAACCAGGGCTGGGCCCGCTACAACCAAAGCAATACCGGTACCCGGCTCTTTGGCGAAAACAAGCCCCACACCTTCGACCTGGGCATCCGCCGCTTCCGCCTGCAGTTTTTCGGGCAGCTCACCGACCGGGTGTTCATCTACTCGCAGGTGGGCATGAACAACTTCAACTACCTCTCCGAGCGCAAGGCCGGCTTTTTCGTGCACGACGCCACCGGCGACTACGCCGTGGTGAAAAACCACCTTTCCGTGGGCCTGGGCCTGAGCGGCTGGAGCGGCCTGGCCCGCTTTGCCTCGCCCTCGGCCGGCACCATCCTGGGGGTCGATGCTCCGTTGGTGGAGCAGGCCACCAACGACGTAACCGACCAGTTTCTGCGCAAGCTCAGCTTCTACGCCAAGGGCAAGGTAAGCCGGCTCGACTACCGCCTGGCCGTGGCCAGCCCCATGGCCATTCAGCGCTCGGCGGGCTACAACGCCACTGTTAGCCGGGTAGCCAGCTTCTCGGCCCGGCCGCCGCAGCCGCAGTTCCTGGGCTACCTGCAGTGGCAGTTTCGGGACCAGGAAAGCAACCTCACGCCGTACACGGTAGGCACCTACCTGGGCAAAAAGCGCGTGCTGAACGTAGGCGCCGGCTTCGTGGCCCAGCCCAGGGCCATGTGGTACCGCGCCGACAACGGCCGCGACACCCTAAGCCAGGCCATGTCGCAGCTGGCTGTCGACCTGTTCTACGATGCCCCCGTCGACACTACCCGGGGTGGGCCCAGCGTGAGCTTCTACGCCACGGCCATACGCTTCGACTTCGGCCCGAACTACCTGCGCAACCTTGGCGTGATGAACCCGGCCGCCGGCGGCACCGTGCCGGCTACCATCCTAAACGGGCCCGGCAATGCCCTGCCGCTCTACGGCAGCGGCAACGTGCTCTACACCCAGCTGGGCTACAAGCTGCGCGACAACCTGCTGGGCGAAACCACCCTCATGCCCTACGCCAGCTACCAGCTGGCCCGCTACGAGCGCCTCACCGACAACCTGCACTACTACGACCTGGGCCTGAACTGGCTGCTGGCCGGCCACGCCGCCAAGTTCACCCTCAGCTACCAGAACCGCCCCGTGTACCAAACCCTGGCCAACGGCGACAACGTGGTGGAGTCGCGCAAAAGCGCCGTGGTACTGCAGTACCAGGTGTTGTTTAATTAGGGAAGCAGGGGCGCTAGCTGAAAGAAAAAAGAACGTCATGCTGAGCGGAGCGCAGCGGAATCGAAGCATCTCTACCACGAGAGTAAATCCTTTCGATTGGATTACTGCTGCGGGCAAGAGGCTTAGCCTCCGCCTGCGGCTCCGCTCAGCATGACGTTCTTTTTTCTTTTGTGAGAGGCCTTTGCTATGCCTTCTTCCACTTGATGCCACAGCCCACGGCTTTGGTGGAGCTGGTGGAGGCGGGCTTGCCGGCCATGAGCTCGCTCATGGCGGTTTCCACGTACTTGCTGGTGGCCGCCGTGCCGTCCTCGGTGTTGTTGTCGATGGCGCCGATGTAAGCCACTTTGAAGTCGGCCCCGCTGCGGGTGATGATGTACACGTGGGGCGTTTTGGTGGCGCCGTAGGTACGGGCCACTTCCTGGGTTTCGTCGAGCAGGTAGGGGAAGCCGTACTTCTTCTCCTTGGCCTGCTTCTGCATCTCCGCAAAGGAGTCGCCGGGCACAATCTGCGGGTCGTTGGGGTTGATGGCCACCACCGGGTAGCCCTGCGGCGCATACTTCTGGTGCAGGGCCACAATGCGCTGCTCATAGGCCTTGGCGTAGGGGCAGGTGTTGCAGGTAAACACCACGATGTAGCCTTTGGCCGCCTTGTTGTCGGCCAGCGACACCATCTTGCCGTCCACGTTTTTCAGCTTGAAGTCCATGGCGCTGTCGCCCACCTGATAGCCGGCGGGAGTGAGCAAACCCAGGAAGCTGCTCAGCGAAAGCAGCAAGCCCAGCAGGGCAAACGAAAGCAGGGATTTTTTCATAGGTGAAGAAGTGGTTGTTGGGTTTTAGTTGTCAGTTGTTCGTTGTCAGTTGTCAGGCTGTTCTTGCAAAGCAGCCGTCAGAACAACCTGACAACTGACAACGAACAACTGACAACTCTAAAGAGAAAAAGTCCGCTTCAGCTCCGCTTCCAGCTCGGCCAGGGTGAGGGGGCGCTCGAAGGACTTGCGCTGCTTGCGGGCGTTGTTGAAGATAAGCGTGAAGGGCAGTGCCCCCGACCAGGCCGGGTCTACCTGGTCGATGAAAACGTTGGGGTCGGTTTCGTTGAGCAGCCAGACCGGGGAGGCCAGGCGCCGCTGCTGCACGAAGGGCTGCACCTTGCTTTCAAGCTTGGAGCGGAAATCGAGGCTGATGAGCAGCACCTGCACCTTATCGCGCCGGTGCCGGGCCCGCAGCTGCTCGAAGGCCGGCAGCTCTTCCAGGCAGGGCTTGCACCAGGTAGCCCAGAAGTTCACCACGTAGGTAGTGTCGCCGGGCCGGGCCAGCAGGCGCTGCAGCTCCGGCAGCTTCACCACCCGCACCTGCTGGGCCAGGGCCGGCGAAGCCAGACTCAAAAAGCCTGGTAGGAGGAAGAGCAGCAGAAAGCGGCGAGCGGGCATCTGATTGTGAGTAAAGTAGCCGGACAGAAGACACGCTCGCGGTGGAAAAGTTGCGCGCTGCGAGCAGAGCGCTGTTTTCCCATCATAAGGAACAACCCTAAGTCCTAAGCTCTCTCCTCTAAGCCCTGTTTCTCCTATCTAATCCGAGTTGCGAGCTTGATGGCGCGGGGCTGTGCCCCGTGACTATTGTTCGCAGGCCTCTGGCCTGCAGCCGTCAGAACATCTCTCTAAGTCGTTCTAGCGTCGCCGGCCAGAGGCCGGCCAATAGCCGGCACGGGGCAGAGCCCCGCGCCATCAGTCCCGCAACTTGGCTTTTCTAAGCCCTTTTTCCATAGCCGCCGTAATTATCCGTCCTTTGCAGCTTCCATTCTAACTCCCTGCCTATGCCGGTGGATATTTCAGCGCTGCGCAGCGTGGACGTAACGCGCTACGTGACGCCCTTGCGCGAGGGCGGCTCCCTGCCCGCCCTGGTCGAAGCCGACGACGGCTTTCTCTACGTGCTTAAGTTTCGGGGCGCCGGGCAAGGCGTGAAGGCCCTGATTGCCGAGCTGATTGTGGGCGAGCTGGCCCGTGCTTTGGGTTTGCGCGTGCCCGAGCTGGTGTTCTGCCAGCTCGACGAAGCATTCGGGCGCAGCGAGCCCGACGAAGAAATCCAGGACTTGCTGCGCGCCAGCACCGGCCTCAACCTGGGGCTGCACTACCTCAGCGGCGCCATCACCTTCGACCCGCTGGTGACGACCATTGAGCCCCGGCTGGCCTCACAGATTGTGTGGCTCGACAGCCTCACGCTGAACGTAGACCGCACCGTGCGCAACACCAACATGCTGATGTGGCACCGCGAGCTGTGGCTGATTGACCACGGCGCAGCCTTGTATGTACACCACGCCGGCCCCGGCTGGGAGCAGCCCGGCCGCGCCCGCAGCTTTGCCCAGGTGAAAGACCACGTGCTGCTGCCCCACGCCAGCGAGCTCGACGCAGCCGATGCCGACGCCCGGGCCCGCCTCACGCCCGAGCTGATTGAAGCCATTGTGGCCAAGGTGCCCGACGACTGGCTGGCCGGCGTAGCCACTCCCGCCTCGCCCGACGAGCAGCGTGCCGCCTACGTGCGGTTTCTGACGGCCCGCCTGGCCGCATCCTCCACCTTTGTTCAGGAAGCCCAAGATGCCCGACAAGCACGTATTTGAGTACGCCGTTCTGCGCGTAGTGCCGCGCGTCGAGCGCGAAGAGTTTCTCAACGTGGGCGTGATTGTGTACTGCCGCGGCCTGGGCTTTCTGCAAACCCGCTACCATCTGCCCCCGGCCCGCCTGCAGGCCTTCGCCCCGGGTCTCGACGTGGACGAGCTGGTGGAGCGCCTGCGCGCCTTCGAGCGCATCTGCCAGGGCCGGCCCGAGGGCGGCGCCATCGGGCAGCTGCCTCCGCACGAGCGGTTCCGCTGGCTTACGGCCACGCGCAGCACCGTGGTGCAGACCTCGCCCGTGCACCCCGGTATGTGCGCCGACGGCCCGGCCACCCTGGCCCGGCTCTACGCCCAGCTGGTGGAATAAGCGGGAACCGGGTACTGGTTGCTGGTTAACAGTTCCTGGTTTCTTGTTGCCAATTCCTGGTTTCTACAGCGGATTTCAGGTTTTAGTATGGGGCAGCTCTGTGCCTCCCCCTCTCCTTTTCGAAGAGGGGGGTGGGGGGTGAGGCGACCACCAGAACAATGCCCTACAGCAACCTGAGAACCGCAATAGGTGCTGGTTTATGGTAACTCGTTCCTGATTTATGGTTCTTACGCCGCCTAGCTGTTCTGTGGCCAGGAACAAGAAACCAGAAACCAGAAACCAAGAACCCGGCTATTCCTTCACGAAGCGCAACAAATCCTCCCGCTCTTCGCGCACGATGCGCAGCACGTATTGCCCGGGCGGCAGGTCGCGCACGGGCAGGGGCTTGTTGGGTTCCAGTTCGCCTTTCTGCACCAGGCCGCCCTGCTGCGTGAACAAGTGGTAGAGCAGGTTGCGGGAGGTGCCGGCAACGTGCACCTCACCCAGGGCCGGGTTGGGGTAGAGGGTCAGCGGCGACGAGTGCGCCAGCTCCTCGGGGGTCAGCACCAGCTGGGGGTTGCCGTCGAGGGTATAGATGGGGCGGAAGGCCGTGCTGCTGTCCTGGCGGTACTCCACCACCCGGGCATAGTAGCTGCGCTGCGGGTCGAGCCGGGCGAGCAGGGCCGTGCTGCCAGGGCCGTTGGCCGCTACCAGGGTGCCATCGGGCAGCTCCCGGCCCACCGGGTAGGACGTGCCATCCAGGGGAAAGGAGGTGCCGGCTTTGTCGGGGCGCAGCAGCAGCAGGCGGCCGGTGCCGCTGCCGTTCACCCAGCTCAGCTGGGCAAAGGCCGAGTCGGAGCTGCTGGCCCGCAGCAGGCCGGCATTCATCTCGGGCGCAAACAGGTCGTGGGCGGGCCAGCTGCTCGCATCCCGAATCCAGCTGTTGCCCAGCTCCTGCAGCTCCCGCCAGAACTGGGCCGAGCCCGAGCCGGTGTTCAGCAGAATGGCCCAGGTGTAGCCGCTGGGGGCGCGGGTAACCAGGCTGGCCGTGCCGTCGAGCAGGCCGCTGTGCCACCAGGTGTCGCCGTGCACCATCCAGCCCAGGCCGTACCAGGTAGACACGGCCGAGGGCTGCACCATGCTGCGCAGGGTGGCCGGCGCCAGCAGGTCGGGCCGGGAAGGCAGCCCGTCGGCGGCCAGGGCCAGGCGCACCAGGTCGCGGGCCGAGAACAGCCAGCCGCCGTGGGCATTCATGGCTTCGAGGTGAATGCCGCCGTCGGCCGCGGGCACCCGCCGGGCCGGCGCAAACGCCGAGGGCATCTGGTAGCGGCTGTCGTAGCTGCTTTCCCGCTCGCCGCGCTGGGCGGGCAGGCTGCGGCCCAGGCGCGCTTCCAGGATGCCGCTGGGCAGCAGCACGTGCTCGCGCACCCAGTCTTCGTAGGGCCGGTGCGTGACGGCCTCCAGCACCTTGCCCAGCACCAGGTAGCCCACGTTGGAGTAGGCAAAGCGGGTGCCGGGGGCAAAGTTGAGGCCCTGCCGCAGCATGTAGCGGACAAGGGTGGAGTCGCCCACGGGGTTGGGCACGCGCATCACGCGCGCCACCTGGGTCGGAAAGTCGATGGGGTCGCAGGTGCTGTGCCCATCGCAGCCCTGGCTGCGGTCCCAGCCGGCGCTGTGCTCCAGCAGGTGCTGCACGGTGATGTCGTACAGGCGCGGGTCCTGTATCTCGCGGGTGTACGCCGGCCCGCTGAGCAGGCCCTGGGGGCCAAAGACCTTATCGCTGAGGTGGAGCTGGCCGGTTTCCACCAGCTTCATCACGGCCAGGGCCGTCACGGGCTTCGACACGCTGGCTACCCGCAGCAGGTGGTAGGGCTGCAGGGGAAGGGAGTGAGCCGCATCGGCGTAGCCAAAGGCGCGGTTGTACACTAACTGCCCGTCTTTGCTGATGGCCACGGAGGCCCCGCGAACTTTCCAGCGCCGCATAAAGTCCTGCACCGACTCGTCGCAGTGGGCCAGCTCGGGCACGGCCACGCCCGTTTGCGCCAAGCTTTGCAGGCACAGTAAACCCAAAAGAAGCGTGAACAGTGTTTTCAACCCCGAATAATACTAAGTCAGCTGCACGGTGTTATCAATTAAGCTCCGCAATGCGGAATCAACAAATTTATAGGACAAGGAAGGGAATAAAAAGGCAGAGAATCTGAAATTTTTATAACTTTTCCCATGGTGCGTGTTTTGAGCTTAGACTGTAATTTCTAAATTCATGAATCCAGGTTCTTAGTAAGCATTAAAAGGCATGCTGCTCTCCTGAGTTAAATTGTACTTAACAGCGCGAGTAGCCTGGTGATACAGCCAGGCGGCTTGCGGCGTTTTCAGGGGCCGGGCTTTCCAGCGTCGAGCTTGAAAAGAAAAAACCGTGCCTGTTCAAAAGCATGAAAAATTCAACTTGTGCTTATGCCCGATAAACGAACTCAGGCGGGTAGCTATGTATAATTAGCCGTGCGCCGCGGGCTATTGTAGCGGTAATGTATTGGCCATGAAGGAATAAATACTATTCGTGGGCGGCAGGCCAGCATGCAAGTCCCTGGGGTGCGTGCGTACTTTCTGCGCCGGCTACCGTAGAAATACGTAGCTGGTATTCCGGCCCTCGACATCGTTTCAGCGAACCTGCCCGCTCTGCCTATGCCCCTGAACCGTCTTCGCGCCCTGTGGCTGAATCTCAACGCCAGCCTGTGGTTTGTGCCGACGCTGATGGTGAGCGGGGCCATTCTGCTGGCGTTTGCGCTGATTTTCGTGGATGTGCGCATCAGCCACGACTGGCTGCAGGAGTTCCCGATGCTGTTTGGGGCCGGCTCCGACGGCGCGCGGGGCATGCTCACGGCCATTGCCGGCTCCATGATTACCGTGGCGGGGCTGATTTTCTCCCTTACGCTGAGCACCCTGGCTCAGGTGTCGAGCCAGTACACGCCCCGGGTGCTGCGCAACTTCATGCGCGACCGGGCCAATCAGCTGGTGCTGGGCTTCTTCGTCAGCATTTTCGTGTACTGCCTGATTGTGCTGCGCACCATCCGCGGCGGCGACGAAGGCCGCTTTATCCCTTCCCTGGCCGTGCTGATGGGGCTGGTGCTGGCCTTGTTTAGCATCGGGGTGCTGATTTTTTTTATTCACCACATCGCCTCTTCCATTCAGGCGTCCAACATCATCCGCAATGCTACCGAGGAAACCGAAGCCGCCATCACCCGGCTTTTTCCCGACGAGCTGGGCCAGGAGGCCGATGCCAGCGACGCGCAGCAGCTGCTCGACCAGGCCGGGGAGCTGCACTGGCAGGTAGTGCCTTCCCGGAACAGCGGCTACGTGCAGAGCGTCGACGAAGAGGGGCTGCTGGCCCTGGCCCGCGAGCTGCAGGCGGTGCTGCGCATGGAGCACGGTATCGGCGGCTTTGTGGCCCGGGGAGCAGCCCTGCTGTCCATTGCCCCCTACCAGGGAGCGCCGCTGCAACTCACCGACGAGCTGCTCGAGCGCCTCAACGCCCGGTTTGGCCTGGGCAGCCAGCGCACCATCGAGCAGGACGCCGGCTTTGGCCTGCGGCAGATAGTCGACATTGCCCTTAAGGCCCTCTCGCCGGGCGTGAACGACACCACCACGGCCGTTATCGGCATCGACCACCTGGGCAGCCTGCTGGCCCAGCTGGCTAACCGCCGCCTGCCCGCGCCGCTGCGTACCGACCAGGACCGAGTGCGCGTAATAGCCGTGCGCCCCACGTTTGCAAAGTTCGTGGCCACGGCCTTCGACCAGATTCGCATCTGTGCCGATGGCAACGCGGCCGTGTACCAGCGCCTGCTCACGGCGCTGGCCATTATTGCGCAGCGCACCAGCATGCCCGAGCGCCAGCAGGTGCTGGAGCAGCAGCGGCGGCTGATTCTGGAAGCGGCCGAGCGCACGCTGGGCACGCAATACGAGCGGGAACAGGTGCGGAACCGGGCCGCCGAGGTACAGCAGCGCCGGGCGTAGCAGCTGCCCCGGCCAGCGCATTGCCTGACCTGAAGGCGGCTTTGATGGAGGCGGTTGGTGCTGTAATAGAGAAAGTAATTCATTTATTATGAGTTGGTTAACGGAGGAGGCCAAAAATGCTTGCGAGTCTGGACAAATAGCCTCGACAATAACCCGGCCGCGCAATGGGGAGTAGCTAACGGCATGAATCGATTCACCCGCTTCTGGCTGAACCTGAAAGCCGGGCTCTGGTTTCTGCCCGTCCTTATGGTGGGCGTGTTCCTGGGTTTGGCATTTGGCCTGGTGCAGCTCGACCAAAACATCAGCCACGGCTGGGAGCGCAACTTCCCCCTGCTGTTTGGGGCCGGGGCCGAAGCCGCCCGCAGCATGCTGGCGGCCCTGGCCAGCTCCATGATTACCGTGGCGGCCCTCATCTTCACCCTTACCCTGACCACGCTGGCGCAGGTATCGAGCCAGTACTCGCCGCGGGTGGTCTGGACGTTTATGCGCGACCACAGCAACCAAGCCGTGCTGGGCTCGTTTGTGGGCATTTTCGCGTACTGCCTGGTGGTGCTGCGCACCATTCGCGGCACAGGCAAGGAAGGCTTTGTGCCCTCGCTGGCCATTGCCTTTGCGCTTTTCCTGGCCTTGCTCAGCATCGGGGTGCTTATCTTTTTTATTCACCACATTGCCTCCTCCATTGAAGCCTCCAACATCGTGCAGCGGGTGATGCAGGATACCCGGGAAGCCATGCGACAGCTTTTCCCGACGGAAACCGGAGAAGATGCCGACGATGCCGAAGCCCGGCGCCTGGAGGAAGACGCCCCCGAGCGGCAGTGGCACACCATACCGGCCCTGGTAACCGGCTACCTGCAGAGCGTCGACGACAAGATGCTGCTGCGGGCGGCCCGCGACTACCGCTGCGTGGTGCGCATGGAGCTGGCCCTGGGCAGCTTCGTGGCCGAGGGCTCCCCGCTGGTTTCGGTGGCCTTTGAGGAGCAAGGACAAGGCCCGAGCCCCCGCGTGGAGCGGCAGCTGCACCAGGCCTACGTAATCGGCAACCAGCGCACCATCGAGCAGGACGCCGGCTTTGGCCTGCGGCAGATAGTCGACATTGCCCTCAAGGCCCTCTCGCCGGGCGTGAACGACACCAGCACGGCCATTATCTGCATCGACCACCTGGGGGCCCTGCTGGCTTATGTAGGCGGCCGGCAGTTTGGCAACCGGCTGCGCTCGGAAAGCGCAGAAGACCGGGTGCTGCTCATTGCCCGGCACCCCGTTTATGCCGACTACGTCACGACGGCCTTCGACCAGATTCGGCGCAGCGGCGCGGCCAACGTGGCCGTGCTGCTGCGCCTGCTCACCGCCCTCGAAACCGTGGTGAAGCGCACGCCCGCCCCGGGCCGGCGCCGGGTGCTGCGCCAGCAGTGCGAGCTGATTGGCACAACGGCCGAAAGCAAGCTCGAGGAGGCCTACGAGCGGGAGCAGGTGCGCCGCCGGATGGCCGACCTTCTGCCGCTGTTCGCGTAAAGGAAAGGCGGGCGCGGCCGGAGGCACTGCCGACCGGCCGAAAAACCCGGATATAGCACCCCGGGTGGGCGGCCGCCCAGGCGCTGCCCGGCTTCATTACACCCCTAAATGGCATGGAACACCTTTTCTTTAGCAGCTGGGCCAGCATCGCCCGCACTCTGATTGTCGGGGCCGCCGCTTATGCCGGCCTTATCCTGCTGCTGCGCGTGTCGGGCAAGCGCACCCTGACCAAGATGAACGCCTTCGACCTGATTGTGACCGTGGCCCTGGGCTCGACGCTGGCCACCGTGCTACTCACCAAAAGCGTGCCCCTGGCTGATGGGTTGGTGGCGTTTGGGCTGCTGATTTTTCTGCAGTTCGCCATTACCTGGCTGTCGGTGCGGGTGAAGGCGGTGGGCCAGCTGGTGAAGTCGGAGCCTACCCTGCTGGTGTACCAGGGCCAGTTTTTGCAGGCCGCCATGCAGGCCGAGCGGGTAACGGAGGCCGAAATTCTGGCCGGCCTGCGCGAAAAGGGCCTGGGCAGCGTGGCGGAGGCCGCGGCCGTGGTGCTGGAAACCGGTGGCGAGCTCAGCATCCTCAAAGACAGCGCTTCCGGGCCTCATTCGGTGCTGCGGGACGTGCGCGGCAGGCCCGATACAACCGTTGCGGACTGGAACAGCGAAAAGCAGTAAACCACCGCCTTATTGCCATGAGTCAAACTCAGCTCGTTTCCATGTGGCCGGTGCTGGCGCTGGCGCTGCTGCACCTGTTTGCCGGCCGCCTGGTGTTCTTGTCGGGCACGCCGCGCAGCATCTGGCTGTCGCTGGCCGGCGGCGTGTCGGTAGCCTACATCTTTCTGCACCTTTTCCCCGAGCTGGGGGCCGGCCAGGCCTTGGTGGAGGCCGCGGCGGGAGCTTTCGGCTGGCTCGAGCACCACGTTTACCTCATGGCCCTGACTGGCCTGGTGGTATTCTACGGCCTCGAGCGCCTGGTTACTACCCAGCGTCGACAGGCAAAAGCGGGGCCGGAGGCTGAGGCCAACCCGGGGGTGTTCTGGCTGCACATCGGCTCCTTTGCCATCTACAACGCCCTGATAGGCTACCTGCTGTACCAGCGCGAGGAGGAAGCCACGCGGCAGCTGCTGCTGTTTGCCCTGGCCATGGCCCTGCACTTTGTGGTCAACGACTTTGGCCTGCAGCAGCACCACGCGCAGGCCTACCGCCGCCGGGGGCGCTGGGTACTGGTGGCAGCCCTCGTGCTGGGGTGGGCCACCGGGCTGGTGGTGGAGCTGCCCGAGGCGGCCATTGCCCTGCTCACGGCCTTCATCGGCGGCGGCGTGGTGCTGAACGTGCTCAAAGAGGAGCTGCCCAAAGAGCGCGAAAGCCGCTACTGGGCCTTTCTGCTGGGGGCCTCGGCCTACGCGGTGCTGCTGCTGGCGCTGTAAAGCAGCCTCCGGGCTACTGCACCAGCAGCTGCACCCGGCGCTTGTCGCCCGCCCGCAGGCTGAGCCACTGCTGCAGGCGCTGCTGCTCGGCCAGGGGCAGGGGGCGGCGTGCCCGCACCGACACCACCACCACGGTATCGGCGCGGAGGGAGTCGGCCGCGGCCTGCACCACGCGGCTCAGGCCCAGCTGGCGCACGCTGGGGTGCTCCACCTGTACCTCGCGCAGGAGGCGGGCCGCCGCCGGCAGGCCCGTCGACAAAGGGCTGTCGGGAGCCGCCAACACCTGCTGCAGCTGGGCCAGACGGCTGTCGTAGCCGGCCAGGGTTTGCTGGTTGCGGCTATGCACGTCCTCCAGCAGGCTGCTGCGCAGACTCTGGGCATCGGCCGAGTCGAGGCGGGCCAGGCCCTGGCGCACGGTGAGGCGGGCATCGGTGAGGCGGTACTCGGGCAGTCGGCCCCGGGCCTGCCGCAGCTGGGCCGGCGTGAGCTGCTGCCCGGCCAGCAGCACGTTGATGGTGCGGGCGTCGGCATCGAGCCGGCGCGTGACGACGAAGGAGCCGGGCAGGTTGAGCTGCTCTTCCACGAAGCGCTGGGCGTTGTGGGTGAAGGTGGTGCGCCGCACGATGCCCGCCGCCAGGTACACGCTGGGCACGGCCGTGAGCAAGGCCACGGCCCAGATGCTGAGCTGCACCTGCCGCGCCCGGCGGGAGCTGACGAAGGTGTGCACCGGCAGCGGCAGGATGCGGGCTACCAGAAAGGTAGCCAGGCTGATGAACACGCAGTTAATAAAAAACAGGTACAGGGCCCCGAACAGGTACGCCCAGTGGGCCGTGGCCAGGCCGTAGCCGGCCGTGCACAGCGGCGGCATCAGGGCGGTGGCAATGGCCACGCCCGGCACCACGTTGCCGCGGGCCCGCCGGGTGAGGCCTACGGCTCCGGCCGCCCCGCCAAACAAGGCAATGAGCACATCCCAGGTAGTGGGCGTGGTGCGGGCCAGCAGCTCCGAGCCCGCATCGGTGAGCGGAGTAAGCCAGAAGTACAGCGCCGACACCAGCAGGCTGATGCCCGCCGCCACAAACAGGTTTTTGAGCCCGCGCCGGATAAGGGCCACCTCCATAGTGGCGGCGCCGAAGCCCACGCCCACAATGGGCCCCATGAGCGGGGAAATAAGCATGGCCCCGATAATGACGGCCGTGGAGTTGACGTTGAGCCCAACCGAGGCCACCAGAATGGCAAAGATGAGTACCCACAGGTTGGTGCCGCGGAAAGTGATGCCGTCTTCCACCCCGGCCACAATGGCCTCGGGCGTGGCCATGTCGTGCACCAGGTCGAAGCGCCAGCGCAGCCAGCGGAACAAGGTAATTTTCATAGAAAGCAGCAGGTGGAGCCCTGCGAGCCGACGCTCGGAGGCGCCTCAGTCGGCAGGGGACCAGCCCGGGTGGTTAGGCGGGGCAAAGTACTGCCCCCGGCCCGAAAAGCCCGGCGGTGGGCCCGGCCTAAATCCAGCCTTTGCGCTTAAACCAGACCCAGATGCCCAGGCCCACCAGCACCATCAGCACGAGCACGCCGGGGTAGCCCAGCTGCCAGCCCAGCTCGGGCATGTACTGAAAGTTCATGCCGTAGATGCCGGCAATAAACGTCAGGGGCAGAAAGAAGGCCGAGAACACGGTGAGCACGCGCATGGCCTCGTTGGTACGCTGCGACGACAGCGACAGGTAGAGGTTGACGAGGTTGGTGGCGGCGCCGTCCAGCTCCTGGTACAGGGTTTCGACGCGCACCTGCAGGTCCTGGGTGTCGTGCAGCAGGGTGGTGTCGCCGTTGGTTTGCCGGCGCAGCATAGCCAGCACGTCGCGCGTGAGCAGCAGCAGCTGCTTGGCCGAGGAGGCTTTGCGCTTCAGAAAGTACAGGCCCTGCAGGGCGTTGGGTACTTCCTGCTTCAGAAATATCTCCGACTCGTAGGAGTCAAGCTCCCGGGTGAGCAGCAGAGCCGGGCGCACGAAGGTGTGCAGGGCGTGGCGCACCAGGCGCAGGGCCAGCTCGGCCGGGGTGCTGCACTCGTGGGCGTCGGCCTGGTGCTCGTGCTTGAGCTCGGCCAGGAAAGGGTGGGCCCGGCGGTGCACGGTTATGAGCAGGTCGCGGGTGTAGAAGAGGGCGATTTTGGTGCTGATTTCCTGAATGGTGTCGGCCTCATGGCTTTCCGGGGCGTGGTACACCCGCACAATCACGAAGCTGATGCCGTGGCTGAACTCGAACTTGGGCAGGTGGTTGGGTTCCAGGCAGTCGAGCACCAGGGCATCGGGCAGCTGGTACTGCTTGGCCACACGTTCGAGCTCGTCGCGGCTGGGGTTGGTCAGGTCCAGCCAGGCAAAGCGGCAGTCTTGTTTGGCGAGGAAAGTCTCAATCATGCGCAGGAAGCATTGAGGACGGCAGTTAAAATGGCTACCTGCCTGCCCGGGCCAGGCCTTGCTTTACTGCGGGGTGCTTACCCAGGCCACGGCGGCGTCCATGTCGTCGAAGGCCTTCACCGTCAGGTAGCGGCGCAGGTCCTTCAGCACATGGTCGGTGTGCAGGCGGTTCTCGGGGGCGGGGGCAGGCAGCACGGCGTAGCGCGCCAGGGCCGACTCTTCCATGGTCTGGGGCAGCCACTCGTTCAGCAGCCACTCGCGGTCGGCTTCGGCGGGCGCATCGGGCATGGCGCGGTGGTCGGCCAGGATGCCCGTCAGGCGGTTGCGGCGCAGCAGGTTGCGGGCATGCACGTACAGGGCCCGGAATTCCAGGCTGCTGAGCTGCTTGCCTGACCAGTGCAGGTAAACGTAGGCCTTGGGCACGAAATCAACCGAGCCCACGGCATTGGCGAAATAATGACGAGTGGTTAGCACATGCAGTAAAGAAGGCGAAAGGCCTTCCATACGTGGAATCAAGCGGTTTGGCTGAGAAAGGGCCAGGCAGTACCCCCAAGCTCCTGCCTGCCAAGTTGGTTGGGGTTGATGAAAAGGCAGGCAAGGTGGGCCGCAGCCTGCTGTACTCGCCAGACCTGCCAATAGCCGGCCCGGCGAGTGCGGCTGGTTTAGGCTGCCATGGCCTGGCGGCAGGCTTCCTCGCAGCGGCGGCAGGCGGCGGCGCAGGCCTGGCAGTGCTCGTGCTGGTGCTGGCTGCACTCGTCCCCGCACAGGCGGCAGATTTCGGCGCACTCGCGCATCAGGTGCTGGGCATGGGCCGAGCCCCGGGCCAGGAAGCGGGCCGTCAGAGCGCAGATGTCGGCACAGTCGCGGTCGAGGGCGATGCAGGCGGCCATCATCTTTACATGGTCTTCCTGCAGGCAGGCCGTGGCGCAGTGTTCACAGGCAGCCACGCAGGCGGCCAGGGCGTCGAGCAGCTGTTGATTTTGCTGGTGCATAGGACAAAGGGGTAAAAGTGTGGAAAAGGAGTAAGCATAGCTTTACCCGCTGCCTGAGTAAAAGGTTGGCTGCGGCAACTACGCTCTGGCTGATGCATGGCCTTTCCGGAAAGAAAAAAAGAAGCGCTAACAGGTCGGCCTGCCTGTTAACGCTTCTTCTACAGCAACTCCCAAGTCGGTGTACAGGCTTTGTTCTACCGTCCGCCTCACCCCCCGCCCCCTCTCCGAAAGGAGCGGGGAGCCGGTCTGGAAAAACCGTACAGCAACCTGGGATGCGCACTAAACAGAACCAGAAGAAGCCCACTCCGGCTGCAGGAACAGCGCGCAGCCAGATGGTTTTACGTCCGGGCCGGCTTGCTCAACGCTTTTTCATTTTCCTGGGCCTCCACCACGGCTAGGGCCACCATGTTCACGATTTCGCGCTCCGACGAGCCCAGCTGCAGTACGTGCACGGGCTTGCGCACCCCCAGCAGAATGGGGCCGATGGCCTCGAAGCCGGCGGCAGACCGCATCAGGTTATAGGCGATGTTGGCGGCCGAGAGGTTGGGGAAAATCAGGGTGTTGGCACCTTCCTCCACCAGCTTGCTCAGCGGGTGGTTTTGCCGCAGCAGCTCGGTGTCGAAGGCCAGGTGGGCCTGAATCTCACCGTCGACCAGCATATCGGGGTGCTTTTCCTGCAGCAGCTGCACGGCCCGCTGCATCTTGCCGGCGTCGGCGCCCTTGGCGCTGCCGAAGTTGGAGTACGTCACCAGCGCAATGCGCGGCTTGATGTTGAAGCGCTTCACGGCCCGGGCCGTCATCTCGGTGATTTCCACCAGCTCTTCGGCCGTGGGGTCGATGTTGACGGTGGTGTCGGACAAAAACAGGGGCCCGCGCTTGGTGAGCAGGATGTACATGCCCGACACGTTGCGCACGCCGGCCTCGCGGCCGATGACGTGCAGGGCGGGCCGGATGGTGTCGGGGTACTTGCGCGTCAGGCCCGAAATCAGGGCATCGGCCTCGCCGGTTTCCACCAGCATGGCCCCGAAGTAGGAGCGGCGCGTGCGCATCAAATCCAGGGCCTCCGGGGCGCTGATGCCCTTGCTGTGGCGCTTCTCGTACAGGGCGTCGGCAAAGCGCTGCACGCGCTCGGCCTGCTCCTCGGCGCGCGGGTCCAGAATCGGCACGCCGCGCAGGTCGAGCTGGTGCTGGGCCTGCAGCTCCTCAATCACGGCGGCATTGCCCAGCAGCATGGGGTGGGCAATGCCTTCGTCGCGCACCTGCTGGGCGGCCTTCAGCACCTTGAGGTTTTCGGCGTCGGCAAACACGATGCGCTTGGGGTTGGTCTTGGCTTTGTCGAGGATGACGCGCGAGATGCGCGTGTCCTGCCCCAGCCGGCGCGCCAGCTGGCTTTCGTAGGCCGGCCAGTCGGTAATCGGGGCCTGGGCCACGCCCGATTCCATGGCGGCGCGGGCCACGGCCGGGGCCACCACCGCCAGCAGACGCGGGTCGACGGGCTTGGGAATGATGTAGAAGCGGCCGAACTGCAGGTTCTCGGTGCCATAGGCCATGTTCACGGCGTCGGGCACCCGCTTTTTGGCCAGGGCGGCCAGGGCGTGCACGGCGGCCAGCTTCATGGCCTCGTTGATTTCGGTGGCCCGCACGTCGAGCGCCCCCCGGAAGATGTAGGGAAAGCCCAGCACGTTGTTCACCTGGTTGGGGTAGTCGGAGCGGCCCGTGGCCATAATCAGGTCGGGCCGCGCTGCCACGGCTTCCTCGTAGCTTATTTCCGGCGTGGGGTTGGCCATGGCAAACACAATGGGGTCGGCGCCCATGCTGCGCACCATGTCCTGCGTTACCACGTTGCCCTTCGACAGGCCCACAAACACGTCGGCGCCGGCAAAGGCCTCTTCCAGCGAGTGCAGGTCGCGCGCGGTGGCAAACAGCTGCTTGCGCTCGTCGAGGTCGCCGCGGTCGGCCCGAATCACGCCCTTGCTGTCGCACATCACCACGTTTTCGGCGCGGGCGCCCAGGGCCAGGTACAGCTTGGTGCAGGAAATGGCCGAGGCGCCCGCTCCGTTCACCACAATGCGCACATCAGCAATGTTCTTGCCCACCAGCTCCAGCGCGTTGAGCAGGGCGGCGGCCGAGATAATGGCCGTGCCGTGCTGGTCGTCGTGCATCACCGGAATGCGCAGCTCCCGCTTCAGGCGCTCCTCAATCTCGAAGCACTCGGGGGCCTTGATGTCTTCCAGGTTGATGCCGCCGAAGGTGGGCTCCAGCAGCTTCACGGTGCGCACAAACTCGTCCACGTCCTTGGTATTCAGCTCCAGGTCGAACACGTCGATGTCGGCGTAAATCTTGAACAGCAGGCCCTTGCCCTCCATCACCGGCTTGGAGGCCTCGGGGCCGATGTCGCCCAGCCCGAGCACGGCCGTGCCGTTGCTGATAACGGCCACCAGGTTGCCCTTGGCGGTGTACTTGTACACGTCGTCGGGGTTGTCGGCAATGGCCAGGCAGGGCTCGGCCACGCCGGGGGAGTAAGCCAGCGACAAGTCGCGCTGGGTGCTGTGGGCCTTGGTGGGCACCACTTCGAGCTTGCCCGGCCGGCCCTGGGCGTGGTAGGCCAGGGCTTCTTCGGGGCGGATTTTCTGGAGCATGATGGGAATTTTGAAAGCGGTGCCGGCACTGCCAAAGTGCAGCCCCGTAGGTTGAGGGGGTGCAAGCTAGCTCGTCTGTTCGAAATTGGCGGCGCAGGCCAGCCTACCCGCCCCAGCAGATTTCATCATGCGAAGCCCTGCCCGCGTCATCTTGCGGGTGAAAAAACAAAAAGGCCCTCAGCGTGCTGCTGAGGGCCTTTTCTGTGGTCGCATAGGGAGTCGAACCCCAAACCTTCTGATTCGTAGTCAGATGCTCTATCCAATTGAGCTATGCAACCAGTTCCCGTGTTGGGACTGCAAAGGTAAGAGGAAAAATTCCGCCTTCACAAGCCTTGCTTCGCCTTTTGGGGCAATATTTTTTTCGGCAGTGGGCAAGGTGTTAAAAATCAACGGGCTTTTTTTGCGTCGACGCCGCGCTGCAGGGCTTTTTTCAGGGCGCGGTTGAACACCACGTACAGGCCGCCCAGCGAGGCCACGACCAGGCCCACCACCACCACTTTGCCCAGCGTGCCGCCGTCGGGGTCGCGCAGCAAAGCCAGCACGTCGGAGGCTTTGGTGCCCAGCCAGTAGAAAAACAGACTGCGCGGCAGCATACCCACCACCGAGGCGGCCAGAAAGCGGCGCCGGGCCACGCCCACCATGGCCAGCACAAAGGTCATCAGGGCGAAGGGCAGCACCGGCGAGAGGCGGGTGAGAATAATCAGCTGCCAGCTTTGCTGCTGCAGCTCGTCCACTACGGCGCCGGCCTTGGGGAAGTGGTGCATAAAGTCGCGCAGCTTGCCGTGGTCGAGGCGCACGGCCAGCTCGTAGCCGATGGCCGAGGCCAGGGCGTAGGCCAGCACCATGCCCGCCAGCCCGCCCCAGCCGAAGTAGTAGCCCGTTACGATGGCCACCACGGTAGTCGGCGTGAAGGCAAAGGCCATGGTGAAGGCAATGACCACAAAGTATAGCAGCACCTGACCAGCGCTGAGATTTTGCAGCAAGTCCTGATACTTGTACAGCAGGTACAGCAGCGACGACGAGCCCAGCAGCGGCACGGCCACCAGCAAAAACATGGTGAGCAGGGTGGAGAAGTTCTTCTGAAAAAGCTCGCGTAGAAAATTCATAGTGCAGGCAGCAGGAGGAGGGAGGCAAAGCTAGACCATAGCCCTGCCTTCCCAGCAAAAAGGCGTAAGCAGGCCGCCACCCGGGTAGCAGCCTGCTTACGCCTTTTGTGCCTCATTGGGCTGACTTGGCACCGCAGCTAGCGCACGTCGCAGACGCGCGCTAGCAAGCAGTAGCATGCACTACTCTTCCTTGCCGCCAAACCCCAAAAACCGCTTGATGGCGGCCCAGGCGCCGGCCAAAGCCAGCAGGCCCACTTTCCAGAACTTGAGCAGCAGGCCGAAGAAGCCCACCTTGGCCAGCACCTTGCCCGCCACCAGGCCACCGATGCCATAAGCAGCCACGTCGTCGAGGTTGGCGTCGAAGTCGGCATACTGCTGGCCCTTGCTGAAGCTCACGTTGCTGAGCAGGCCCGGAATGCTGGCCTTGATTTCGGGCATCTGGTAGGGCTCGCCGATGGCATTGAGCACCAGCACACCCTTGCGGCCCAGCAGGCGCACGTTGTAGTTGAGCGTGGTGTCGGGGCTGGCGCCGAATTGCAGGGCCTGGGCCCAGTGCAGGGCCTTGGTGTTTTTGTCGTAGTACGGGGTGGCGGCCCAGCCCAGCATGTGAATGGGCTCGTAGCCGCTGGCCTCGCGGGCTTCGTTTTCTTCTTCCGTGTCGCTCTGCATGTCCTTGAGCAGGTCGGCGTAGTCGATGTCATCGGCATCGTCGTCCTTCACATAGCCCATGGGGTTATAGCTGATGGAGTAGGCCCAGTTGTTCTTGTCGAGCGGGCCGCGGTCGGCCGGAAACAGCATGCCCAGGGTTTCCTGCTTGGGGTTGCCCCAGAGCTGAGTGAGCACACGCCGGCTCTGGGCCGAGTCGAGGTAGCGGAAGCCGCGTGGCACCGTGAGCTCGCCCATGCCGCCGGGCAGCACAATGTGGCCCTGCTGGAAGTGCAGCGTGGCGTGCACGGAGTCGGCAAAGGCCTTGTACATGGCCTGGCGAATGGCCACCGAGTCGACGGCGGCCGGGGCAGGAGCGGGGGCCGGCTTGGGCTTGGCCAGGGCCGCGCCGTGCAGCAGGGCAAGCCCGGCAAGGAGTAAGATTTTCTTCATACGCAGAATAGATAAAAATTGAGCAAAGGCCATAGCCCGCCGGTAGCGAAGATACTGGTAAATCAATGCTTTTTGCTGTTGCTCAGAAATTAAGCCCAAAGCCTGAGCGCAATATCCTGCTGAATGCAGCCGGGCCGGGCCGGGTGAAGCCACCCTGAAGCGCCAGCTGGCAGGGGGCGTCTGACGACGGGCCTGCCAGGTGCAGCAGGGTAAACTCCGGGCGGCGCCTTCCGTTAGCGTCGTACCTTTCGGCCTGAAATCCCATCCGCTATTTCTTCCCGCATCCATGAAATTCGCCACCAAAGCCATTCACGCCGGCGTCCACCCCGACCCCGCCACCGGGGCCATCATGACGCCCATCTACCAGACCTCGACTTATGTGCAGCGCTCGCCCGGCGACCACAAGGGCTACGAGTACTCGCGCACCCACAACCCCACCCGCACCCAGCTGCAGGATGCCCTGGCGGCCCTCGACAACGGCCGGCACGGCATCGCCTTTGCCAGCGGCATGGCCGCTACCGACTGCGTAGTCAAGCTGCTGCAGCCCGGCGATGAGGTCATCAGCACCAACGACCTGTACGGCGGCTCTTACCGCATCTTCACCAAGGTGTACGAGCAGTACGGCATCAAATTCCACTTCGTGCCCATGCACGACATGGAAGCCGTGCGCGCCAAGGTAAATGCCCGCACCCGGCTCATCTGGGTGGAAACGCCCACCAACCCCCTGCTCAACGTCATCGACATCAAGGCCGCGGCGGCCGTAGCCAAAGAAGCGGGTGCCCTGCTGGTGGTCGACAACACTTTCTCGACGCCTTACTTGCAGCAGCCGCTGGAGCTGGGTGCCGACATCGTGGCTTACTCCCTCACCAAGTACATGGCCGGCCACTCCGACACCGTGATGGGTGCCCTGGTGCTCAACAACGACGAGGTGGCCGAGCGCCTGCGCTTCTACCAGAACGCCTGCGGCGGCACGCCCGGCCCCCAGGACTGCTTCCTGGTGCTGCGCGGCCTCAAAACCCTGCACCTGCGCATGCAGCGCCATTGCGAAAACGGCCGCGCCGTGGCCGAGTATCTGCGCCAGCACCCCAAAGTGGAAAAGGTGTACTGGCCCGGCTTTGAAAACCACCCCAACCACCAGGTGGCGGCCAACCAGATGCGCGACTTCGGCGGCATGATTTCCTTCGTGCTCAAGGGCGACCGCAAGGAAGACGCCGTGGCCTGCCTCGAGAAGTTCCAGCTGTTCTCCCTGGCCGAAAGCCTGGGCGGTGTGGAAAGCCTCAGCGGCCACCCCGCCACCATGACGCACGCCAGCATTCCCGCCGAGGAGCGCCGCAAGGCCGGCCTCAGTGACTCGCTCATTCGCCTGAGCGTGGGCATTGAGGATGCCGAAGACCTGATTGACGACCTGGCCCAGGCCATTGGCTAAACCGGGTTCTTTTTAGTTAAAAGTTAAAAGTGAAGCGTTAAAAAGCAGCCCCGCCTTTTAACGCTTCACTTTTAACTTTTAACTGAATCCTGATGATATCCAGCCATGAATGAGCCCTCGAACACCCTGCCCATCGACGTGCTGCCCCTGTTTCCGGTGCTGGATGAAAAGCTGCTGGCCCTGCTGCGCTCCCTGGCGCCGGCCGACTGGCAGCAGCCCACGCTGGCGCGGCTCTGGACGGTAAAGGACGTAGCCGCCCACCTGCTCGATGGCAGCTTGCGCACCCTGGCCATGCTGCGCGACGGCCACTTTGCCGAGGCGCCCGACGACCCGGCCTCCTACGAGGGCCTGCTTCGCTATCTCAACCAGCTGAACGCCGACTGGGTGCGGGCGGCCCGCCGCCTGAGCCCGGCCCAGCTTATCGACCTGCTGGCCCAGGCCGGCACCGAGTACAACGCCTTCCTGGCCACGCTCGACCCCTGGGCTCCGGCTACCTTCGCCGTGGCCTGGGCCGGCGAGGCCGAGTCGCCGAACTGGTTTCACATTGCCCGCGACTACACCGAGAAGTGGCACCACCAGCAGCAGATTCACGCGGCCGTGGGTGGCCCTGGTCTGCTCACGCCGCAGCTGTTTCCACCCTTTATCGAGACGCTGATGCGGGGGCTGCCCCATGCTTACCGCCAGGTGGCGGCCGCGCCCGGAACTGTGGTGCAGGTGAGCATAGCCGGGCCGATTGGCGGGTGCTGGCAGCTGGTCAGGGAAGATGAGCGGTGGCGGCTGCAGGTCCCACAGGGCCGCCCCGCGGCCGAAGTCACGCTCGGCCCCGACACCGCCTGGCGCCTGTTCACCAAAGGCCTCAGCCCGGAGCAGGCCCGGCCGCAGGTGCAGCTGGCCGGCAATCTACGCCTGGCCGAAGCAGCCCTGCGCCTGGTGGCCGTAATGGCCTGATGGTGGGCCACTGCATCGTGTAGCCTGCTAGCCGCCGGGGGCAGCCTTACCCACCAGGGTGAGGCTGCCCTGTTGTGTTGGGAACCCCGCTGCCAGCCTACGGGCTGCTCGGGGCCGGCACTAATCAGCATCCGGTCCGGTTAGGGGTTCGTATGTCCGTCACTTCTAGCCTTACCACCCCCATGCGACTGCTGCTTCTTCTATTGGCCTTCTTTGCCTGCTCGTGCAGCAAGCAGCAGGACCCTACTCCCCCGCAAGCGGCAGGCCCGCTGCCAGCCAGCAACTACCTGGCCCTGGGCGACTCCTACACCATTGGGGAAGGCGCCGCCCCCGCCGAGCGCTGGCCGGTGCAGCTGGCCGCCCTGGCCCGGCAGCAAGGCCTCAACCTGCAGGAGCCCGCCATTATTGCCCGCACCGGCTGGACCACCGGCGAGCTGCTCGAAGCCATAGCCAATGCCCAACTCACCCGCACCTACGACCTGGTGTCGCTGCAGATTGGGGTCAACAACCAGTACCGGGGCCAGTCGCTGGCCACGTTCCGCCGCGAGTTTGAGCAGCTGCTGCAAACGTCCCAGGCCCTGGCCGGCAACCGCGCAGGCCGGGTGCTGGTGCTTTCCATTCCTGACTGGGGGCAGTCGGCCTTCGCCGCGGACCAGGACCGCGCCCGCATCGGGGCCGAAATCGACGAGTTCAACGCGGCAGCCCGGCAGGCGTGTCAGGCCCGGGGCATGGCCTTCGTTGACATCACCCCGCTCACCCGGGCCGCCGCCGGCGACAACACCCAATTTGTGCGCGACGGGCTGCACTACTCGGGCCTGCAGATGGGCCAGTGGGCCCGGCAGGCCCTGCCGGCAGCGGCCTCCGCCCTGCGCTAAGGCCGGGGGCAGTGGCTGAGCATGCGGCTGCTTATGCTCCATGGAAGGCACCCAAGCCGAGGCAGGCAGGCGCATCGTGGTGATGGAAATGATTCTGGAAGCGGCTTCAAATGGCGTGCTGTCTACGGTCGAGTTTCAAGAAGTCTGGCCCCGAATTAGAGCGCTGTTTGACCAAGACGCGGGCATGCTCGCTACCACGGCCCTTTATTGGTGCTGCTGGAATGCAGACGAGTAAAGCCTGGAGGAAGAGGGGTTTCGTGTCTCGCCCTATATGCGCGACTGGTGGCGGGCAAACTATCCTATTCCTACCGAAGCGGAAAATGGAAACGGCGGTGGCTTCGCCCATGACTAGTTCCGCTTGATGGTTGGACGCCCTTAGCGTAATTTTATTCCCACTACTAGCTGAAATGGCTACCTGGGCTGAAACCCAGCACCGACTCCTCATAAGGGCCCGGCTCCCGCACCATGAAAATATTCTTGAGCTGCCTGTTATTTTCCAATCTGTTGTGCTTCCTGCTGTTCGCCCTGGATAAACGGAAAGCCCAGCGGGGGCAGCGGCGCATTGCCGAAAAAACACTGCACCTTGCTACGCTGCCGGGCGCGGCGCCCGGGGCGTGGGCAGCCATATTGCTGCTGCACCATAAAAACCGCAAAGCCGCTTTCTGGGGTGTTACCCTGGTGCTGATGCTGCTGCAAGGCGCGGTTTTCTTTTTCATGTGGCCTTATCTTCAAGCGCAGTTCTAGCCGTTCGAATAATGAAAGAAGGGTTAATCTTTCTGGCATCGCGGTATCTTGCGTAAGGGGGCAGGCACGTTAAACTGTATTTCATGCTGCGGCAGGACATGGCGCTGCCATAAGATGTTTTCCCAGGAGCGTTGCAACGCGCAAAGAGCAAGTTGTGGTCTCCAGTGAAGCCTGCATAGTATTAACCAGCTTAGCTCAAGAAAACGATAGAGTCTGTCACCGATTCTCAGCCCAACCCGGGGGCTGCAAAAATCAAAAGTGCCCCACCTGAAGTCAGGCGGGGATTTTTTAGTGGTTATATGGCCTCACTTCAAAGCGTTAGCGTAGTTTGCGCCGACCAGTTTTTATAGATTAAATGATACCCCGGCAAAAGTAAATCCTTAAATTTTTCTTAAAAATCATGGTTAGGTCCAACTTGTAAGGGGCTTTATCAGTTTAAAGCAATATCCTCCGCGTCCCTCTTTCACTAACTGACCCGGAGCTACTGCTATGAACTTCCTTACTCTTACGAAACACCTCGGAGCCCGCCTGCTGTTAGGCCTGGCTCTGCTTAGCAGCACGAGCTGCGACCTGCTTGAATTCAGCCCCAACGACCACCGCGTGCCGGAAGAATTCACCAAACTGACCGAGAAAAACCTGGCCCGCCTGCTGGCCCAGCCCCTGCCCGAAGGCGACACCCTGCGCTTCGTATTTACCGGCGACTCCCAGCAGTTCTACGACGAGGCCGAAGCCATGGTGAGCAGCGTCAACCAGCAGCCCGGCATCCAGTTTATGCTGGTGGCCGGCGATATCTCCGACTTCGGCCTGGCCCGGGAGATGCGCTGGGTCGATGAGAAGCTGCGCCGCCTGAAGGTGCCCTACCTCACGGTAGTAGGCAACCACGACATGGTGGGCAATGGCCGCGAAGCCTACCAGCACATCTTCGGCGCCCTCAACTACACCTTTGTGTACGGCGGCACCAAGTTTATCCTCATCGATACCAATAGCCGGGAGTACAACTTTGATGGCAGCGTGCCCAATGTGCCCTGGCTGCAGGCCCAGCTCAACGATGTGGAAGGGGCCCTGCGCCAGGTAGTGGTGTGCCATGTGCCGCCGGGCAACGAAGACTTCGATGCCAACCTGCAGCCAGCCTTCTGCCAGGCCCTGAGCCGGACGCCCAACGTGGCCTTTGCCCTGAATGGGCACAACCATTCCTACCGCATCGGCCAGCCCTTCAACGACGGCGTGACCTACATCAACTCCGACGCCTTCTCCGAGCGCAGCTATATGGTGGTAACGGTGTGGGGAGAAAAGCAATTCCGCGTAAAGCGCGTGGCCTTCTAATGAGTGCCCGGTACCTTGCTGGCCTGCTCCTGGCTGGAGCTGCCAGCGTTTGCACCCCGGCCCTGGCCGCTGCCCCACCCGATACGCTGGCGGTAAAGACCAGCCCGGCCGCCGATTCGCCGGGGCCGCGCCTGCCCTGGTACCGGCCGCGCCACGCAGTGGCCCAACTGGCCGGGGGCATGGGCCTGGCGGCGGCCGGCGTGGGGTATGAATTCCTGCGCAACCGCGTCGAAGCCGACCTGCTACTGGGCTACGTGCCGGCCCGCTACGCCGGCTCTGCGCTGGGCGTCGCCACGGCCAAGCTGCTTTACTCCCCATTCCGGGTGCAGCCGACAGAAAAGCTGCAGCTCTTACCGCTTACCGTGGGGGCGTATGTAAGCTATACCCACGGCACTGAGAACAGCGGCGAGCAGGGCCAGTACCCCAGTGGCTATTACTGGTTTTCGGCCCACACCCGCTACGGCCCGCTGCTGGGCAGCCGCATTACCTACCTGGGGGCGCCGGTGCGGGCCACAGGGCAGCCACGTAAGCTTTCTTTTTACTACGAGCTGGGCTCCAACGACCTTTACATCGCCAGCTACCTCACCAACCGCGACGGCGGCCTGGGCATTGGGCAGCTGCTTACCCTGGGCCTGGGCGTGAAGGCCGACTTTTAGACTTCTTCCGCGCCTGGCTTCTTCCTTAACGGCCGCTGTAAGCCAGCCTGGCTACCTGAGTCCCATCTAGCGTGCGGGCCAGGTACAGGCCAGGGCTTACGCCAGCGGGCTGCCATACCACGCTGCCTTCTGGGGTGCTCTGCAGCCGGGCTACGGTACGGCCCAGCTGGTCGATGATGAGCAATGGCTGGATGCCGGGCTGAATAAGCTGAAACCGCACCTGCTGGTCGAAAGGGCTGGGGTAGGCAACTATGGAAGCCACGTGCGGCCTGGCAGCGCCCAGCGTCTGGCGGGTTACCCGGAAGGGGATGGTTTGTACTGCAGCGCCAACAGTAGGGCAAAAGCTGTCGGATGCGGTAGCCGTCAGTACGTACAGGCCAGGGGATAGAGTCGCCGGCACCTGCCAGCTCAGCTGGCCCTGGCCGTTGCCCAGGTCCTGAAACATAAGCCCGGGGACCAGGCCCACATCATCGCTGCGCAGCTCCAGTACCTGGCCGGCATCGGCGTCGGTCGCCGTGAGATTGAGCGTAATGGTTTGGCCGGGGTTCACGCGAAGGGTCTGCCCCTGCAGCTGAACAGCTGGGTTGCTGCTGGAAGTCACCCGGGTAAACACCGGCGGCTGATTGGTGCCGACGCGAAGCTGGTATTGGGTGTCGCGCCTGACGCTGCCAATCTGCTGCCAGCGGCCATTCACCTGGCGGTACTCATTCACCTGCACGGCCAATGCATAATAACCCTGGCGTACCGGCACAGGCTGATAAAGTAATTCGCCGGTCTCTTGATTAATCAGGAATTGGGGAGCAATGGCACCTACCGTGGAGTAGCCGCAAACCGATGGTTCGGAGTCCGCCTGCGGCTGCACAAGCTCATAAACCAATGAATCGCCATCCGCGTCGAAGGTGTGCATGCTATAGCGCTGTCCTGGGGCATCGGTCAGGTCGATAAGCCGGGCAGGCGCAAACCGGGGGGAGGTATTGACCAGTCCGCTGCGGTTATCCAGCAGGGCCTGCACATAATAGCTTTGCAGCCAAGGCTGAGACATGTTCAGAAGCCCATACCGGCGGTTTGAAGTATTCACGCTTAAAGTCCAGAGGGCCGGTGGCAGCTGCACCTGGCCTTCCAGCACCGTAATGCTGTAGTACAAGGGGCCCGCACCGCAGCTGCCGGCCGGCAGCCGCGGGCTGGTTCGCTGCAGCATGGTAGTGAAGCTGCCCACCTGGGTACTGCTGCACTCATTTCTCCCGCAGGTTAACTGCATCTGGTTGTCTGTAACCGACGAGTTCAGGTCCTGGTATAGGGTGGCTCTTACCCGATACTGATAGGGATTGGCAGCCGTGCCGGTGTACTCATAAGTCAGGTCGACCGATAAGATATGCGAGGCCCGGACCGCGAGGGTACTGGCCCCCCAGCAAACAAGAAGCGCGAAAACACGGATGAGTAGATACGGGCGCATAGCTGCTGAGCGAGGAAAAAGGTGAAACGGGAAGCCACGAAAGCTGCCGGGCCCGAACGCCCTGCGTTCACTCGATGCCGCAACTGCCGGAACTTCACATACGGATGCCCGCACAATTGTGGCTTTGCCGCACCATTCCTACAGCTACTTTGCGCCCGGGGTGCTGCTGGAGTTGCTGTCCAGTATCTGGAACAGCTCGTCGAGCTTGGGCGTGAGGATGATTTCCGTGCGCCGGTTCAGGGCCTTGTTCGCCGGGGTGTCGTTGGCGGCTACCGGCACAAATTTTCCCCGGCCAGAGGCCGTAACACGCTCCGGGTTCACGCCGTTGTTAGTAAGCAAGCGGGCAATTTCGGTGGCCCGTAGCGCGCTCAGGTCCCAGTTGTCGGTGAGGCCGGCGGTGCCCGTCCGGATGGGCACGTTGTCGGTGTGGCCTTCCACTACCACGTTCACGTCTTTCTGCTCCTGCAGCACGGTGGCCAGCTTTTTCAGCGCTTCCTCTCCCTTGGGGTCTACCTTGGTTGAGCCTGACTTAAACAGCAGCTGCTCCGACAGCGACACGTACACTTTGCCATCTTTGAGCTTCACCTGCAGGTCGCTGGAGTTGAAGCTGAGCAGGGCCTTGCTGACCCGCGCCCGCAGGTCGTTCACGGCCCGGTCCTTGTCGGCCAGGGCCTGGGTCAGCTCGGCCAGGCGGGCTTCGCGGCCTTTCAGGTCGGCGGCGAGGCGGTCGTTTTCGGCCTTGCTCTTCTGCAGGTTGGTTTCCAGCTCGCCCAGCTCGGCTTCGCGCCGGGCCAGGTCCTTGGCCACCTTGTTGTAGTCGTTGGATTTGTTGGCCAGCTCCCGGTCGCTGTTCTTGAGTAGCTTGTCGTAGCTGTTGTTGAGCTCGTTGTACAAGGTGCGCGTCTTGCGGTACGCCGCGCCGGTCTCGGCCGAGTCGGTTACGAGGCGCTTCTGGGTGAGGCGCATCTGGGCCAGCTCGTCGGTGGCCTTCTTCAGCTCGGCCGTGGCGTTGCGGTACTGGCGCTCTGCGTCGGCCTTGCCTTTCTCATCGGCGGCCTGGCGGGCGCGCAGGTCGTCGTATTTCTTGGCCGTCACGCAGCTGGTCAGCGCCGGTGAGCCGGCCAGCAGGGATAGGGAGAGGCCCAGCAGGGCTAAGGAGTGATTTTTCACAAGGATGAGTAGTAAGAAAGTAGCAGCAGAACCCAGGTTGAGCTGCGGGCTCGGTTTTGGTACGGCAAGGTAGCGCCAACCGGGCCGGCTACGCAACCAAACGACCAATCTTCCACTGAAAACCGGCCTATCTTTGCCCCTGTTAGCTACCCTTCCCAACTGCCAAATCCCTCCCCTAGCACTCTTCCAGATGGCCGCACCCCTGACCATGAGCGCCGAAATCGAAGCCCTGCTGGCGCACGAATGCCAAACCATTGGCAAAGACCTGATTCACGCCCCCGGCCCC
Source organism: Hymenobacter saemangeumensis (assembly GCF_039541835.1). Lineage (NCBI taxonomy): Bacteria > Pseudomonadati > Bacteroidota > Cytophagia > Cytophagales > Hymenobacteraceae > Hymenobacter > Hymenobacter saemangeumensis. Next base: position 101,002 of record NZ_BAABGZ010000028.1, on the reverse strand, counting down.
GACTTTCTCGACCGCTGCTTCGTGCCGTCCAGCCGCACGCCGCAGGTAATCCGCAGCCTGGGCCAGCTCTACAGCCACGGCCGCCTGGCCGGCACGGGCTACCTGAGCATCCTGCCCGTCGACCAGGGCATTGAGCACACCGCGGGCGCCTCCTTCGGCCCGAACCCGATGTACTTCGACCCCGAAAACATCATCCGGCTGGCGCTGGAAGGCGGCTGCAATGCCGTAGCCACCACCTTTGGCACCTTCGGCACCGTGGCCCGCCGGTACGCCCACAAGATTCCCTTCCTGGTAAAAATCAACCACAACGAGTTGATGACTTACCCTAATAAGTTCGACCAGATTCTGTTTGGCTCGGTACGTGAAGCCTGGAACCTGGGCGCCACGGCCGTGGGGGCCACCATCTACTTCGGCTCGGAAGAGTCGAACCGCCAGCTGGTGGAAGTGGCCCAGGCCTTTGAGGAAGCCCACGAGCTGGGCCTGGCCACGGTGCTGTGGTGCTATACCCGCAACAATGCCTTCAAAACGGCCGAGAAAGACTACCACGTAGCCACCGACCTCACGGGCCAGGCCAACCACCTCGGCGTGACCATTCAGGCCGACATCATCAAGCAGAAGCTGCCCGAGAACAACGGCGGCTTTACGGCCCTCAAGTTTGGCAAAACCCACCAGGCCATGTACGAGACGCTGAGCTCGGACAATCCCATCGACCTGGCCCGCTACCAGGTGGCCAACTGCTACATGGGCCGCATCGGCCTCATCAACTCGGGCGGCGAAAGCAAAGGCGCCACCGACCGCGACGAAGCCGTCCGCACGGCCATCATCAACAAGCGCGCCGGTGGCCAGGGCCTGATTTCGGGCCGCAAGGCTTTTCAGCGTCCGTTTGCTGAAGGCGTGGAGCTGCTAAACGCCATTCAGGACGTGTACCTCGACCAAAGCATCACCCTGGCGTAATTTTCAGTGAGCAATTATCAGTGAGCAATGAGCAATGCGGCATACGCTGCGTGGTTCATCACTAATTTTGCTCGCACTACATCTTACTTAATCATGAGCAGTCAGAATATTGCTCACTGTTCACTGTTCATTGCTCATTGTTAACTGAAGAAAAATGGCCTGGTTCAAGCGCGTAGAAAAGGGCATCGTAACGCCCACCGAGCAGAAAAAAGAAACTCCGGACGGCCTTTGGTACAAGTGCCCCGAGTGTAAAACGGTGGCCACCATGGCCGAGCACAAGCGCCTGCTGCACGTGTGCGGCAGCTGCAGCTACCACGACCGGGTAGATGCCGCCGACTACTTCGACCTCCTGTTCGACAGCGGCGAGTTTAGCGAGCTGGATGCCGACCTGAGGTCGGGCGACCCCCTGCAGTTCGTCGATACCAAGGCGTATCCGCAACGGGTGCAGGCCACCGAGCGCAACACCGGCCTGAAAGATGCCGTGCGCACGGCCCACGGCATGTCGGCCGGGCAGCCGCTGGTGGTAGCGGCCATGGACTTCAAGTTTATCGGTGGCTCGATGGGCTCGGTGGTAGGGGAGAAGATTGCCCGCGCCATCGACTTTGCCCGGCAGAACCGCACGCCCTTTCTGATGATTTCCCGCTCGGGCGGCGCCCGCATGATGGAAGCCGGCTACTCGCTGATGCAGATGGCCAAGACCTCGGCCAAGCTGGCCCAGCTGGCCGAAGCCGGGGTGCCCTACGTGTCGCTGCTCACCGACCCCACCACGGGCGGCGTGACGGCGTCCTTCGCCATGCTCGGCGACTTCAACATTGCCGAGCCCGGGGCGCTTATCGGCTTTGCCGGGCCCCGCGTTATCAAGGAAACCATTGGCAAAGACCTGCCCAAGGGCTTTCAGAGCGCCGAGTTCGTGCTCGAGCATGGGTTCCTGGACTTCATTGTCGACCGCCGCGAGCTGAAGCAGCGCCTGGCCGACCTGCTGGGCATGCTTCGCCCGGCCGATGCGGCCGCCCCGGAGCCGCGTGAGGCCCGGCGTAGCTCCGTAAAAACCCAGTAGAAACGCTCAAAAAGCCATTTTCTGCTTTCGGCATACTTCTTGAAAAGCCCGCTTTCGTCACCGAAGCGGGCTTTTCCCGTATAAGGCCTGACCATTACTTCTTAATACTTCCTTTCCCATGAAATTCTCCCAATCCCTTCTTTCCCTGCTGATGGCCTTCATGCTGCTATTCAGCTCCTGTGCCACTTCCAACCAAACGGCGGGCAATACCTCGCCCCAGCCCCTGCCGGATACCAACGGCACTGGTGCCCGTCAGAATGACGGAATGAGCAAAACCACCAAGGGTGGCATTATTGGCGCCGGTAGCGGCGCAGTGGTGGGCGGCGTAATCGGCCGCGTAATTGGCGGCGACGCCAAGGGCACGGCTATCGGCGCCATTGTTGGTGCCGCTGCCGGTGGCACGGCCGGTGCTCTCATCGGCCGTAAAATGGACAAGCAGGCCGAAGAGCTGCAGCGCGACATGGCCAATGCCAAAGTAGAGCGTGTGGGCGAAGGCATTAAAATTACCTTCGACGCCGGCATTCTCTTCGACGTAAACAAAGCCGACCTGCGCCCGGCCTCGCGCCTGGAAATCGACAAGATGGCCGCCGTGCTGCAGAAATACCCCGACACCAACGTGCTGATTGAAGGCCACACCGACGCCAGCGGCTCGGATGCCATCAACCAGCCCCTGTCGGAGCGCCGTGCCCAGGCCGTAGCTGCCGAAACCATCGCCAAAGGCGTCGCCTCCAGCCGCATCACCACCCGTGGCTATGGTGCCAGCCAGCCCGTAGCCGACAACAGCACCGCGGAAGGCAAGCAGGCCAACCGCCGCGTGGAAGTTGCCATCTTCGCCAACGAAAAAATGAAGAAGGCTGCCGAAGAGGGCCGTCTGTAATCTCTTCTGAGTTGCTATAAGTTAAGAAAGGCCGCCCGCTGGGCGGCCTTTTTTTATGCGTCAGCCTTAGTACAGATATTCATAAGCCCTTTTGGAGCAACCCGAGCAGCGGGCAATTCGTTTAGGTCTTGTTGTCTTATTTCAACCTTTATTTTGACTTAGCCATGAAATCATTTAAATCATATTTCGCCCTGCTGCTCACTTCTTTCATGCTTGCGGGCTCGGTAGCCGAGGCACAGACTACTCAGCCGGCTCCCCGCAAAAAATGGAGCGGTAAAGCCAAAGGCGCTGCCATTGGGGCCGGCACGGGGGCAGCTACCGGCGCCGTGGTAGGCGGCGGCAAGGGCGCCGTAGTAGGCGGCGTGGTAGGTGCCGTAGGGGGCGGCATAATCGGACGCAAGAAAGACAAGAAGAAGGACCCCGTGCGCTACGAGCAGTACGCCAACAAAAACGACAAGTAGGGCCTTGGCCCCGCCTGCCGTACCTAGGCCGTTTTCCAAGTGAACGGGTCAGGTTTTTAGGAAACTTCTAAAAGCTGGCAGGCCCCGCGAAAGCGGGGCCTTTTTGCTGTTGGCAGTCTGCAGCAAGCCGTACGGCTAGCGGAGGCTGGCGTCGGCCGTAAACAGTTTGGCAAGGTGGTTGCAATTGGCGTACTTGCCGGCCTAATGCATAAGCGCATACTTTTGCCGCTCTCTAGACTTACCCTTACCAACCCATTTTACCTTTTAACATGAAAAATTTTCGTTCGTCGCTCACTTTCCTGCTAGCTCTTTTGCTGCTCGTGAGCAACTTCGTACAGGCCCAGACTACTACCGTTTCGACTGAGAAGCCGAAGGGCATGAGCAAGACGCTGAAAGGCGGCATCATCGGCGGTGTGGGCGGTGCCGTAGCCGGTGGCGTAGCCGGCCGTTTGATTGGCGGCAAGTCGGGCACGGCCAAAGGTGCCATCATTGGGGCTGTTGTGGGTGGCACGGCTGGTGCCCTTATCGGCCGTAAGATGGACAAAGCCGCTGCTGAGCTGCGCCGCGACCTCGAAGGCGCTACCGTAGAGCGCGTAGGCGAAGGCATCAAAATTACCTTTGCTTCGGGCATTCTGTTCGCCACCAACTCGTCTAACCTGACCGAAGAAGCTGCTGGCAACATCACCCAGCTGGGTGAGACCCTGAAAAAGTATTCCGACACCAACGTCCTGATTGAAGGCCACACCGACGCCAGCGGCTCGGATGCCATCAACCAGCCCCTGTCGGAGCGTCGCGCCCAGGCGGTGGCCAATACCATCATTGCCGACGGGGTAGACTCCGGCCGTATCACGGTGAAAGGCTACGGCTCGAGCCAGCCGGTAGCTGACAACAGCTCGGCTTCTGGCAAAGCTGCCAACCGCCGCGTTGAAGTGGCCATCTTCGCCAACGAGAAGATGCAGAAAGCTGCTAAGCGCGGCCAGCTGTAAGCACAAGGCCCAGCGCCATTAAACGTCAAAAAGGCCGCTCCCGAGGGAGCGGCCTTTTTTTGTGCATTATTGGTAAAGGCACTACCAGCGCCGGGAAGAGGCGCTTGCTACTTTTGGGCATGAATCGACACGCCCTGCTGTATGGCGCCGCCCTGGCGCTGCTTTCCTCGCCCTTGGCCGCTCAGCCCCGCACGCCCGCAAAAACGACGAAAGCCGCAGTGGCACAGCCCACCGCGGCGCTGCTGCGCTCGGGGCCCATGGTGGGGTATTCCGAGATGCGGGAAGTGGCCCTATGGGTGCAAACCAACGGTCCGGCCACAGCAGTCATCGAGTACTGGGACGTGGCGGCGCCGGCCCGCAAGCTGCGCACGGCCCCGGTGGTGGCTACGGCCGCGCCGGGCTTCACGGCGCATCTGCTGGCCGACCAGGTGGAGCCCGGGCATCGGTATGCTTATGCCCTGTACCTGAACGGGCAGCTGGTGCCGCGGCCGTACCCGCTGGAGTTTCAAACCCAGGCGCTGTGGCAATGGCGGCAGGAGCCGCCCAACTTCCGCTTTGCCCTGGGCTCCTGTGTGTATGTGAACGAGCCGGCGTACGACCGTCCCGGCCGGCCTTATGGCGGGGAGTATGGCATCTTCAGCAGCATCAATGCCCAGCGGCCGGACTTTATGCTCTGGCTGGGCGATAATACCTACCTGCGCGAGGCCGACTGGAACACGCGCACGGGCATCTACCACCGGTATAGCCACTCGCGGGCCGTGCCGGAAATGCAGCCCCTGCTGGCTCGCACGCACAATTACGCCATCTGGGACGACCACGACTACGGGCCCAACGACTCAGACCGAAGCTTTGCCATGAAGGAAACCACCCGCGCCGCCTTCCGCGACTTCTGGGCCAATCCCAACTATGGGCCGGCCGGTGGTGCCTACGGCAGCTTTGAGTGGAGCGACGTGCAGGTGTTTCTGCTCGACAACCGCTGGTTTCGCAGCTCGAACAGCTATAATACCAAGGAAGGCAGCTACCTGGGCCGCGAGCAGCTTAGCTGGCTGCTGGATGCGCTCACCGCCAGCCAAGCCACCTTTAAGCTGATAGCCGTGGGCGGGCAGGTGCTGAACCCGGCCAAGGTATTCGAAAACTACAGCAACTACGAGCAGGAGCGGGCAGCCCTGCTCCAAGGCATTGCCGACCGCCGCATCAGCGGGGTGGTGTTTCTGGATGGCGACCGCCACCACACCGAGCTGACCAAGCTGGAGCGGCCGGGCACCTACCCGCTCTACGACTTTACCTGCTCGCCCCTGACGAGCAGCGCCGCCACCGGCGCCCGCACGGAAGCCAACACCGGCCGTGTGGAGGGAACCTTCGTGGCCGAGCGCAACTTCGCGCTCATCGACGTGAGCGGGCCCCGTGCCAGCCGGCAGCTGAAGATTTCGGTGCTCGACCAGGCGGGCAAGCTTCTCTGGGAACGCAGCCTAAGCGCAACAGAGCTGAAGTAGCAACCCAAGCTGCTGCGGCTGGGTACAAGGGCCTATGCCTGCCACCTACACCTCCCCAGCCGCCGACAAAGCCCTGGCCGACCACAGCATCCTGGACCATTTCTATGGGCACCTGCCGCCACAGCCGCGGCGCACGCCCATGTGGGAGCTGATTTCGACCATACTCTCGCACCGCACCACGCATGCCGACGAAGAGCTGGCCTACGACCGCATGCTGGAAGCTTTTGGCGACTGGCCCGGCGTGCTGGCCGCGCCCACCGCGGAGCTGGCGCATGCCATCCGCACCACGCGCTGGCCCGACACCCAGGCGCCGCGCATTCAGGAGGTGCTGCGCCGCATTCAGGCCACTACGGGTGGGGATTTTACCCTGGACTTTCTGGCCGAGTGGCCGCTGGAGCAAGCCATGGCCTGGCTGACGGACATGCCCGGTATTGGGCTGAAAACGGCGTCGCTGCTGCTGCTTTTCAATTATCACAAGCCCGTGCTGCCTGTAGATACCCACGTGCATCGGGTAGCCCAGCGCGTGGGCTTTCTGGGGCCGAAAGTTTCGGTAGAGAAAGCCCACGGCGTGCTGCTGGCCCTGCTGCCTGCCGACGCCGAGCTGCTGTTCAACTTTCACAAGCACAACTACTGGCACGGGCAGCAGATTTGCTTTTTTCTGCGGCCCAACTGCCCGCGCTGCCCCCTGAAAGGCTTTTGCGGCTATTACCTGGAGCACTACGGTCCGGCCACGGCCGAGGCTCTGGCCGCTACGCCGGAGCGCTGGGATGCCGCGGCCTGGGGCAAGCTGCCGCATTAGCTTTGTAGCGTGGACTCTGTGAGTCCGCGCATCCACTGTCCCTTCACGCGCGGACTCGCAGAGTCCACGCTACTGCCATGCGTCTCGTCAAGCATCCCGTCCTCTGCAACTACTACGTCACGTACCGCTGCAATGCGAAGTGCGCGTTTTGCGATATCTGGGAAAAGCCTTCGCCTTACGTGACGCTGGAGCAGGTGAGCGAGAACCTGCGCGACCTCAAGCGGCTGGGCGTGTCGGTGATAGACTTCACCGGGGGCGAGCCGCTGCTGCACCGGCAGCTGCCCGACTTTGTGCGGCTGGCCCGGCAGATGGGGTTTATCACCACCGTCACCACCAACGGCCTGCTCTACCCCAAGAATGCCGAAAAGCTGCGCGGGCAGGTCGACATGCTGCATTTTTCGCTGGACTCGGCCGACCGCGACACCCACGACCTGGGGCGCGGCGTGGCCTGCTATGACTTCGTGCTGGAAAGCATCCGCGTGGCCCGGGAGCTGGGCGAGCGGCCGGATATTCTGTTCACGGTATTCCGCAAAAACCTGGCAGACCTGGAGGCCGTGTACCGCGACATCACCCAGCCCAATGGCCTGGTGCTGATTATCAACCCGGCCTTTGAGTACGGCGAGGTAGAAACCGGCGAGCAGCTGACGGCCGCGGAGCTGGACTACCTCTCGGCTTTCGGCAAGCGCAAGGGCGTGTACCTGAACGAGGCCTTTATTCAGCTGCGCCGGGATGGCGGCAACCACGTAGCCGCCCCCGTGTGCCGGGCGGCCAGCACCACGCTGGTGATTTCGCCCTACAACGAGCTGGTGCTGCCCTGCTACCACCTGGGCGAGCAGAAGTTTCCCATTGAAGGCCGGCTGTATGAGCTCTACAATGCGCCCGAAACCCAGCGCCTGGCCGCCCTCGAAGGCCGCCTGCCGGCCTGTGAGGGCTGCACCATCAACTGCTACATGCAGCCGAGCTTCGCCGTGGAAACCAGCAAGTACTTCTGGCAGGCCCTGCCCAGCACCCTGAAGTACAACTGGGAAAAAGGCACCTGGAAGCGGCTGCTTTCATCAGTTAACAATTAGCAGTTAACAATGAGCAATGAGCAATTAACAGTTAGCAGTAAATAAGTGGGTATTGAAAAATTTTTGCTTAGGCAATTCGTAAAAAGCCCTCCGGCTTGATTAGAGGCTGAATATTTTTGCTCATTGCTCATTGCTCATTGCTCATTGCTCATTGCTCATTGCTCATTGCTAACTAAAAAAATGCCCGCTCTCATCCTGCCCGTCCACGGTGTTCATCCTCAGATTCCGGCCGACTGCTTTGTGGCCGACAATGCCACCATTATTGGCGACGTGATACTGGGGCGGGGCTGTACGGTGTGGTTTACGGCCGTTATCCGGGGCGATGTGCACCGCATTCGAATCGGCGAAGAAACCAACATTCAGGACGGGGCGGTGCTGCACTGCACCTACCAGAAAGCGCCGCTCACTATTGGCAGCCGCGTAAGCATCGGGCACCGGGCCATTGTGCACGGCTGCACCGTGGAAGACGAGGTGCTTATCGGCATGGGCGCCATTGTGATGGACCATGCCGTGGTGGGCACGGGCTGCATTATTGCCGCCGGCAGCGTGGTGCTGGAAAACTTCGTGTGCGAGCCCGGCTACCTGTACGCCGGGGTGCCGGCCCGAAAAGTAAAGCCCGTTTCGGAGGCGCAGCGCGAGGGCCTGCGCCGCACTGCGGCCAACTACCAGACCTACGCCAGCTGGCTGGAAGGGGGCGTTTAGTTGCTAGTTGTCAGTTGCTCGTTGTCAGTTGCTCGTTGTCAGTTGCTCGTTGTCAGTTGTCAGTGTTGTTCTGGAGGATACTTTTTAAGAACGATGCTAACAACTGACAACTAACAACTGACAACTAATAACTGACAACTGACAACCAACAACTGACAACTAACCTCGTACCATTGCACCCCCGGCCGCCGCTGGGCTTCACTTCTGATTTTTCCTGACTTCTGGTATGCGTCGTACGACTTTGCTCTCAACCGCTTTTGTTGGATTATCCCTGGGCCTGGCTGCCTGGCAGCCGGCCTCGGCCCAGAACCCGGGCCTGAATGCCCGGATTGCGCAGCTCTCGGCCCAGCAGCAAGACCAGGTGGTGGCCTGGCGGCGTGACTTTCATCAGCACCCCGAGCTGGGCAACGAGGAAACCCGCACCGCCGGCATTGTGGCAGCCCACCTGCGCAAGCTGGGGCTGGAAGTGAAGACTGGTGTGGGCCGCACGGGCGTGGTGGGCATTCTGCGGGGCGGCAAGCCCGGCCGAGTGGTGGCCCTGCGCGCCGACATGGACGCCCTGCCCGTAACCGAAGCCACGGGGCTGGCTTTTGCCTCTACCGTGAAAACCACTTACCTGGGGCAGCCGGTGGGGGTGATGCACGCCTGCGGGCACGACTCCCACACGGCCATTCTCATGGGAGTGGCCGAAGTGCTGAGCCAAGTGAAAAAGGACCTACCGGGCACCGTCAAGTTTATTTTTCAGCCGGCTGAGGAAGGCTCCCTGCCGGGCGAAGAGGGCGGGGCCAAGCTCATGGTGAAGGAAGGCGTGCTGGAAAACCCCAAGGTGGACGCCATTTTTGGCCTGCACATTCAGGCCCAGACCGAGGTGGGCAAGCTCACCTACCGGCCCGGGGGCGAGATGGCCAGCTCCGACCGGTTCACGGTTAAGGTGCTGGGCAAAGGTTCGCACGGGGCCAAGCCCTGGAGCAGCGTCGACCCGGTGGTGACTGCGGCCCAGATTATCCTGGGCCTGCAAACCATCGTGAGCCGGCAGACCGACCTAACCGAAGACGCGGCCGTGGTGACGGTGGGCACAGTGAAGGCCGGCGTGCGCTACAACGTCATCCCGGCCGAAGCCGAGCTGAGCGGCACCATCCGGGCCTTCAACCGCAAAACCCAGGAGCAGCTCTGGGCCGCTATCCGCCGCACGGCCAAGGGCATTGCCGAAAGCGCCGGGGCCACGGCCGAAGTAGGCATCGAGCCCTACGTGCCCGTGACGTTTAACGACCTGCCGCTGACGGCCCGCATGCTGCCCACGCTGCAGGCCGTGGCCGGCGGCGCCGACAATGTGAAAGAAATAAAAGCCGTAACCGGTGCCGAGGACTTTGCCTTCTACCAGGAGAAAGTGCCCGGCCTGTACTTTTTCCTGGGTGGCCTGAAAAAAGGCGTGGACGCGGCCAGCACCGCCGACCATCACACGTCGGGCTTCGTCATCGACGAAAGCGGCTTTACGCTGGGAGTGAAGGCGCTGGCCACGCTGGCGGCGGATTACCTGGGCAGCGAGGGCAGAAAAAAGTAAAGCCTGGGTGGGAAGTAGCGTGCCGGGGCACTGACCAGGACGGGGTTGACATTCAACCACGCGCCACCCTATGCCTTGCCCGCCACCTTGTCGGCCAAGCGGTAAGCCAGCCAGGCAAATAGGGGAGCGGCCAGCACGTCGTAGGAGTAGTGCACGCGCTGCACCAGCACCAGCGTGCCCACGGCAATGCTAGCCAGCAGCATGGCCAGGCGCAGGCGCGGGCCACGGGCCAGCAGCAGCAGCAGCACCATGGTAGCGGTGTGGCCGGAAAAGAACAGGTCGCGCACAATGGGCTGCTCGGCTACCTGAAACAGGTAATCCACCACGGGGTCGTGCAGGTTGACCAGCTCCCGGGGTGGGTCGAGGGGCAGCAGCCACAGCGTGAGCATGCGAAATAGCTGCAGGAAATAGTAGCCCCACAAGGCCCGCAGCAGCTGCAGCGGCCGGGGCAGCACCTGCCACAGGGTAGCCACGATGCTGCCGTAAATCAGGGTGAAGGTGGGGGCCGATACGTCGCGCACGGGCAGCAGGGAGGCCAGCGGGTCGGGCAGCAGGCGGCCGGGGCGCGCCTGGATGTAGTGGTAGAAGTCGGGAATGATGGGCAGCAGGCCCACTAGCAAGAGCAACACCAATCCCAGGCGCCAGCGGAAATGAGGCAGGGCCCACTGGGCCGGCCAGCGCGAGGCAGCAGGAATGCTGCCCGGCAGGCTGGCCCGCGAAGGATTAGGGGGAACGGCCCGGGTCTTGAAGGAGGACATTGACGGCTGCTACGGAAAGGCATGGGAAGGTAGCTGCAAAAATACGGGGTGCCAATACTGCGGGTAAGTGGTTTTCGGTCAATTCCGCAGATTAAAATGGGCCTTAAGGGTATGTGCTGATTTACTGATGATAAGCAAGTCTTGTTAACAGCATTTTAATTTTGCTTTATTGTTAACAAAATTTTGGCATTGCCAACTAATTTCTGCCAAATCAGTATGGATGCTGGTCAACTTCGCTACATTGCGGCGCATTTAATGCAAATTCTTCACTTTCTCTCTCCCCAAACCCATTTCCATTATTAACCCACTTTTTACATGACCAACAAATACTCTGCTGCAGCATTAGTGCTGTTCGGCGCCCTGGCGGCTTCCACGGCTCAGGGACAGGATGCGGGCCGCATCCAGACCAAGGTGATGGGCGACGACAACCAGCCTGTGCTGGTGCAGTTCAACGCCGCGGGCAAAGCAGCCTACCGGGCCAGCGAAGCCCAGACGGTGCTGCGCGAGCAGCTCGCCCTGACGGCCGACGACCAGTTCCTGCCCGCGCGCATCGAGACTGACCAGATTGGCTTCACTCACCAGAAGTTTTCCCAGTTCTACAAAGGCGTGAAAGTGGAGCACGCCGACTACACCGTGCACGCCAAAGGCGGGGCTATCGAAAGCATCAGCGGCGATTTTGAAAAAATCTCGGGCCTGAACACCACGCCTTCCCTGAATGCCGCCGCCGCCCTGACGCGTGCCCTGGACTACGTGGGCGCCAGCCGCTACATGTGGCAGGACCCGGCCGAGGAAGCCAGCCTGAAGCAGCAGGAAAACAACCCCAACGCAACTTACCGCCCCGCCGGCGAGCTGGTGATTGTGCGTAGCAACGCTACTGGGCAGCCCGTGCTGGCCTGGAAGTTCAACGTGTACGCCAAGCAGCCGGTAAGCCGCGCTTATATCTACGTAGATGCCCGCAGCGGACAGGTGGTGTTTCACGATGCCATTATCAAGCACGCCGCCGCCACGGGCTCGTTTGCAACCCGCTACAGCGGCACGCAGAGCAGCGCTACCGACTATACCGGCACCACCTACCGCCTCCGCGAGCTGACCCGTGGCCTGGGCATTGAAACCTACAACTGCCGCAAGGGGAACAGCTACACCAACGCGGTGGACTTTACCGATGCCGACAACAGCTGGACCGAGTATAACAATACAAACATGGACAACGCCGCGCTGGACGCCCACTGGGGCGCCCAGGGTACCTACGACTACTTCAAGAATGTGATGGGGCGCAACAGCTACGACAACGCCGGCGCGAAAATCAAGAGCTACGTGCACTTCGATGACACCCCCGGCGATGGAGTAGGCTATGAAAATGCCTACTGGAACGGCTCGGTGATGACCTACGGCGACGGCGCCTCGCGCTTCCGCCCGCTGACCTCGCTGGATGTTTGCGCCCACGAAATCGGCCATGCCATATGCGAGCGCACCGCCAACCTGGCTTACCAGAACGAGTCGGGCGCCATGAATGAAGGCTTCTCCGACATCTGGGGCGCGGCCGTAGAATACTATAAGGCCCCCGGCAAGCAAACCTGGCTGATTGGCGAAGACATCGACAAGGTGCGGCCTTCGCTGCGCTCGATGAGCAACCCCAACGCCGAAAGCCAGCCCGACACCTACCGCGGTACTTACTGGAAGGCTACCACCACTTCGCCCTCTTCCTCAAACGATTACGGCGGGGTGCACACCAATTCCGGCGTGCTCAACTACTGGTTCTATGTGCTCAGCGTAGGAGCCACCGGTACCAACGACATTGGCAATGCTTTTTCGGTTACCGGCATCGGCATCGCCAAGGCAGCCCGCATTGCGTACCGTGCCGAAAGCGTGTACCTGTCGGCCAACAGCACCTACGCCGATGGCCGCACCTACACTATTCAAGCGGCTACTGACCTGTACGGCTCTGGCTCGGCGGAAGTAACCTCGGTTACCAACGCCTGGCACGCCGTGGGCGTAGGAGCAGCTGCCAGCGGCGGTGGCACTACCACGGTGACGTACTGCGCCAGCAAAGGCACTACCGTTACCTACGAGTGGATTGACTACGTGGCCCTGGGTACCCTGGCCCGCACCTCGGGTGCCGATGCTGGCTACTACAACGGCACGGCCCTGTCTGCTCCCAGCATTGGCGCCGGTACCTCGCAAACGATAAGCTTCAGCGCCGGCTTCTCGGGCACGGCTTACACCGAGTACTGGAAGGTGTACATCGACTACAACAAAGACGGCGACTTCATCGATGCCGGCGAGCTGGTGGTTAGCGGCTCGAGCAGCAGCAGCGGCACGCTGTCGGCCACCTTCACCGTGCCCACCACGGCCCGCAGCGGCAATACCCGCATGCGACTTGTGATGAGCGACAACTCGGGTACTACCAGCTGCAACAGCTACAGCTACGGCGAAACCGAGGACTACACCGTCAACATTACGGGCGGCGCGGCCCTCACCGGCCTGGCACCCTCGCTCACCGGTGGCAGCTCCACCTCCATCGGCAACGAAATAGCCAAGCAGCTGGAGGTATACCCCAACCCCGCCAGCAGCGTAGTGAGCCTGGTGCTGCCCGGCAACGCCGAAGCCACCAGCGTGGTAGTGACCGACCTGCGCGGCGTGCGCGTGGCCGATGCCCGCTACCACGACGGCAAAGTTGACATCAGCCGCCTGGCCAAGGGCATGTACACCATCGCGGTGAGCGACGGCCAGAAAGTGTTCCACCAGCGCTTCGTGAAAGAATAAGCTACCCTTAGTCTTTCTGAGCTATGAAAAAGGCCCGTCAGCAGTTGCTGGCGGGCCTTTTTGTGGTTTTAAGCTGTCAGTTGTTAGTTGTCAGTTGTTAGTTGTCAGGTCGTTCTGATGGCTGCATTGTAAGAACGAACTGACAACTGACAACGAACAACTGACAACCTGTTTACTTCTGAGTGACTTCACAAAGGCGGGTGGCGCCGGGAACTACAGGGTGTAGTCGAACTTGAGCAGCAGCGTACCGAAGCCGTCGTTCTGGTCGGGGTTGCCGCGCTTGCTTACGTCGTCGAGGTGGTCGGAAGTGCTGAAGTAGTAGGCGCCTTCCACGCCCACGCGCATCTCGTCGTTGAGGCGAATGCTGACGCCCCCGCCAACGGGGGCCACCAGGGCCATGCCGGGGTAGTCGTTGCGCTCGGCGGGCAGGTACTGCGTAGTGCTGCTGGGTCGGCTCTTGCCCAGGTAAGACCTCGGGTTGTAGAGCAATGCTCCCAGGCCGCCCTGCAGGTACAGCTGAAATGGAAGGGTGCCGCTGCCCGACGCCACATAAGCCGAAGGGTCGCTCAGTAGGTCGTAGCGCAGGAAGGTAGTGAGCATGCCGTGGTTGCTGTAGAAAGCCACGCCGCGCTCCGGGAGCCGGTCGCGGGCCCCCATCTCAAAGTAAGAAAACTCACTGCCGATGAGCAGGTGGGGGCGCAGCCGGTACAGCACGCCCAGGCTGGCGGCCGGGCCGACGAAGCTTTCGGGGAGGCCACCCAGGTCGCCGTTGTACATGGCCCCGCCCAGGCCGGCCGTCAGGCGCAGCGGCCCGCGGTAGTAGGGGCGGCCCTGGCTGTCGAACCGCCGAACCTGCCGGCCGTGCTGGGCCTGGGCCGCGGTAGGGGAGAAAAGCAAGCTGAGGCCAGCAAGGGCGGCCCCCAGGAAAAAACGCATAGCAGCGGAGTGAGGTGGAAAGGAAAAGGGAGCGTACGTACTTTGGCCCTGACAGGGCCAAGGTTGGGGCAAACGCCTGCCGTGGCTTTTTATTGAAGCCAGCAGCCGAGGGTGCGGCTTCTCCCGCTTCCTGGATTGGTAAACAGTGTTGTTCCGCCAGCCGCCGACGGCAGCCGGCTACTTAAACATACCCTGCGGGTCGGGGTATTTGGCCTGCAGCTCAGGAATGAGGCCGAAGTCGATGCTGCTCATGTCGACGCTGCGGCCTTTGTGTACCGCTTCCCAGGCCTGGAGGTACTTTTCCTGGTAGTAGTAGGCGCGGGCCAGCTGCTGCCAGGCCACGCCGTTGGTGGGGGCCACGGTGGTGGCGCGTTGCAGCAGCTCGGTGCCGGTGCTCAGGTCTTTTTTCTTTTTGCTAAGGCCGTAGCGGATAAGATGGCTGGTTCCCAGGTCGCTGAGCAGCAGGTCGTCGGCCGGGGCCAGGGCCAGGCCCTGGCTGAGCAGGGCGATGGCGGCATCGGGAGTAGGCTGGGCGCTGGCCACTACGCCCAGGCCCCGGTAGGCGCTGGCATTCTGTGGGTTCAGCAGCCAGGCCAGGTTGAAGCGGTACGTGGCGGTGTCGGGCTGGTTCTCGCTCAGGTATTCAAAGCCCTTGTTGGCAAAGAAGGTGCTGGCTTCGGCCCGGGAAGCGAAGCTGGCCGCAATGGCCTCAAGCCGGGCGGGGCCAAACAGCCGGGCGGCTTCAGCAGCAGGCAGCCCCCCGAACAAGGGCTGCAGGCGAGCCGGACGGGGTGGAGTTTCCCCAGTGCCGGGAGCAGCGCTGTTCCCGGGTTTCCGTTGCGCGTGGGCAGCCGGGGCGGTGAGCAGGGCAGCCAGCAGGGTGCCCCAAAGCAGGGTTTTTAAAGCAGGCACGTTCGAGAGAATGAGGTAAAAAGCAATGCCGGGGTATAGCCCAGGCAAGACAAAGATAGGGCACAGGGCAGGCCCTGGTTTTAGCTCTGGCGGGCTTGTGGTTTTTGCTGCTGGTCAAACTGCCCGCCGCCGGCCGGCGTAGGTAGGGTAGTCGCACTTTTCTTGGCGCTGACGCTTAAGCCCCATGCCTCGTCTCATTGCTGTGTTGCCCGCTGCCCTGCTGCTAGCCCTGTTACTGGTAGCCTGTGATGGGAGTGCCCGGCCCAGCCGCCGGTTTCGGGATGTGGCATACGTAGAATCTTCTACCCCGGGCTTCGACCCCGAACGCCACCGCCTGGATGTGTATGCTCCCAGAAAAGCTGCCACTGGCGCCGGGCATCCGGTAGTCATCTTCATTCACGGCGGGGCCTGGAACAGCGGGAATAAGAACATCTACACGTTTGTGGGGCGGCGGCTGGCCCGGCAGGGCATAGTAGCCGTAGTAATCAACTACCGCCTGGCGCCAGCCGTGCAGGTGCCGCAGATGGCCGACGACTGCGCCCGGGCCCTGGCCTGGACGCGCCAGCACATCGGCCGGTACGGCGGCGATGCGGCCCGCGTCTACGCCATGGGGCACTCGGCCGGGGGCGGACTGGCCGCCCTGCTGGCTACCGACCAGGAGCTGCAGGCCCGCCACGGCTTGCCGCCGAATGCCCTCAGCGGCGTGGTGCTCGACGACCCCGGGGGGCTGGACATGTACACTTTCCTGATGAACAAGGCGGCCGGCGACCGGGAGTACCACGATGCTTTCGGCGATACCCCGGCGGGCTGGAAGCAGATGTCGCCTATCTACAAGCTGCGGCCCGGCCTGCCGCCCTTTCTTATTTTCCTGGGGGAAAAAACCTACCCCAGCATCAGCAGCAGCACGGCGCGCTTTCGCAAGCAGCTGCAGGCCGTGGGGCAGGACCCACTGTATAAGGTGCTGCCCGGCAAGAAGCACATTCCCATGGTGCTGATGCTCTACTGGAAAAACAATATCATTTATCAGGAGCTACGCAAGCTGGTTTTTTGATGTGCTGGTTGTTTGATGTGCTGATGTGCTGATGTGCTGATGTGGCAATAAGAACGTCATGCTGAGCGGAGCGCAGCGGAGTCGAAGCATCTTTACCACGAGAGTAAACCCAGTCAAAAGGAGTTACTGCTGCGGGCAAGATGCTTCGACTTCGCTCAGCATGACGTTCTATTTACCTCATCACCCCATCACCCCATCACCTCATCACCTCATCAGCACATCAAACAATCAGCACATCAACACGCCCTGCCTTCTTTTCTGGCCCATATTCTGGCCAGGTAGGGTTTGACTTCGAAGGTCTTGCAGGCGGTGTCGCCGTGGTCGATGACAACCGGGCCGATGCGGTCGGCGGCCTGCTCAACTGCGGCCCGCAGCGCCTCGTTGCGGCTGCCGATGGCGATAAGGCAGTTGTTCATGGCTTCGCGGGTCCGGTTGGGGGCCGAGTGGATGTGGGCTGTGATGTGAGCCAGGCGGGGCGCGAAGTAGGGGTTGTCGTGCGTTTCAGACTGCTGGGCGAGGCGGCCCAGCATGGCGTAGGCAATGCGCTGGGGCAGCTCCTGGTCGGAGGCAAATAGCGCCTGCATCAGGTTTTCAGCAAATGGAGCCTTGACGAGCAGCTCGGCCAGGGCGTCGCTGAGGCCGTGCCACTGGCAGTCGGCGACCCAGGTCCGGGCTTCGGCCTCGCTCAGGCGAGCCGCGTCGGCAATCATGGTGGCCAGGATGCGGGCGTCGAGGTTCTGGCTCTGCCACAGCTCGCGGGCTACTTCGTGGGCGTGCCCGGGGTCTTTGCTCCGGCCTACAAACTTCTTTTTCAGCTGGCCGAAGGTGGCGAAGCTGACACCGAACAGGTTGTCGCCGGCGCCGTGGCGCTGGTAGGTTTTGCGGGTCTGGGCCGAGCCGGCCGCGCGGAGCTGCTCGAAGGTTTCGGTGAAGGTCATGGCTGCGGAAGGTGGTTCAGGTTAGCGAAACAGGCCGCCGGGCGGCAGCGGCTGCTCAAACGCCAGCAGCCATTTTTTGCGGTGCAGCCCACCGGCATAGCCCGTCAGGCTGCCGTTGGCGCCAATCACGCGGTGGCAGGGCCACACAATGGCCAGCGGGTTCTGCCCGTTGGCAGCGCCCACGGCCCGCACCGAGCCGGGGTTGTTCAGCAGGCGGGCCACGTCGAGATAGGAGGCCGTCTCCCCATAGCTTATGCCCAGCAACGCCGCCCACACCTGGCGCTGAAACGCGGTGCCGAGCTCCGGGGCGTAGTTCAGCCGAAATTCGCGCAGCTCCCGCCCGAAGTAGGCCTGCAGCTGCCGGTGAGCCTCGCGCAGGCAAGCCGGCACGTCGGCCAGGGCAGTAGTAAGCTGCTCGTCAACAAAGGTGGCGGCGCTTAGCCCGGCGTCGCTACCAGTAAGGCGCAGGGTGCCAATAGGAGTGGGGAGATAAGCCGTTGTATTCACAGCCTAAAGGTAGCTGCACAGATAGCTTTTGCCAAAATTATTAGTAGAAAATTTTGCTAAAAAAAGCGCATTGCTTCCGGCCCTGACCGGAGGCAATGCGCTTTTTGTTAAACTACGCCCTAGCCTGTTGCCTTGGCCTAGTGCTTAGTCAGGGGAATTGGTTGACCTAATTTTCTGATAGTGGCGGTCGAGTTTGACGCGGGCTTTTTCCAGGGTGAACTGCCATTTTACGGTAGCCCGGGCCGCATTCCGCTCGGCCACGCAGGCCGCCACGTGAGCGGTGAGTTCCTCCTGGGTCGGAATGTGTTGGTGCAGGCACTGGCGGGCGATGGCCGAGAGTTCGAGTTCGACCATATTGAGCCAAGAAGCATTTTTGGGCGTGTAATGGACCTCAAAGCGGGCGGCCAGCGCGCGGGCCTGGGCGGCGGGCAGGTGCTGGTAGAACACGGCGTCGGTGTGGGTGTTGAGGTTGTCCTGCACCAACACGATTTTCTCGGCCTGCGCATACGCGGCGACCAGTCGCTGCATAAAACGGCAGTAGTCGGCGCCGGTGCGCCGGGCCGAGACCTCGACCAGGCGCTGGCCGGTGCCCGGCTCGAAGGCGGCCAGCAAACAGGCCGTGCCTTGGCGCACGTAGGTGCTGCTCTGGCGACGGGGCCGGCCCGGTTTGGCCGGCTGCTCGCCCCCGGCGGGCTGGGCGGGTACCGGGGGCAGGGGCCCGACGGGCTGGCCGTGCAATACGCAGGGGCGCTCATCGAAGCAGACCACCGGAAAGCGCGCATCGTAGGGGCGCTCGTAGACCGCCAGCACGTCTTCCATGCGCGCCACGAAAGCCGCGTTCATCGCCCCCAGGCACCAGTGCTGCTGGCGGTGGGGCTGCAACTCGTTTTTTTGAGCACCTGGCTCACCGTTTCGTGCGAAATGGTCCCGACCAGTTCCAGTTCGACGGCCTTATCGGCCAGCAGGCGCAGGGTCCAGCGGCTATGGCCCACCGGGGCCGGGGTGCAGGCCAGCGCCGTGACGGCCGCCCGCTGGGTGCCGGTGAACTGTGCCGGGCCGCCGCTACGCGGCGCTTCGGCCAGGGCCGCCTGCCAGCCCGCTTTTTCGTAGCGGCGGCGCAGTTGGCTCACGGTTTGGCGGCTCAAGCCCGCGGCTTGACCAGCCGCCTGCTGGCCAATGCCTTGGGCCAGGGCCAGCAGCGCCTGGGCCCGGCGCACAGCGCGCACTGGCCGGCAGCCCGTGCGGGTGAAATCTTCCAGGGCGGCTTGGTCTGCGGCCGGCAGGGTAAAGGGAGTAAGGGGACGTGCCATAAGCGCCCAACTCCAACCTACTTTATTTTGTTAAACAAATTCCCTGACTGAGCACTAGTTCGGCTGAATAATGTCCGTGATGCTGGGTAAGCTTTCCCGCGTGGCCCCCTCGGCAACCGTGGTGAGGGCCGGCGCGCTCAGCACCTGGGCGCTGATGACGGGCCGCTTTACCCTGGGCTCGATGCCGGCAATCAGCGCCTGGGCTTTGAGCAGGGCCATGGCGCTGGGCTCGTGCAGCACCCGCGTAAAGGGCGTGGTGCTAAGGTCAGCATCCCAGAGGCCCGACTGGTGCCAGCGGTCGGGGAAGTCCCAGTCGGGGCGGTCGATGATGGGGTAGAGGCAGGCGCCCCACAGCGGCAGGCCTTCGCGCAGCACCTTGGCGCACTCCCGGCCAATCATCTTCAGCCAGAGGGGCCGGTCTTCCTTGGGGTGGCTGGTTTCGGTGATGGCAAAGGGGCGGCCGTAGCGCTTGTAGGCCTTGCGCAGCAGCTTGTGCAGGGGCGTCCAGCGCGGGTCCATCACCGGGTCGTTCCAGCCCAGGCGCTGGCAGTTGTCGTACTGCCACTGGTTGTCGTAGTAGTAGTTGAAGCCCACGATGTCGAGGCAGTCGGGGCTGCCGCCCAGCTCGGGGCACATGCGGCCCACCAGCATGTCGGTGGCCTGAAACTGGCACTCGTGGGCGTGGAAGGCGCCGCGGCGCTGTTGGGGCGTGGCATTGCGCGGGGGCACCATGTTCACCAGCGGCTCGGTGGTGAGCAGGCGGATGCCGGGGTCGGCCTCGCGCAGGGCATAGGTGCCTTCGATGTAGGCCCGCATCAGCGCGTACTTCACCTGCCAGCCCTGGCCGTGGCAGTAGGGCGAGGTGCCCTTGGCATCGCCGCCCAGCCAGGAAATAAAGCTCACCTCGTTGATGGGCGTCACGATGAGCGTGTCGTCGGGCCGCTCGCTGCGGTAAAAATCCACGAAGGCCCGGCACAGCGAGGCAAAGCGGCGGGCAAACATGGGGTGCAACGGGGTCAGGTCGTCGGGGTAGCCGAAGTGGCACAAATCCCACACCTGCTGAATGCCGTGGCGCTTGCCGGCGGCCAGCATGGCTTTCACCGTGCTGAAGTCGTAGTGGTAGGGCGTCTTCTCAATCTGAGCCCAGCGGATGCCTTCGCGCACGGTGCGCACATGAAACGGGGCCAGAGCGGTATAGTCCTGGTCTATCAGCTCCAGGTGGCCGGTAAGGGGTAGAAAATCAACGCGGTGTCCAAAGCAGTTGAGCTGGTCGGTGCATTCGAAGCCGCCCCACCAGAAGGAGCGGAAAGGGTTGGAAGAAGTGCTCTGCATAAGGTGAGATGGAGGTATAGCCTTGGGAGCAGGCCAAGTTCCTCCATACCGGAAAAATGGCTCCAGGGTTAAGGTTGAGCTTAGATTCTGCCGAAACACGGAATTCCATTCCCGCCCGGCCCCGTAAGCCGCCCACCACTTCAACCTGCGGCGACCGGACACGGGCGAGATGAAGCCCGGCTTCACGGTACTCGTTCTACCTTCGCCCCCATGTCGCAACCCTCTCTACAGCGTCGCCTGGGCCTGGTGCAGGCTACCGCTCTCAACATGATTGACATGGTGGGCATCGGCCCCTTTGTCACTTTGCCGCTCGTGATGGGCTTTATGGGCCCCAACTTCCTGCTGGCCTGGCTGGTGGGCGCGGGCCTGGCCCTGGTCGACGGCCTTATCTGGAGCGAGCTGGGCGCGGCTTACCCCGAAGCCGGTGGCTCCTACCGCTTTCTCAAGCTGGCGTATGGCGAGCAGAAGTGGGGCCGGCTGATGTCGTTTCTCTACGTGTGGCAGACCCTGGTGCAGTCGCCGCTGGTGCTGGCCTCGGGTGCCATCGGCTTTGCCCAGTACTTCGGCTACCTCGTGCCGATGACGGAATGGTGGCAGCCGAAAATGGTGAGCGGCGCCGTGGTGCTGCTGCTTATCCTGCTGCTTTACCGCCGCATCGAAGACATTGGTCGGCTGGGCGTGGCCTTGTGGGTGGGCGTGCTCGGCCTCATGGGCTGGCTGATTTTCGGCGGCCTCACCCACGCCAATCACGAAGTAGCCTGGCTGCCCAGCGGCGGCGCAGCTGCTTTACCGGGCGTGCTGCTGTCGGCGGCTATGGGGCAGGCGGCCATCAAAACCATCTACTCCTACCTGGGTTACTACAACGTGTGCCACCTGGGCGGCGAGATTATCAACCCCCAGCGCATCATTCCGCGCAGCATCTTCCTCAGCATCCTGGGCATCATGGCCCTGTACCTGCTGCTGAACTGGAGCGTGGGCACGGTCATTCCCTGGCAGGAAGTACAGGGCTGGCAGGCCGGCGGCGCGGGCGCGGGGGCCGACAAGTCGCAGTTTATCATCAGCGTATTTATGGAGCGGCTGTACGGGCCGGCGGCGGCGCAGGCGGCTACGGCCCTGGTGCTGCTGGTGGCCTTTGCCTCGCTGTTTGCGGTGCTGCTGGGCTACTCGCGCATTCCCTACGCGGCGGCGGCCGACGGCGAGTTTCTCTCGTTTTTCGGGCGGCTGCACCCCACCAAGAACTTTCCCCACGTGTCGCTGCTCATCCTGGGCGGCGTGGGCTTTGTGTTCAGCCTGCTGTTCCGCCTGGGCGAGGTGATTACGGCCATTCTGGCCATGCGCATTCTGGTGCAGTTCGTGGGCCAGGCCGTGGGGCTGATGCTGCTGCGGCGCCGGCGCGGCACGGCGTCGCTGCCGTTTAAGATGCCGCTCTACCCGCTGCCGGTGCTGCTGGCCATTGCCGTGTGGCTGCTGATTTTTTACAGTACCGGCGTGAGCTTTATGCTGTCGGGCCTCACCGTTATTGCCCTGGGCGTGGTGGTGTTTCTGCTCTGGAGCCGGCGGCTGGGGCGCTGGCCGTTTGAGAGGTAGGGCAGTGGCGTTCAACTTCTATCACCTTCAGCCGATGAGTAGTCGCCTGGTATTAACCTGCTGCCTGTTGCTGGTCGGTTTTCTTGGGGTAGCTCAGCCGGGCAAGCCCCTGCCGGCAGGTTACCTGCGCTGGAGCGCCGTTCGTCGGCTGCAGGTGGCTGACTTTCAGCTAAAGCTGCGTTCTAAAAACAACCTGCGCCAAAGCATCGGCAACATCGGCCTGCAAATGGACGGCAACGCCTACGACCTGCTAAGCAAGCGGGTCAATGCCGTGGTTCAGAACCTGTTCAACACGTCGGCATCTTATCTCGACTCGGCCGGACGCGAGGATATGAACGAGCAGCTGCGATATATGCAAACGCTGTGGGATATCAGCGAGGTAGCGGCCCGCCGCTTAAGAAAGGAGCTGCGGGCCAATGCCCGCCGCATTGCGCTAATAGGCAAGCCCGATACCGGCGAGCTGTTTCGGCTGGCGAGTGAGGAAGCAAGCAGGCGCCACATCCAGTACGCCGACGAAACCAACTATGGCTTGTATCTGGATAAGCAGGAAACCTGGGAGCGGCAGCTGGCCCAGGAGCTGGCAGAGCTGGCCGCCTTTGCGCTGCCCGATTAATGGTGCGGTATGCCGGGGTGTAAAAACAGCTGAGCTGGTAAGGATGCCGACTGAAAGTCCATAAATTTGGCTTTGTACCCACATTCTGCTTTCCGCTTATGCGTTCACACCTACTGAAGCTGATTTGTTGGTCTGCCATAATCTGCAGCGGGTTCGCACAGCGCCCGGCAGGCGGGTTCCGGCCGGCCGATATCCAGGAGATGCTGGTGCTGCCACCGGTAGGCCTTGTCAGCCTGATTGGCCAGGGTAACCGGGCCGCATTCGACCCCGACGCTTCGAGCGATGCCGCCGAGATGCTGCAGCAGGTGCTTTTTCAGCACGATGCCAAGCTTCACCTCACCGGGCTGGTAAAGCTGCCGCCCGACAGCAGCGCGCGCAAGGCCATCGCCCGCAACACGCTGCGCACCGTGGCTTTGCTGGAAAGCCGGCGCAAGGCCACCATGGCCCAGCCGCAGCCCTGGCTGGATAGCCTCCTGATGACCAGCCAGCAGCGCTACTGCCTCGTGAGCTGCGTGTGGGGCTTCACCCGCACACCTGCCAACCGCCGCGCCATGGTAGCCCGCGACCTCGGCATCGGCCTGCTGAGCATGGGAATGCTGGTGCCCGTCACGCCCAGTGCTTCGGTTCGTCTGGGGCTTTTCATTTACGATGCCCAAACGAGTGCCATTGTGTACCACAAAGCGAATTTTCCCACCGAGAAAGACCCCCTGGCTCAGAACGGAGAAATTATCTACAAGGAGCTCACCGGCATGCTGGGCAAGGATTTCAACCTGACGGCCAACTAGCCCTGCAGCCGGCGCCTGAGCCGCTGGCCGCTCAAGCGAAATTAATGGCTGAAAAGGAGTATGTTTACAGGATGCGCCCTGTTCTGCTTCTATTCTTTTGCCTGTTTTTCTGCTCCGTTTCCTGTACGCGAAAGCTGACGAGCTATACCAGTCCGACCTTCCGGCCCAGCGCCACGACGGAGCTGAGCTTTGCCACTCCCCTAAGCTCGGCTTCTTACCTGGTAGGCTACCAGCTGCTGGCGCGTACCGACCCGTTTTTCTCGTCCATGGTGGCCCGGGTCGATAAGCAGGCGCTGCTTACGCTTCGCACCCCGCTGCATCTGGTATCGGAGGTGGTAATAGACTCCCTGGAGCGCCCGGCCCTGACCAGGGAGATTCGCCGGGCCGTACTGGGAATGCGAGCCCGCGTGAACCCCGATTCGGTGCGGATGCCGCTGCTTAATCAGCTAACCGGCCTGTCGGGCTTTCGCTACACCATGGTTTTGTTCAGCCAGGGCTTTGCCCGCTCAACTGACAACTATGCCATGGTGGGCGGAAGAAGCGCCCACACCGGGGCGATGTTCGACCCCGCTGGCCAGCCGGTGGCCGTGCCCCCGCCCATTAAGTCGGCCACGGCGCTGTGCGTGATGATTTACGACAACCAGCAGCAGCGCATTGTGTACGCGCAGGAAACCAGCAAAAATTACCAGCCCCATAATTCCCGGCAAACCGCGCGGCACCTCCGGCGCTTGCTGAGCAGTGAGTTTGAGCTTCCCCAGGCCGCCCCGGCCGGCCAGACTTACTCCTCTACTCGCTAGGTACGCCGCTTTGGCAGGCTCCCAACGTTCTCAACCTGCTCGTATATGCGGCTGCTTTACACCCTTCTGCTCCTGACTGGCCTGCTTTCTTCCTGTGCAACCTCGTCGGGGCTGTTGCGAGCGGGGTTTCAACCGTCTGCAGGCCAGGAAATGACTTTCGCCTCACCAATAGCCGCGGTTAGCCTAATTGAGAAGGGCAACCTGCCCAAGCCAAATGAGGAAGCTACCGCCCAGGCCACTGAAATAATGCGAAGGCTGCTGACCCGGCACCGGGCTGAGCTGCACCTTACCCACGAGCTGCATATCCCGGACTCGTTGTACCAGCAGGCATATCAGCAGATTTTTCGGGCCGCCGAGGGCATTGCGTACCGGCAGCGGCTGGAAACCAGCGCCAACTTACCCGCCATCGACCATCTGCTGGCTGGCCCGGGCCCCCGCTATGTGCTGCTCACGGCCCTGCGGGGCTTCACCCGCACCTCGGAGAACTACAGCGGGCAGTTGGCAAAAACCATCGGGGTTGGGCTGCTTACCATGGGCATGGTTGTGCCCGTCTCCGTTAAAGCAAGGTCAGATATTTACTTCCTTATCTACGACCGCCAGCAACGGCAAGTCGTGTACTTCAACCAGACTCCACCAATGGCCGAGCAGGAGCCGCTGGATGAGGCCAGCGTTGAAAACCAGCTTCGCAGAATGCTGGGCCAGGACTTTCCGCTGGCCATGAAATAAGCCCTACTCCAGCCGCTTCTCGTAGCAGAAAAACCGCAGCCCCGGCCGGAAGGCCAGCTTAATCTCGCCCGCAAAGCGGTAGCCCAGCTTAGGAAACAGGCGCTGCGTAGCCAGGTTCTCGGAGTTGGTATCCACGCGCAGCACGCGTAGGCCCTGGCGGCGGGCCTCGTCTTCGGCTTCCTGCATCAGGGCCAGCGCCACGCCCTGGCCCTGGGCAGCCGGGTCTACGGCCAGCCGGTGCGTCACCAGCGCGGGCTCGGTCACGTCCCAGTCGGCATCGGCGTACTCGGCGTCCTGGTCGCGGGTGAGGGCAGCTACGCCCACCACCTTGCCGCCCAGCTCGGCCACCCAGAGCTGGCTTTGGGCAATGTCTTCCCGAAAAACCGCCTCGTTGGGGTAGTCGTCGGTCCACTGCATATTGCCGCTGGCATTCATCAGCGGCACCACCCGGCTTATCAGGGCCAGGATGCCGGGCAGGTCGGCTTCGGTAGCGCGGCGGGTCATGTTGGTAGTAGTTGTCAGTTGCTGGTTGTCAGTTGTCAGCTTGTTCTGCCGGCTGCTCTATCAGAACAATACTGACAACTGACAACTGACAACCAACAACTAATTAGCCGCGGCGCAGCACTGCGGCGGCTTCCTTGGCGAAGTAGGTGAGGATGGCGTCGGCGCCGGCGCGCTTGATGCTGAGCAGCACTTCCATCATGGTGCGCTCGCCGTCGAGCCAGCCCTGCTGGGCGGCGGCTTTCACCATGGCGTACTCGCCCGATACGTTGTAGGCCGTCACGGGCAGGTTGGTTTTTTCCTTCACGGCATGAATCACGTCGAGGTAGCTCAGGGCGGGCTTCACCATCACCATGTCGGCGCCCTCCTGCTCGTCGAGGGCCAGCTCGCGCAGGGCCTCGCGCTTGTTGGCGGGGTTCATCTGGTAGGTTTTCTTGTCGCCGCGCTTGGGGGCTGAGTCCAGGGCGTCGCGGAAGGGGCCGTAGAAGGCCGAGGCGTACTTGGCCGTGTAGCTCATGATGCTGACGTGGGCGAAGGCGTTCTGGTCGAGCACCTCGCGGATGTAGCCCACGCGGCCGTCCATCATGTCGGACGGGCCGAGGATGTCGGCGCCGGCGCGGGCCTGGGCCAGGGCCATCTGGGCCAGAATTTCCAGGGTGGCATCATTTAGGATTTCCCCGCTTTCGGCATCCACCACGCCGTCGTGCCCGTCGCTGGAGTAGGGGTCCATGGCCACGTCGGTCATCAGCACCACGTCCGGGAACTGCCGCTTGATGTCGGCCACCGTGCGCAGGTACAGCCCGTCGGGGTTGGCCGACTCGCGGGCCAGCCGGTCCTTCACCGCGTCGCTCAGGCCAGGGAAGGGCGCGAAGGCGTTGATGCCCAGCTCCACGCACTGCCCGATTTCGTCGATGATGCGGTCGGCAGTGAAGCGGTGTATGCCCGGCATGGACTTCACCTCCAGGGTCCGGTTCTGGCCCTCCATCAGGAAAAGCGGGTAGATGAAGTCGTGGGTGGTGAGGCGGGCTTCCTGCACCATGTCGCGGATTACTTGCGACTTGCGGTTGCGGCGGGGGCGGTGGGTGGGAAGGAGGGACACTAGGAAATAGGGTTGATAAGACGGGGTAAAACAGCGCCCGCAAAGGTAAGGTTGCGCCGTTCGGCAGCTCAGCCAAACGCCCAGCCGCTGCCCCAGCCCGCCGAGAACAGCAGTACGCCCAACGCCAGTACTCCCAGACCCGTCAGCGCCAGCGTGCCGGATAGCATAAACAGGGAAATCAGCAGGCAGATAAGGCCGCCCAGCATGCAGATGGCGCCCAGCGCTAACAGAAAGCCGGATTCGCCGGAGCTGGTAGCCGGCAGCTGGGTGGTGGTGCGGTGTCGAAAAGCTGCGCGCAATGGCTTGCGAAGGGAATAAACAGCGGTTTGGTGTGTCGAGAGCAGCCGCTGGCTTCTGCGCACCTTGGCCCGGGGCGAGGCTGCCCCGACAGGACGTGGCAGCACTCGCTGGTAGCTGCTGAGCTGAGGCTTTGCGGCCGTCGTGGGTGCGGCAAAGGTGGCGTTATGCCTTGGCATGAGCTGCTGATGAGGCAGGATGGGGGCTTCAGCTGCCAAGGGTTCCGGCTGAAAACTGAATGCCACCCGCTCGCTGCGGCATCCAGCCAGAAGCAGCAAGCAGAAAGGTAAGAGGAGGCGCAGGGGCATAAGCATGAGGCTTGGCTATTCCTTGCTGGCCCGCAGCAGCAGCATAACAAACCAGCCGATGAGCAGCAGCGCTCCCAGCCAGAAGAAGGCGTGGGCAATGCTCAGCAGCCCCTGGCTTATCGGCACGGTATTGCCCCCGATATAAGTAAGAATAAATCCCAGCGCAGTGCTGGCAACACCGCTCCAGAGCAGGATGCGCTCGGCCGGATGGCGGTCGGCGCTGGCCTGGGCGCGGGCTGCTGAAGGACTGCCCGCTGCTTTTTTGGTCGTGACGAAGCGTAGCGGGGCGCGTTGGCTACGTGCTGCCGGCTTCGCTTTAAATGGCAGGGGTTCAGCAGCCGCAGCAACTGGTGGGGCCGGGGCCAGGGCTTGGGGCGCTGCAAGCTCAGCTGCTGCCACCGGGGCCGGCGCAGTGGTATGAGGCTGGGGATTTGCGAAGCTGCCGGTGCCAGGGGCAAACACGAAAACAGCCTTTTCACTGCGGCAGCCGGCACTTCCCAGGGCTAGCAGCGAAAGCATAAAACCAAGAAGCCAGCGGCTGCGGGAGAAGTGAGAAAGCATAGCAGAAATAAGAATTTACCTAGGCCCAGTACCGGTAAAGGTAGGCGCCTGGTCTCGTTATTTTCCTGCTCGTGGAGTATTAATTGTTGCCCAGCAGCTCCAGCACTGCTTTTATCAGGAAAAGTGCCAGCACACCCAGGCCTAGAAAAGCCAGTGCTTTCCACGCGCTGATACCCGCCAGCGCCGCAATGCCCCAGGTAATGCCGGCCAGCACGAGCAGCACCAGAAACAAGGCGAAAAAGAAAATGCGCCCCAGGCCTTGCTCAGCCGGGGCCTGTACGGAGGCAGAGGCAGGGGCCCGGTGCCGCTTTAGCAGGTGGCGCATGGCCTCCTTCTGGCGGGGCAATGTGCCTTTAGCAGCAAAGCCCCCGCTTACTCTGCGCACCGCCCGTTGGTGAGGCAACTTAGCCGCCTGGCTTAATACAGGTTGAGCGTTAACCATAGACTCTGACTGAGCAGCAGGCAGAGCGTCAACGGCCGAAGGCGTGGGCAAAGCAGGCTCGGCCGCTAGCGGCACGTGGGCGCCGGCCTCCGGGCCGAAGTGAAATACTACCCGCTCGCTGCGGCAGCCGGCCAGCATGCTCAGCAGAAGAAAGGCCAGGCACAAGCTGAAAAAGCGGGAGTAGGAGAGGGGCATAAGTAAAAAAACAGCTGACTTCCGCAGGATACGACAAAGCTAGGGCGTTTTGTTCGGCCTTAGCCGGCCGGGTTTGTCGCCAGCATCCCCGCGGCCCGCCAGCCAGTGCCCGCGCCCATGGCCACGCCCATGCCGTTGCAGCGCACCGCGGCCAGCACGCCAGGGGCCACCCAGTCCAGCACCGGGGCCAGCTCCGGGCCGAAGCCCATCACCCCACTCCAGCGGTAGTCGACGCGGGGCTGCCGGCCCGGCACTATCACCTCGTGCAATAGCCCTTCCAGGTAAGCTTGCACTGGCGCCGTCAGACCGGGCGCGGTGGTGGCTTCGGCGGCAAAGTCCAGGTTGCGGCCTCCGCCGAGCAGGATGCGGCCGTCGGGCAGCTGCCGGAAGTAGGCGTAGCCTTTGTCGTAGTGAAACGTACCCGGCAGGTTTACTTCCGGCAGGGGTTCGGTTACCAGCACCTGCCCGCGGCCGGGCGCTACGGCCAGGCTGGGGTACAGCTCGGCGGCGAAGGCGTTGGTAGCCAGCAGCACCTGCCCGGCCTCCAGGCGGGCGCCGTTGCTGAGGTGAAGCAAAACCGGCCCGCTGCGGTTGCTGGCGGGCGCCTCCAGGCTTTCCACCCCGCAGCTGCTCAGCACCGGCACGTCGGCGGCCCACACGCGGCCCAGCAGCGTGCGCATCATGCGGCCCGCGTCGAGGCTGCCTTCGCAGTCGTTCCTGAGCAGGGTGCGCACCCCGCCGAAGCCAAAGCGGCCGGCCTCGGCGCTGGCATCGTGGAAGGTGAGCGGCCGGCCGGTGATGGGGGCCAGCAGCTGGTTGTAGTAGGCTATCCTGGCCAGGCACTCGCGGGCTAGCTCCCCTTCATCGGCCCGGAACAGCTCGTAGCCGCCCACGGCGCGGTAGTCCAGGGCCGCATCGCCCAGCAGCTCGCGCAGGCGGCGCAGCCCTTCGTAGCGGGCCGCCACCACGGCTTGCAGGTCGCCGCGCTTTTCCTGCTCAATCAGCTCCGAAATCGAGCCGAAGCAGGCAAAGCCGGCGTTTTTGGTGGAGGCGCCGCTGGGCAGGGCCCCGCGCTCCAGCACCACCACGCGCCATTGCGGGCGCTGCTGCTTCAGGTACAGGGCGGCCGTAAGGCCCACCAGTCCGGCCCCGATAACGGCCACGTCGGCGGGCCCGAAAAAGGACTGTTGCTCCCAGTAGGAGAGGTTGGCCGCCATCACGGCTTGCAAGCAGCGTCTACCACCCGGCCTCCGCCATCCACCGGCAGTCCGCCGATGGGCCGGTCGCGCAGGGCGGTATTCACCGCTTCGATGCGGGTATTGGCTTCCGGGGTGGTGCCGGCCGGTTTGGTGCTGCCAAACCCGACGGGCAGCAGGCGGCGGCATTCCACGCCGTGGGCCACCAGCCAGGCTGCTACAGCCTGAGCCCGCTGCTCACTTAAGGCCTGGTCGGTGGCCGCTTTTTCGGCAACGTGCCCTTCCAGCCGCAGCAGGCTGATGTAGGTTTTTTGCTCCAGATACTTTTTGATATGCTCCAGGCCAGCCGTGCTGCCGGGAGTAAGCTCGGCCGTGCCGGGCTTGAATGCAAGCGGCGCTGGCAGCACCAGGCTGTGCCCCGTCAGCTTAAACTCTGGCAGAGTGGTCTGAGCCTGGGCCGTAGCGTACAGGCCGATAAGCAGCAATGCAAAAGCCAGCAGCGTCCGCATTTTGATGATATTGAATGGGGGAAGGTTGTTGTTAGTTGTTAGTTGTCAGTTGTTAGTTGTCAGTTGTCAGTTGTTAGTTGTCAGTTGTCAGGCCGTTCTGATAGCTGTATTGTAAGAACGAACTGACAACTGACAACTGTCAACTAACAACTTAAAACTCCAGAATAACCTGCTCAATCACGTCGCAGGCCTCGTGCAGCTGCTGCTCGTTAATCACCAGCGGGGGCGCAAAACGGATGATGTCGCCGTGGGTGGGTTTGGCCAGCACGCCGCGCTCCATCAGCGTCACGCATACGTCCCAGGCCGTGCGGCCGTCGGGGTGGGGCTTGATGACCACGGCGTTGAGCAGGCCCCGGCCGCGCACCAGCTCCACTACTTCGGGGCGCTGGGCCATCACGCGGCGCATGCGGGTGCGGAAGATTTCGCCCAGGCGGGCCGCATTCTCGGTCAGGCCTTCTTCCTGCAGCACGTCCAGGGCCGCGCGCATCACCACGCAGGCCAGGGGGTTGCCGCCAAAGGTGGAGCCGTGCTGCCCGGGCTGAATGGTCAGCATGATGTGGTCGTCGGCCAGCACGGCCGATACCGGCAGCACGCCGCCGCTCAGGGCTTTGCCCAGAATGATGATGTCGGCGCGCAGGTCTTCGTAGTGGGTGGCCAGCAGCTTGCCGGTGCGGCCCAGGCCGGTCTGAATCTCATCGGCGATGAATAGCACGTTGTGGGCCTTGCACAGCTCGTAGGCCTTGCTCAGGTAGCCTTCGCTGGGCACCACCACGCCGGCTTCGCCCTGAATGGGCTCCACCAGGAAGGCGCACACATGCGGGTCTTGCAGAGCTTCTTCCAGGTCGGCCAGGTCGTCGTAGCGCACCACCTCGTAGCCGGGGTTGTAGGGCCCGAAGCCGCCGGTGCTGTCGGGGTCGGTGCTAAAGGAGATAATGCCCGTGGTGCGGCCGTGGAAGTTGTGCTCGGCCACCAGGATGCGGGCCGTGTTGGGGGCAATGCCTTTTTCCTGGTAGCCCCACTTGCGGGCCAGCTTCAGGGCCGTTTCCACAGCTTCGGCGCCCGAGTTCATCAGCAGGGCCTTGTCGTAGCCGAACAGCTCGCAAAGCTGCTTTTCGGCCGCGCCCAGCTGGTCGTTGAAAAAGGCGCGGGAAGTCAGCGTAAGCTTCTGGGCCTGCTCGGTGAGGGCGCCGATGATGCGCGGGTGGCAGTGGCCCTGGTTTACGGCCGAGTAGGCCGACAGAAAGTCGTAGTACTGCTTGCCTTCCACATCCCAGAGGTGCACGCCCTGGCCGCGGCTCAGCACCACGGGCAGGGGGTGGTAGTTGTGGGCACCGTACTGGTCTTCGAGCTGCATGTACTGCTGCGAGCGGGTGGTGGGGGCGAGGGTGGAAGCTTGCATAGAAATGGAGTGGGAATGAAACAGGCTAAAAGTACGCGAAAATGCTCGGTAGGGTCATGCTTAGAGCGGTTTGCCGGCCGTGTATCGCGGACTCTGCGAGTCCGCCCGTGTGAACGTTGAACCGGGCGAACTCGCAGAGTCCGCGATACACGGCAGCTAGCTCCTGCCCCCGAAACTGCTCTTGTGAAAAGGGTAGAGCTAGAGATTGGTCAGCTTTTGCCTCCTTACTTTTCACTTTTCACTTTATCGAGCGTCATCTCAAAGTTGGGAAACCACTTGGTGCCGTCGGGCGAGAACTCGCCCGTTTCGTGCCACTGCCCTTTGCTGTTCAGCTCCATGGTGAAGCGTACCTTGCCGGCCTTGGGCATGTCGAAACCCCAGCTCACGCTGCCGTTGGGGTTCACCGTGGCCAGCGCGTCGATGTAGCTGCCATCGGCCTTGTAGGCCCGCATGCGATGCGTACCCGAAGGCGCATCGTAAGCCATGGTAGCAAAAGCGTGGTGAATCACGCGCTTGTCGTCGTTGGGGTCCGTCCCCCGGCCTTCAATAGCTATAATGCTGCCCCCGAGCTTTTGCTCTACTTTTTCGGTTTGGTTGAACTCGCTGCGCTGGCCCGGGCCCAGCATTATCCAGCCGCGGCCTTTCCATTGGCCTTCCAGAAACAGCAGGGGCTTGATTCTCTCAGCCGCAGTGGGAGTGGTTTGGGCGCGGCCCACGGCGGGCAGCAGGGTGCCGGCGGTCAGCAACAGGGTGTAAAGTGTTTTCATGGAACAAAGGAAAAGCGCGATGCCTGAAAAACAGCATATATCCTGCGTTTTGTCCGGTTCCGAAGCGGCGGGGCCTTAGCGCAGCCGCAGCCCTTCCAGGTTGCGGGCTGTTTCGAGGTAGCGGCCCACGAAGTTTCCTTCTTCCCGGCCGTCGCTCCGCAGGATGGTCCAGTCCAGAACGGCGGATTCGGGGAAGCTGACGGGTATTTTGTCGCTAGCCGTGGCCAAAGGCAGCAAAGCCTGCACTTTGCCGTCGCGCCAGCCAATGACGCGGACCGGGGTAGGGCGGAAAAGAGTGTCGCCGGCCACCACGCGCACCAGCAGCTGGCACTCGGCTCCGGCGGGCAGCCCGGCCTGAAAGCGCTTGCGGGCCTGTGGCAGGGTACGCCGTGCCTCGCGCACGGCATCGGCAATCTCAGCGTCGGCCGTGGCCAGCGCGCGGCGCCCGGCTTCAGTGCCCGGGGGTTCGGTAAGCACAACCGGCCGGGCCGGCTGGGCCAGTGCCGGCATGCCCGGCAGGGTGCATAAAGTAAGGTATAGGAACAGACGCAGCATGTCGGCGTGAGGATATAAGAAGCAATACGTGCTAACCAGCAGGCTGGTAGTAGCCTCTCTGCCTGCCTGCAGCTGTCCCTTACGATAACGGTAGCCTTTAGGGCAATGGGAAGGCCCTAACTTTGCGGCCCATGCCCGCTACTCCCCAGCCGCTGCAAGCCGGCGATTTTTACTATACGCCGGAAGGCTACCTGGTATTTACCGAGCAGTACCACCTGCGCCGGGGCACTTGCTGCGGCAGCGGCTGCCGGCATTGCCCCTGGAAAACCCGCGCCCAACGGCCTGCAAATAGCTCTTCTTCTACAAAATAGGAGCAAAGGCTTGGTGGATGCCAGACTTTTTCCGATATTTGCGGCCCGTTTCGCATAGCATTGTAATTTCTAACCCTTCGATATCATGGCCCGAGTTTGTGATTTGACCGGCAAGCGCACCCGCGTTGGTAACAACGTTTCGCACGCCAACAACAAGACCAAGCGCAAGTTCTTCCCGAACCTGCAAAAGAAGCGCTTCTACATTCCCGAGCAGGATGCCTGGGTTACGCTGAAAGTTGCTACTTCCACCATCCGCACCATCAACAAGAATGGCATCATGGCGGTGTTGAAGAAAGCCAAGCAGCAAGGCTTCATCACCTACTAAATCAGGTTTCTGGTTACTTGTTTCTCGTTGCTGGTTTGTTGGAACGACAACCAGGAGCTGGAAGCCAGCAACAAGCAGCCACTAAAGCCAGCGCCGGTATGTTTGCCTTTTTAAGGCAACGTATCGGCGCTGGCTTTGTCTGTTGGCCGTCGATTTACATCTTATCAGCAACACCGGGAACATGAGGCTACAGCAACGAGCAGATGAGCAGGCGGGCAACACGATTTTCTGGCGGCTGCTGGGCCTGGCGGGCCTGCTGCTGGCCGCGGCTCCCGGTAGCCGGGCGCAACAGGCGCCGGCCCTGCCACCGCTGGCCATGGCGCCCGCGCCCCCCCGGCCCACCGACTTCCTGTCGCCGGCCTTCCACAAAGAGCGCCGTGAGCGGGTGCGCGAGCAGCTGCCGCCCCACGGTGTAGCCGTGCTGTTTGCGGCCCCCGTCCGCAACCGGGCCAACGACGTCAATTTCATCTACCACCAGAACCCCGACTTCTACTACCTGACCGGCTACGACGAGCCCAACGCCGTGCTGCTGCTCTTTAAGGAGCCACGCACTGTGGGCGGGCAGGTAGGCGTCACGGAGGCCTTGTTTACCCAGCCGCGCAGCGCCGCCGCCGAGCAGTGGACCGGCCGCCGCCTGGGCAGCGCCGGGGCCAAGGCCCAGCTGCAGCTGCAGTTCGCTGCCGACAACAAGGACTTTGCCAGCGCCGGCATCAAGTGGGCCGACTTCGACCAGATTCTGTTCACCGAGCTGCCCGCCGATACCCGCGACGACCCCCGCGACCCCGCCGACCTGCACAACCTGGTAGCCACGTTCCGGGAGCAGTCGGGCCTGCCGGCCAACTACAGCGCCGACCGCACGGTGGTCTACAAAATGCTCAAGCGCTACGGCGTGAGCAATGCCAAGGACGTAACCGCTTACCTGAATAACCTGCTGAAGGATCTGCCCGGGCTGGCCGAAGACCCTTCGGTGCGCGCCTACCTGGCGGCCAGAACAGATGCCGAGCGCCAGAAGGCCATTAGCCCCAACCCACCCAGCCGCTACGACGGGGCCACGCTGGGCGAAATAATGGACGAGCTGCGGGCCGTGAAAACACCGGAGGAGCTGGCCCTGCTGCGCCGCGCCGTCCGCATCAGCACGGCCGGGCAGCGCGAGGTGATGCGCCTGCTGCGGCCCGACATGGGCGAGATGGAGGTGCAGGGCCTGCACGAGTACGTGTACCGCCGCTACGGGGCCGAGTTTCAGGGCTACCCCAGCATTGTAGGGGGCGGCGCCAATGCCTGCATTCTGCACTACGAAGCCAACGACCGGCTGCGGCTCGACAACGACCTTATCCTGATGGACTGCGGCGCCGAGTACCACGGCTACACCGCCGACGTGACGCGCACCGTGCCGCCCAGCGGCACCTTCAGCCCGGCCCAGCGCCAGATTTACGAGCTGGTGCTGGCGGCCCAGGACGCGGGCATTGCCGCCTGCAAGCCGGGCGCCGACTTTCAGGCACCCAACAAAGCCGCCCAGGAAGTAGTAGCCGCGGGCCTGCTGAAGCTGGGCATTATCAAGAAGAAAGAAGAGTTTCGCCTCTACTTTCCCCACGGCACCAGCCACTACCTGGGCCTCGACGTGCACGACCGCGGCAGCTACGGGCCGCTTAAGGCCGGCAACGTCATCACCGTGGAGCCCGGCATCTACATCCCGGCCGGCGCCCCCTGCGACCCCAAGTGGTGGAACATCGGCGTACGCATCGAAGACGACATCCTGATTACCGCAAATGGCTACGAAAACCTCTCGGCCGAAGGCCCCCGCACGGTGGCCGATATCGAGAAAACCATGGCCGAGCCCAGCGCCCTGGAAGCGTGGAAGCTGCCCGAGCTGAAGTAGGTTGCTGGTTGCTGATTTCTGGGTTCGGCTGGTCGTTCCAGCCAGAAACCAGCAACCAAAAGCCATAAACAGGCAGCCAGAAACCAGAAACAACCTACATAATTCGCTTACCCTTTTGTAGTTTTCAAAAAGACCCGTACCTTTGCAGTCCTAAATTTAAAAATCACACCCCCGTCGAGATGGCCAAGAAAGGAAACCGGGTGCAGGTTATCATGGAATGCACCGAGCATAAAAACTCGGGGATGCCGGGCACCTCGCGCTACGTCACCACCAAGAACCGCAAGAATACCCCTGAGCGCATCGAGTTGAAGAAATTCAACCCCATCCTCAAGAAAATGACCGTTCACAAGGAAATTAAATAACCTGAACAATGGCTAAGAAAGTAGTAGCAACTCTGAAAACCACAGAGAATGCCAAGAACTGGGCAAAGGTTATTCGTGCCGTGAAATCGGAGAAAACCGGTGCCTACACCTTCAAGGAGGAGATGGTTCTCCTCGACAAAGTACAGGAGTACCTGGCCACCGGCGTTAAATAAGCTGGCTGCGCATTTGCTTTTAAAAGTGAAAAAAGTCCCACCTTCGTGGGACTTTTTTCGTGTTACCGTAACTCCAACTTTCAGTTGGAGAATCGTTGGGCCGTCGCGAAACGCTGGCTGCCGAACGATTCATCGCTGACCATTCATTGATTCTCCAGCTAAAAGTTGGAGCTACTTATGGGACTCTTCGATTTTTTTAAGAAAGACAAGGAAAGCAAAGAGCAGCAGGCCTCGCTCGACGCCGGCCTGGAAAAAACCAAAACCAGCTTCTTTGACCAGCTCAGCAAGGCCGTGGTGGGCAAAAGCACCGTCGACGAAGCCGTGCTCGACGACCTGGAAGGCCTGCTCGTACACGCCGACGTGGGCATCGACACTACGGTGAAGGTGATTGACCGCATCGAGAAGCGCGTGGCCCGCGACAAGTACGTGAGCACCGGCGAGCTGGACCGCATCCTGCGCGAGGAAATTGCCGACCTGCTCGAAGACAACAACTCCGGCTCCATGGCCGTGCTCGACCGGGCCGATAGTGCCAACGGGCCCTTCGTTATCATGGTGGTGGGCGTGAACGGCGTGGGCAAAACCACCACCATTGGCAAGCTGGCGCACCGTTTCCACAGCGCCGGCAAGAAAGTGGTGCTGGGTGCAGCCGATACCTTCCGCGCCGCGGCTGTCGACCAGCTCATCATCTGGGGGCAGCGCGTGGGCGTGCCCGTGGTCAGCCACGGCATGAACACCGACCCCGCTTCCGTCGCCTACGACGCCGTGCGCAAGGGCGTGGAAATGAACGCCGACGTGGTAATCATCGACACCGCCGGCCGCCTGCACAACAAGGTGAACCTGATGAACGAGCTCAGCAAAATCAAGCGCGTGATGCAGAAGGTGATTCCCGACGCGCCGCACGAAGTGCTGCTGGTGCTCGACGGCAGCACGGGCCAAAACGCCTTTATGCAGGCCAAAGAGTTTACCAAAGCCACCGAGGTAACCGCCCTGGCCGTCACCAAGCTCGACGGGACCGCCCGCGGCGGCGTGGTCATCGGCATCTCTGACCAGTTCAGCATTCCCGTCCGCTACATCGGGGTAGGAGAGAAGATGACCGACCTGCAGCTGTTCGACCGCCACACCTTCGTGAATTCGCTGTTTAAGAAGTAGTTGTCAGTTGTCAGTTGTCAGGAATAATTATATAGAACATTCTAACAACTGACAACGAACAACTGACAACTAAAACCTATTAAGTATGACCATCAACACGCTGGCCGTTGTCGGCGCCGGAACCATGGGGCTGGGTATTGCCCAGCTGGGCGTGCAGCACGGCCTGCCGACGATTCTATTCGACCTCAACCCCGCCGCACTGGAGAAAGCCCAGGCTGCCATTGGCGCCGGGCTGGGCAAGCTGGTAGAAAAAGGTAAGCTTACGGCCGAGTCTCGGGACGAGGCCTTGGCCCGCCTTACCGCCACTACCGACCTCAGCGTGGTGCAGGCCGACCTCATTATTGAGGCCGTGGTGGAAAAGCTCGATGTAAAGCACCAGCTGTTTCAGGAGCTGGCGCTCATCAATGGTCCAGATACCATTCTGGCTTCCAATACTTCGTCGCTACCCATTACCCAGCTGGCGGCGCCCGTGCCCCAGCCCGAGCGGGTAGTGGGCATGCACTTCTTCAACCCGGCCCCGCTTATGCCGCTGGTGGAAGTCATCAGCGGAGTAGCCACCAGCCCCGCCGTAGCCGATGCCGTGGAGGCCCTGGCCCGCCGCCTGGGCAAAACCCCGGTACGGGCCGCCGATGCGCCCGGCTTTATCGTAAACCGGGTGGCCCGGCACTACTACGTCGAAAGCCTGAAGATTGTGGAGGAGCAGGTGGCACCTTTCACCGTGGTCGATGAGCTGCTGGAAGCCAGCGGCTTTAAGATGGGCCCGTTCCGGCTGATGGATTTGATTGGCGTCGATACCAATTTTTCCGTCACCAGCGCCATGTTTGCCTCCTTCCACCAGGATGCCAAGTTCCGGCCCAGCCGGGTGCAGCAGCAGAAGGTAGATGCCGGCCACCACGGCCGCAAAACCGGACGCGGCTTTTACAATTATCAATGAGCTATTAGCAATGAACAACCCAGTTAAAGCACTTATGTGTCGCCTTGCTTGGTTCATTGCCTGTTGCTCCTTGCTCGTTGGGGCAGGCGCCTGCGGCAGCAATAACAACGAGCAGCCTCAGATGCCTTACACGCCGGTTAACGTGTCGCTGACGCTAACAAATCAGCAATACGTGGCCTTGCGCACCGTAAACGGTACGGTGGTGCTGCCCCCCGGCAGCAGCGGCCGGCCCGATGCTGGCGGGCTTAAGGGCATTATCGTGGTGCGCCAGGCCGGCAACTCCTACCTCGCCTTCGAGCGCAACTGCCCTTACCGCCCCTTCGACGCCTGCGCACTGGTCAGCGTAGACCGCTCCGGGCTCTTCCTGCGCGACTCCTGCTGCAACTCTCAGTTCAATCTGCAGGGCCAGGTTATTGGCGGCCCGTCGCCATTTCCCCTCCGCCAATACAGCACCAGCTTACAGGGCTCGCAACTTAATATCCTGAATTAAAGCGCTGAGTGTATTTTTTTGAAATTTTTTTTGCCCCAGGCTTGCACTAACCTAATCGACCTTGTAAGTTTGCAGTCCGAAACAACAACAACCGGGTTTCGGGCACCAAAATGCTTCCTTAGCTCAGCCGGTTAGAGCATCTGACTGTTAATCAGAGGGTCCCTGGTTCGAGCCCAGGAGGGAGCGCTACAACACCGCAATACCCGCCGAAATCCGGCGGGTATTCGTGTTTCTAGCCCATTAGAGCGGTTTTCAACCAAGCCCCAAACCGGTATTGCACCGTATAGCGGTACGGAAACTGGTACGAAAAGCGGTACGGGTATAGCACAAGGCTACACGATGAAGAGCCCAACGGTCTACCGTCACAAAATCAAGGTCCATTTCTACCCTATCCACTCCGAAGCGGATAAGCAGGGATGGTGCGCGCTGCGGGTAACGGTGCGCTGGCACGGCGAGACCATGCACCTGCGCACCGGCGAGCGGGTGCTGCCCCGGAAGGTGGGTAAAAAGGGTGAGCTCATAATGCTCTGGGACGAAAAGACCGACCGGGTCACCAGCCAGCACCCTGATTATCTTAACCTAAACGACCGGCTGAACGATTGGGAACGAGACGTGCTTGCGGCTTTCGATGCTTTGTGGGGAGCAGCCCCTTTTCAAAAGATATCAAAAGAAGCGCTTCACCGCTACCTTTTCCCGGAAACGGAAAAGGGACCAGACCCCTCCGCTCAAACGTGGCGGCAGGTGCTGGAGCAGTGGAAGGAAAAAAACCGGCACCTTGCTGTCGACTCGTTGCGCAAATACGACCAGATGGCCACCATGATGGAGTCGTGGCGCCCGGCCCTGCGCCCGTTGCAATTTAATGAGGATGCGGCCCAGGACTACCTGAACCACCTGCTCGACCAGGAGCTGAGCGATGCGGCCATCAAAGTACACTTTACGGGTATCCGGAAGTGCCTGGAGCGGCTTGGTCGGCCGACGGATGCCTCGTGGCTGCAGTACTCGGCTAAGAATGCGCCGCAGCTTGACTTGGAAATAGCCGAGCTGCGTTGTTTAATCGCCTGGAAGCCCACAGCTGCCTATCTAGCCGAAGAGCGCGACCGGTAGCTTTTCCAATGCTTTAGTGGCCGCCGGTACGAAGACCTGGAGAAATTTGAGCCCAGCCGGCAGCGGACGGTGCTACAGCTAGAGGACGGCCGGCAGGTGCCGGCGTTGCTGCATGTGCAGGGGAAGACGGGTCTGGATGCCGCTGTGCCGCTGCCCCCCATTGCGGTGCACATTGGTGAGCGGTGGGGCTGGAAATTCCCCGCCCGCCGTGAGCAGGAGCGCAACGAGTGGATTAAACAGGTAGCCCGAGGTGCCGGACTCACGCGGGAATGGGACGACCGCCTTATCAGCGGGGGTAAGGTGAAGCACAACTGGCGCCCGCTCTGGCAGGTTATCAGCAGCCATACAGCACGGCATACGGCAGCAACTTTGCTCAAACAGGTATCCAAAAACAACAAGGCTCTGGCGAAGCTCGTCCTTGGGCATGCGGAAGAAGACGTAACGGACCGCTACGCCAAGGACAAAGCGAGGCTACTTGCCCCGGCCGTGCTGGACGCATGGAAGGAGATTCTTGGGCCTTGGTATGACTCGACCCCTGGCTATTAAAGGTAGACCGGGGCTGAGATATAACCGGGCGAGTCCATCGTTCCGCTTAGTTGTGAGCTGTCGAAGGGGCGATATACCAGACGCTTGAAGCTTTTTTGCATACAGACCAAATGCAGACAGCGCTAGTGTCTGCCCGGTTCGGGCGAGAAGGTTAGCAAGAACGAGGTGCCGAGGCCCTCGATGGAGTTTACTTCCAATACAATGCCGTGCAGGTCGGCGATGGTACGCACAATGGACAAGCCCAGGCCGTAGCTGTCGGGGTCGGTGCTGCTGCCCTTATCGAAGCGGTGGAACAGCCGTGGCAGCTGCTCTTTGCTGATGCCGATGCCGGTATCGCGGATTTCCAGCACGTAGCCGGCCCTGGAAGCTGCCGGGCGCCCCAGCACCTGCACCTGGCCGCCTTGCCGGTTATACTTTACCGCATTGCTCATCAGGTTGAAGAGCAGGGTAAACAGCAGGCTGCGGTTGCAGTTGGCTACCACGAAATCGGACTGCAGCTCCTGCTGCAGGGTCAGGTCAAGCAGGGCAAGGCGTTCGTGTAGCTCCTCGCTCACCTCGGCGACC
Source organism: Hymenobacter saemangeumensis (assembly GCF_039541835.1). Taxonomy (NCBI): domain Bacteria; kingdom Pseudomonadati; phylum Bacteroidota; class Cytophagia; order Cytophagales; family Hymenobacteraceae; genus Hymenobacter; species Hymenobacter saemangeumensis. The sequence goes on along the minus strand of NZ_BAABGZ010000028.1, from coordinate 60,364 downwards.
AGCTGCGTCAACGTCACGGTTTCGGTGCGGGGGAATTGGTCGTTTTCAATCTTGGAAATCATGAGCAGCGACTTGATGATGGTGCGCAGCCGGTGCACCGTGCGCTGCGACTCCACCACACGCAGCAGGTTTTCATCCGACAGGCTCTCGTCGCTGAGCATGTTGTCGAAGCGGTACTGCAGGGCGGCCAGGGGTGTGAGCAGCTCGTGGGAGGCATCGGCAATAAACTTGCGCTCCTTGGTGAACGAGGCCTGGATGGTGGCCATCATCTCGCGCAGGCTCTCGTCGAGGTGGCGGAAATCGTCGGTGCTGGTGGGGATGGGTTCAAAGCTGAACGCCGCCGGGTGGTGGGTATTTTTCAGCCGCTGCCGGATGATGGTGCCCAGCGGGGCCAGCAGGTAGCGGAAAAAGGCCAGGTCAGCCAACGTGGTCAGGGCCACGGCCACCAGCAGGATGTAGAGGGCATAGCGCCGGAAGTTGCGTTCGGTCTCGCCGATGCTGCCCGTGCTGCGGCCGATTTCGAGCAGGTAGGCCTGCCGGCCCTGGGTAAACGAGTAGCTCAGTACCCGGTACTCCACAATCTCGTCTTCCACGGCCCGCTTGGCGTCTTCGATGACATCAATGCTGGGGCCGGGCGGAATTTCTTCGAGGGATATAAACTCCTCCTTGAGCAGGTTGTAGCTGCCGTAGGACGACTGCCCACTGGCAATAAAATCCGAAATGCCGTTGCGGCGAATCAGGCGCAGCACCTTCTCCTTTTTCTGCTGCAGCCGCTGGTCGGTGGCCAGCAGGGCTACCCGGCTCATCACGGGCGGCAGCCCCACGGCCAGCAGCAGCAGGATGGCAACCCGGGAGCCGGCGTTGAACAGGGTGAATTTGGTGCTGAGCTTCAAGGCAGGGAGGAAAAGCCGGGATGAAAGTACGTTATCAAAGGGGGTGAAAAGTGCCGTTTCGGCTTTGCGAAGCTACACCTTCGGGAGTGGCCCAGCCCCAGCGCCAAGCGGCCCCTGCAGCCGGGCAAGGGTGCAAGGGCCGCTTTTGTAGAACGGGTAGCTTAGTCGAACAGGACTTTCATTTCCACGCGCCGGTTGCGGGCCCGGCCCGCGGCGGTTTTGTTGGTCGCCACGGGGTTTTTACGGCCAAAATATTCGCTGCGAATGTGCTCGGCTGGCACGCCTTTGCCGACCAGGTAACGCTTTACTGCCTCGGCCCGCTTCCGCGAAAGGGTCAGGTTGTACTGCGGGGTACCCACGTTGTCGGTGTAGCCACGCAGGCGCAGGCGGAACTCCGGGCGGGCCTGCAGCAGCTGGGCCAGTTCATTGAGGGAAGGGTAAGAAGCAGCCAGGATGATGTCTTTGTTAAACGCAAACTGCAGGTTGGCAAAGGCCGTGTTCAGCACCTTTTGCTCGGCAGCAGCAATAACGGGGCAGCCTTTATTGGCCACAGGGCCGGGCGTGTGGGGGCATTCGTCGTCCTTGTCCAATACGGTATCGCCGTCGGCGTCGGAGAATGGGCAGCCCTTGTTTTCTACCGGCCCGGCTATGCTGGGGCAGGCATCGTCCTTGTCGAGCACGGTATCGCCGTCCGCATCCTCGTAAGGGCAGCCCTTGTTTTCCACGGGGCCAGCCACAGCCGGGCAGGCATCGTCTTTGTCCAGTACGGTATCGCCGTCGGTGTCAGGGAAGGGGCAGCCCTGGTTTTCGGTGGGCCCGGCCACGGTGGGGCACTGGTCCAGGTTGTCGTAGAGGCCGTCCTGGTCGGTATCGGGGCAGCCGGCGTGCTCCGCCGGGCCGGGCAGGTCGGGGCACTTATCGTCGGCATCTTTCACGCCGTCCCCATCGCGGTCGGGGCAGCCCCGCAGGGCGGGCACGCCGGGCAGGTCGGGGCAGTCATCAATTTTGTCGGGCACCAAGTCGCCGTCGCGGTCGGGGCAACCTTTAAAGGCCAGCAGGCCGGGTGTATCGGGGCATTCGTCCTCCGTGTCCTGCACATGGTCGCCGTCGCGGTCGGGGCAGCCCTTGAACTCCCACACCCCTTTCACCGTGGGACACCGGTCGAGCTTGTCACTCACTTGGTCGCCGTCGCGGTCCTTGTGTTTTTTCTTGTCGAGGGCAAAACCCAGGCCTGCGTACAGGTCGTAGCCCGTGGTGGTGGTCACCCCAAACACGCCCCCCAGGTTGTCGGAGCCCACAAATACGGGCCCCAGGCGCAGCATGGCACCCACCTGCAGGCTGCGGTAGTTGTTGGTCAGCAGCAGCGGCAGCGACAGCTCGGCCTGGCTGAATTCCACCCGCGGCGTGAGGGCCAGGCTACTGATGGCCCGGCTGCCGATGGTGGTGGCCGGCAGCAGGTTCTGGGTCCAGAGCAGGCCCGCGTACAGGTGCTTGCGCACGGCATAGTCGGCCGAGAAGCGCAGGGCCGTGGGCAGGTAGCTGGTGAAACGGGTGGCCTGGCCCTGCAGGCCCACCACGCGGGCCAGGGTCTGGTCTACGGACGTGCCCAGGCTGCTGTACTTCAAGGTGTCAAGCTGGCCCCACTGAATGGTGCGGGTGTTGGCGAGCTGGGCCCGGCGCACGTACGCCGCGTTGGCATACGTCACGGCGCCGAGGTCGGAGAACGCCAGGCCCAGCCGGAGCTTGTACTTGTTACGGGTGTTGTCGGTCCAGCTGGCGTTGTCCATGCGGTACTGGTAGCGGGCGGCTTCCGGCCGCCACTCGTAGGTCAGGCCCAGGTCGGCCCCCAGCCCCTGGCCCAGGCGCTGCCGGCCGTAGAAGTCGCCAACGCGGAAGTCCGGCCGGGTATAGTAGTTGTAGTCGGTGTAGCCATAGCTCACGTTGCGGTTTTGCAGCTGAATGCTGTCGCCCTTATACACCTGGTAGTTAATTCCTTCGTTCAGGACATAGCCACCCCCCAGGCCCACGAGGTATTTGAGTGTGAGGCCCCCCTTAAAGAAGTGCGTGGTATTGGGCGAGAAGGTGCGCGCATAGCTCAAGGCAAACTCGTGGTAGTTGTTGACCCCGATGTTGAAGCTGTTGTCGGCCAGGAGCTGGTTGGCCAAGCCCAGGCGCTCGGCTTCCGGGAGCCCGTGGCGGCTGAGGCGGGCCAGGTTTTCGCTCACGTTGCTTACCTGCACAAAGCTGCGCACCCGGTTGGAGAAGGCGATGCTGTGCCGGGGGCTCAGCGAGAGCATGACCGAGGGCAGCCGCAGCTCGGCGCTCACGCTGCCAAACTTGGGGCCGTAGCCGAGCTGCTCGCGCAGGTAGTCGACTTTGAACACCACCTTGCCGTTGCCATCGCGGTACTGGTTGCCTACGTTGTCGCGCCACACCTGCCAGGGGGTGTAGGGCATGTCCAGCTGCAGGTAGGTGTTGTACACGTTGAGGTCAGCGGCCGCGAAGCTGACGTAGAACTTCTGGCGCGAGTCGGCGATGCTGGCCGGGTTGATGTACAGGTTGTGGGTGCCGGCATAGTTGCTGTGGGCCAGGCCGGTCCACCCTTGGGCGGCGGCCGGGCGCAGAGGTGCCGTCAGTAACGGTACCAGGGCGAGGACAAGAAAGCGTAGAGGCTTTGCCATACAGAAAAGAGCATAGGAAGCCAGGCCGACGAAGCCGGGCAGAAAAAAAAGCGTTAAAAAGGGAGCAGGGAACAGCTGCTGCGGGCCGGGGCCTGGCAGCGCATGCCCGGGCGGGCTGCCTACAACCGGGCCCGGTAGCCCACGCCGCGCACGGTTTCGAGCCACTCGGTGTCGGCGTGCTGCCCGAGCTTTTTGCGCAGGTTCTTGATGTGCGCGTCGATGAAGTTAGAGTCGAAGCCCGACTCAGGTAGGTTGCCCCAGATGTGCTCACTTAGCTGCAGGCGGGTGAGCACCCGATTGCGGTTCAGTACCAGGTAGCTTAGCACGTCAAATTCCTTCACGGACAGGGCTACTTCCTGGCCGGCGTGCAGGACGCGGCGGGTTTGCAGGTCGAGCTGAAAGGCAGCCACCGCCACCAGCGGCTTGTTCAGCCCGAAGCGGCGCCGGGTGATGGCGTGCATGCGCGCCAGCAGCTCGGGCAGGGAAAAAGGTTTGGCCAAGTAGTCGTCGGCGCCCAGCTCCAGCCCGCTGATGCGGTCTTCCACGGCGCCGCGGGCGGTGAGCACGATAACGGCCGCCGACAGCTCGTTTTCCTTGGCTTCGGCCAGCACCTGCAGGCCGTCGCCATCGGGCAGGCCCAGGTCCAGCAGCACGAAGTCGAACACGTTGTCGGCCAGCTGCTGCCGGGCCTCCCGGGCCGTGCGGGCCGTGGTGCAGGTGAAGTTGTGCTGATAGAGGAAAATGCCCAGCTCGCGGGCCAGGGTACGCTCATCCTCCACGATAAGAACGGTCATGGACGGGGCAAAAAAGGAGGCTACAGGTTGAGCGACAGGCTGGTGGTGAAAAAGGAGCGGGCCGTGGAAACGTCGTCGGGCAGCAGGTTCAGGGGCACCACGTAGCGCCAGGCCACCTGCGCCGACCATTTCCCCAGGGTGTACGTTACCGGCACCCGCAGCTCATAGCTCAGCAGTTGGAAGCGGGTGGTCGTGGTGGTGGTCGTGGTGGTGGTCGGCGCAGGCGTTGGTGTTGTGGTCGGTGGCCCGCCCACGCCGCCAGTACCCTGTCCGGGTCCGCTGCCACTTCCCCGGCCGGGCACCACCGGGCGGGGAATATTGCCACGGGCCTGCTGCTGTTCAATGCTGGTTTCAGCAAAGTACTGGGTGCCGGCTGTTACGCTCACGCGGGGCTCTATGGCCAGGTAAGCCTTGGGGGTGAGTACCTTGTCGATTTCAAAATAGCGGGAGTTGTCGAGCACCACGAAAAAGTCGCTGCTTTGCCCAAACAGGTAAGCCGCGTTCAGCCGCGAGTACACGTGGCCCCAGTCCAAGCCCAGGTACGCATCGAGGGAGTTGTTGACGCTGGACTTCACCAAGGGGCTGTTGTCGGCAAATACGAAGCGCGAGTAGCTGGCCGAGGCATCTACCTTTTTGCTCAGGTCGCCGTCCCAGCCTACCGAGAAGTCGGTTTCGTCCACAAAGCTGCTGGTAGCAAACAGGCTGTAGCTCACTACCGAGCCCCACACGCCAAAGCGGCTTTTGTACGTCAGTTCGCCCGCCGCATAGGGGTAGCGGGTGGTTTGGGTACGCCCGAAAAAGGTGGAGTTGCTGCCGTAGCTAAGCAGGGCAGTAAAGCCCCCCCGCCGGGCCGTGCTGTCGGCTGGCCCGGTGGGGGGGCTGGTCGGCGGGCTGCTGCCCAGGTCTTGCCCCAGCGCCAGCTGGCCAACTACCGCCTGCAGGAGCAGCGCGCCCGCCCACTGCCAGAAAGCCTTTGTGAAACGCATTGCGCCAGATGATGTAGTGGTTACTGCCCGCGGCCCCGGCCTGCGCCGCCTACGCGCCCAGCCCCGGCGCCAGCACCAGCGGCGCTGCGGGCACCCCGGGCACCGGCTTCGGCGGCCCGGCTGCTACGGGCACTGCGTGCGCTGCGCTCGGGGCGGGCGCTGCGGGCCGTGTGGTCTTCCATGCTCTCGTCGGCGGTGGCCTCATCTACCCTTTGGGGCTTGTTCTGGCGGCCGGCCTGGGGCACGGCTTTCACGGCCGGCGTTGCGGCGGCCGGCTCCTGCGCCTGAGCAGACGAGGTGGTGGGAGTGTTCTGGGCCAACATGATGCCCGCTTCCGGCTCGTGGCTCAAGGCCTGGCCCTGGGCTTGCTGACTACCCAGCCCGAGGAAAAAGAAAAAACCAAGAAGACCAAGGAGTTTCATGGTGCAAAAAGAAATAACAGTTCAGGAATAAAGCTACGGCCGTTGACGGCAGTTGAACCGATTTCAGCCCGCTAAGGCCGGCCGGGCTGCCAAAAGTTCAGCTACCCGGCCGACTGGGGCGGAAAGCAGTGCTAGCGGCGACCAACTCCCGCCGGGCGCCCGCCCTGGTGGCCGGGGCTGGCGGCGTGGGCATGGCCCATGCTGCGGCCGCCCCGGGCACTGCGGGCGCTGTGGGCAGGGCGCTGCCCCTGGGCAGTCGAACGGCGGCTCCGGGCTACCTCGCTGATGGCCGCACCTTTGGCAGCCCCGGTCAGCGGCGTGCTGGTGGCAAAGGCTTGCACGGTCTGGCCGTGGTTGTCAGCCGCGGCCGAGCCGGTGCCCTGGCCGTTGCGGCGGTCCTGGGCTTCCTGCTTGCGCTGGGCCGAGGGGTTGGTAGCCTGGGCGGCCGTGGGAGCCTGAGCCAAGGCAGCAAAAGAGCAAAGCAGTACAGCGGCGGAAATAAGTGTCTTTTTCATGAGAATGAGTTGTTTAAAAATAACCGTTTGAGGGATGAGGTAAGGAATGAAACAAAGCTAGGTGAGCAACATGAGGCCAAGATGATAAGCGAACGGCCATCGGGGAAGGAGAAACCAGGCTATTCGCCGCTGGCCGCCAGCCAGCCCCCGAAGGGAGCAGCGGCAGGCGGGCCCAGCTGTAGCTCCAGAAAGCTCAGGTACTGGCCCGGCGTCAGCGCCCGCTGCAGGGCGGCATGGTAGCGGCGCACCAGTTCCTGCAGGGCTTCTTCGGTAAGCGCCTCGGGGCCCTGGGCTTCCAGCGCGTCGACCTGGGCCAGGTACTGCCACAGACACTGGCGCACGGCGGGCTGCTGCCGGGCCGGCAGGCGGAGCAGGTCGGCGAGGTAGCCGGTGAGGGATTCGGCCTGCTGGTAAACCGGGTCAACCCGGGGCTGGGCACGCTCTTCGGCATAGCCGCGGCTGCGGGAAGGACTGGATTGGGCGGTGCCGGGCTGTTGCACGGCCAACATAAGGGTAGCGACGATAAGCAGGAGGCGATTCATGGTCGTAAACGGGAGTAAGCCAACGGAATAATGGTAAAGCTCGCCCGGCTACATGATGCCAGCATGATAAATAAGCCTTTCCGGGTGCAAACCTGCGTTGGTGGCAGAGCCATGCGGGGTGGCTCTCATACTCCGGCTTTTAAATCAAAAAGAGGGCCCGCTGCTACCAGCGGGCCCTCCTTCCAAAACATAGCCTAACAACCTCTACAACAAATAAATCAACCTAAATAGGCGGCTGGTGGCCGCATAGTAGCGAAGCACCGGCCTTACTCCCGAATGAGGCGCCGCGAGACGGTACCGGCTTCGGTGGTGGCCCGCAGGATGTACACCCCCGTGGCCAGGTGGCGCAGGTCCAGCGGCTGGCTGCTGGCGCTGGCCGGCACGGTAGCTTTCAGCACTTCCTGGCCCAGGGCGTTGAACACGCGCAACTGCGCCGGGAGGCGGTGGCTGCCCAGGGTCACGGTCAGGCGGCCGTCGGTGGTCGGGTTGGGGTACACGCTCAGGGTAAAGGCGGCCTGCGCCGAAGCCGAGCTGGTGAGTACCACCATTACCGCTGCTGAGGGAGCTGAGGAACAGCCGGCCGCCGAGGTAGCCACCACGGTGTAGCTGCCGTCCTGGGTGGGCGCGTAGGTAGTGCCCGTGGCGCCGCCAATAGCGGTGCCGTTGAGGAAGAACTGGAACGTGGCACCAGCCGGGCCGGTGGCCGTGAGCGTGCCGTTCTGGTAGCTCAGGCCGGGCTGGGCCGGTACGGCTTCCACCGTAAGGGTAGCTGTAGCAGACGTTGCCGCGCAGCCACCAGCCGCCGCCACCGTGTTGGTGATGGTGTAGGTGCCGGGCAGGCTGGCACTGAGGTCAACCGTGCCGGTAGCGGCATCCAGGCTCAGGCCCGCGGGGCTGGCCGTAAAGGTGCCGGCGCTGCTGCCGGGGGCCAGCAGGATGCTGGTGGTGCCGGTGGCGCAGGCGCTGGTCGCGGCATAGGCAAAGCCGGCCTGGGCCGGGGCCGTGATGGTCACCATCGCCGTGCCCGTGCTGGGGCAGGGGCCGCCCACGCTGTACGTCACGGTGTAGGTGCCCGGCATGCTGGTGCCGGGCGTGATAGCCCCCGTGGCTGCATCAAGGGTCAGGCCCGCCGGAGCCGAGAAGCTGCCACCGGCTGTGCCCGTGATGGTGGGCGTGGTGCTCAGGGTGCTGCTGGTGCAGAAGCTGGCGGCCGGGTAAGTGAAGGTGGCCGTGGTGGCCGGGTTCACCATCACGGTGGTAGCTGCCGAAGTGCTGGCGCAGCCACTGGCGTTGGTCACCGTGACAGCGTAGCTGCCGGCAGCAGTGGCCGTGTAGCTGGCCGAAGTAGCCCCGCTGATGGGCTGACCGTTGAGCAGGAACTGGTAGCTGAGGCCGCTGCCGGCCGGGGCCGTGAGCGCCACGCTGCTGCCCTGGCAGAAGGTAGTCGGGCCGCCGGCCGTGAGGCTGGCCACCGGCGCGGCGTTGATGGTCACCGTGGCCGTGGCCGATACGGCGGCGCAGGCCCCCGAGGCGGCAATGGTGTTGGTTACGGTGTAGGTGCCGGGCTGGCTGGCAGCCAGGTCGATGGCGCCGGTGCTGGCGTTCAGGCTCAGGCCTACGGTAGAGCTAAAGGTACCCGCGCTGCCGCCCCCGCTGAAGGTGGGCAGTACCGACGTAGTGGCCCCGGCGCAGTAGCCGCTGGGGCTGGCGTAGGCGAACGTGGCCACCGGCGCCGTGGTCAGCGTCACGGTGAGGGTAGAGCTGGCCGGGCAGGGACCGCCCACGGTGTAGGTTACAGCGTAGGTGCCGGCGGTGCTGGCAGCCAGGTTGATGGTGCCGGTGCTGGCGCTAATGCTCAGGCCACTGGGGGCCGAGAACGTGCCGCCCATAGCCCCGCTGATGCTGGGCGTGGGGTTGCTGCCCGTGAGGCAGAACGTGGAGCCGGCATAGGCGAAGGCAGCACTTGGGGCGGCCGTGATGGTCACCGTGGCCGTGCCGCTGCCGGGGCAGGGGCTGCCGGCGGTGTACGTCACGTTGTAGGTGCCGGGCGCGCTGGCCGCCAGGTCGATGGCGCCGGTGCTGCTGTTCAGGCTCAGGCCGGTGGTCGAGCTGAAGGTGCCGCCAGCCACCGATACCATAGGCATGGGGTTGGTGGCCACGTTCTGGCAGAAGCTGGCCGCACTGTAGCTTACCGTGGGCGTAGCAATGGGGTTTACCGTGACGGTGGTAGCCGGCGAGGTAGCCGCGCAGTTGCCGGGGTTGGTAATTACCACGCTATAAGCGCCGCTGGCCGAGGCTGTGTAGCTGGCCGAGGTAGCGCCGCTGATGGGCTGGCCGTTGAGCAGGAACTGGTAGGTGCTGCTCGTGCCGCCGCCGTTGGCCGTCAGCACTACCGAGCCGCCCTGACAGAAGGTGGTGGGGCCGCTGCTGGCGAGCGTAGCTACTGGCACAGTGCTGATGCTCAGCTGCGTGCTGGCCGTAGCGGCGGGGCAGCCGCCGGCCGCTGCCAGGCTATTCGTCACGGTATAAGTACCGGGCTGGCTCTGGCTGAGGGTGATGACGCCCGTGCTGGCGTTCAGGCTCAGACCCATGGGGCTGCTCGTAAACGTGCCGGCCGTCGCGCCGCTGCCCAGCACGGGCGCAGGGTTGGTACCGCTGGGGCAGTAGATGGGGGCCGCGTAGCTGAAGGTAGCCACGGCCGGGGCCGTCACGCTAACTGTTACGGAGCTGGAGCTGGGGCAGGGGCCGCTCACGCTGTACGTCACGGTGTAAGTTCCGGCTGTGCTGGCGGCGAGGTTAATAGCCCCGGTGCTGGCGCTCAGGCTCAGGCCCGCGGGAGCCGACGAGAAGGCGCCGCCCATTGTGCCCGTGATGGTGGGCATGGGCGCGGTGCCGCTGTTCTGGCAGAATGCCGAAGCACTGTACGAGAAGGTAGCCGTGGTCTGCGGGTTTACCGTTACCGACGTGGCGGTTGAGGTGCCCACGCAGCCGCCAGCGCTGGTAACAACTACCGAATAGGAGCCGCTGGTAGTAGCCGTGTAGGTGCTGCTGGTGGCGCCGCTGATGGGCTGGCCGGCGTTCAGGAACTGGTACGTTGCGCCGGCACCGCCGCCCGTGGCGGTTAGTACCACGCTGCCGCCCTGGCAGAAGGTAGTTGGGCCGCTGGTGGTCAGAGCAGCGGCGGGAGCCGCTTCAATGGTCAGGCTTACCGACGTGCTGCTGGGGCAGGGGCCACCCACGCTGTACGTCACGGTGTAGGCGCCGGCGGTGCTGGCGGCCAGGTTGATGGCCCCGGTGGTGGGGTTAATGAAAAGCCCGGCCGGCGTGGCCGCGAAGGTGCCGCCCATGGTACCCGCAATAGTAGGCGTGGGCGTGCTGCCGCTGTTCTGGCAGAAGCGCGGGGCCGAATACGAGAATGTAGCCGTGGTTTGCGGGTTCACCGTCACGGTCGAAGCCGTAGACGTGGCCACGCAGCCGTTTGCGCTGGTAATCTGCACCGAGTAAGCGCCGCTGGCCGTGGCCGTGTAGCTGCTGCTCGTGGCCCCGCCAATCGGCTGGCCACCGTTCAGAAACTGATAAGTGGCACCGCTGCCGCCCCCGGTAGCCGTGAGCACGACGCTGCCGCCCTGGCAGAAAGTAAGCGGCCCGCTGGCCGTCAGGGCAGCAGCCGGTGCGGCTTCCACCGTTACGTTGCGGGTAGTCGAGCTGGGGCAGGGCCCACCCACGCTGTACGTAACCGCGTAGGTGCCAGCGGTGCTGCTGGCCAGCGTAATGGCCCCGGTGCTGGCGTTCAGGCTCAGGCCGGCTGGTGTAGCCGTAAAGCTGCCGCCCATCGTGCCCGTGATGGTGGGCACCGGCGTAGCGCCGCTGTTCTGGCAGAACACGGCGGCTGCGTACGAGAAAGTGGCCGTAGTCTGCGGGTTTACCGTGACGGTGGTGGCGGTGGAAGTAGCCACGCAACCGCCGGCGCTGGTAATACGGACGCTGTAAGAGCCACTGGCTGAGGCCGTGTAGGTGCTGCTGGTAGCGCCGCTGATGGGCTGGCCGGCATTCAGGAACTGGTACGTGGCACCGGCGGCGCCGCCCGTGGCGGTCAGCACCACCGAGCTACCCTGGCAGAAGGTAGTCGGGCCGTTGGCGGTCAGGGCGGCCAGGGGAGCTGCTTCCACCGTTACGTTGCGGGTGCTGGAGCTGGGGCAGGGCCCGCCCACGCTGTACGTAACCGCGTAGGTGCCGGCGGTGCTGGCAGCCAGGTTGATGGCCCCGGTGCTGCTGCTGAGGCTCAGGCCGGCCGGGGTGGCCGTAAACGTGCCGCCGGCGGTGCCGGTAATGGTGGGCGTGGGCGTGCTGCCGCTGTTCTGGCAATAGAGTGTGGCCGAATACGAGAAGGTAGCGGTAGTCTGCGGGTTCACCGTTACGGCCACCGCGTTCGAGGTAGCCGTGCAGCCGCCGGGGTTGGTAACCACGGCCGTGTAGGAGCCGCTGGTCGTGGCCGTGTAGCTGGCCGAAGTAGCGCCGTTGATGGGCTGGCCGTTGTTGAAAAACTGGTACGTGGCCGCTGCCGAGCCGCCGGATACCGTTAGCGCCACGGTGCTGCCCTGGCAGAAGGTGGTGGGGCCGCCGGCGCTGAGCGTAGCCGTGGGCTGGGTGTTCAGGGTAAGCTGGGTGCTGGCCGAGGTGGCCGCGCAGCCGTTGGCCGCGGCAATGGTGTTGGTGACGGTGTAGGTGCCAGCCGTGCTGCCACTCAGGTTAACGGCGCCGGTGCTGGCGTTCAGGCTCAGGCCGGCCGGGGTGGCGGTAAACGTGCCGGCCGTGCTGCCCGAAGCCAGCACGGCGCTGATGGAGCCCGTGGTGCCGGCGCAGTAGTTGCCCGCCGGGTAGGAGAAGGTGGCCTGGGGCGCCCGAATGATGGTAACACTGGTGCTGGCCGTGCCGGGGCAGGTGCCGCCCGAGTTGTAGGTCACGGTGTAGGTGCCGGGGTTGCTGCTGGCCAGGGTGATGGCGCCCGTGCTGGGGTTCAGGCTCAAGCCGGCCGGGGTGGCTGAAAAGCTGCCACCGGTGGGCGAGTACGTGGGGGTCGGGTTGGGCGAGCCGCTCTGGCAGTAGCTGGGCGAGGAATAGCTCAGCGTAACGGTGGGCACCGGCACCACCGTCACGGTGACGGCGTTGGAAGTGGAGGTACAGGTCGACGGGTTAAACACCACCACGCGGTAGCTACCGCTGATAGTAGCCGCATAGGTCGAGCTGGTGGCGCCGGGAATCTGCACGCCGTCGCGCTCAAACTGATAGGTGTAGTTGTTGGCACCAATGCCGCTGGTGCTGGCCGTGAGCAGCACCGAGCTGCCCTGGCACACCGTAGTGGAGCCGCTGGCGCCCAACGTTACCACGTTCTGGGGCTGTACATCAATCTGAATGGTTGAGGAGGTGGCCGAGCAGCCTGCCGCATCGGTCACCCGCACCGAGTAGCCGGCGCTGGTCGTAACGGTGGCCGTATAGGTCTGGCTGGTAGCACCGGCAATGGGTACGCCGTTGCGCAGGAACTGGTACGTGTAGTTGCCGCTGGGCCCGGCCACCAGGAAAATAGTGCCCTGCTGGCAGAAGCGCGTGGGCCCCTGGGAGTTGATGGTCGCCGTGGGCGGCTGGTTTACCGTTACCGTGGCCACGGTGGAGGCCACCTGCGGGTTGGCGCCGTTCTGCACCACGGCCCGGTAGCGGGTGGTGAGGGTCAGGTTGGAAAAGGTGTAGGTAGCACTGCCCCCACTGCCGGCGATGTCGGTAAAGCCGTTGCCGTTGTCAAACTGGTACTTGACAATGGTGCCGGTAAAGCCGCTCAGCGTGAGCGTGCCCGAGTTGAAGCCCGAGCACACGGTGGTGCTGGCCGGGCTTAAGGTGCCACCATCGGGGCCGGTAGTCTGGGCCCAGGTGAGGCTGCCGGTACAAAGCAGAAGGAGCAGGGCCAGCAGGCACGGTCCAATCAGCCACCGACACCCCGGCCGCGAGCCGGGAGACAGGTGTAGGGGTGTGTTCATAAAAAGCTGAAATAAAATTGGTTAAGATGATATGCAGGATGCCCGGCCAGGTGGAAAGGCCCCAGTTAACGGTACAAGACTAGAGCCCCATTATGAAATGAAGATGATGATGCCCGGTAGGTAGCAGCAGAAGCTGGCGCGTTGACCGGTGCACTTTTGTGCGCTATTCCGAAAAGATGGGCATCCGTGTGCCCCAGCGTAGCTTTAGGGAGGGGTAAGCCAAGGTGCTAGCTGTTGCACCTGGCTTCTGACCAAGGTTAAGTGGTATTCCTTGGGTTGGTAGATGATTGTGTACGTATTAGCCCTTCTGCTCTATCCTCCCTTTGCGGGTGCTGAGACCCCAACACCTTGCTGAGCTGCCGGCACTTGACAAGGCTCCTGTCAGGGGTGCCTTAATTCAACCAAGGCTCCGATGCACAGACCTGCTGCCAGCGGCGGCAAACAAAAGCGGTATTCTATGCTTTGCACAAACTGCTACTACCTTTGTATAGCATGCGTGGCAGACAAGTAGTGAACTTACGGCGTAAAGTGCTAGCCTGGTGGCTGCTGGCGCTGCTTGTGCGCGTACTCGCGCCCGAGGCTGCCGTACTGCGCCTGCACCTGCACAGCCATACCGAACACGAGCATACCAGGGAGGTAGTTGGTAAAGCCAACGGCAAGGCGCTGGTTTCGCCCAAACACCAGCACTGCCACACCGAGCAGTTCTACGACACGCCTTTTCAGCCGGCGCTTCCGGTTCAGCTGGAAGTACCGCTGCGGCTTCAGCCCTATGCGGAATACCGTGTCCAGGCTCCCGTTTGCCGGCTTTCACACCTGCTTGACGGCGCCTCGCTACGCGGCCCTCCGGGTCGCTGTGCCTAAGCCTGCTCGCCTGATGGTATGCCGTTAACCTAACGGCTATACCTGAGCGTGGCCGCACCCCCCTTTCCGGCACATCCCACGCAGTAGCTGTGTGCTGCGCTTACGCGTACGCCTTTTTCAAGGTCAAATGGCTACGTACTAGCGGGCTACGTGCTCTGCCTGGGCACTTTCATGCGTGCCTGTTTTGCGGAGCAGCCTAAGGGCTGACTCACGCCTGCGCGGTTTTCTGCCGCCCCGGTCAGCTGTGTTTGCACACGGCGGCCCCCATTCTCCTAATGTATCATCCGGACGTGGCCATCTGGCGCAACGGCCCATCCCCTTTATCTTCATGCGAAGAATCATTCTTCTGTTCGTTCTGCTCTGGCCCCTGCTGGCTGCGGGCCAAAGCCTGCTGGGCAGCATCCACGGCCGTATAACCGGGCCCGCGGGCCAAAGCCTGGAAGGTGTATCGGTGCTGGAGCACACCGGCCGCTTTGCAGCCCTCACCGATGCCGACGGCCGCTTTGTGCTCGACCAGCTGCCCTTGGCAGAGTATACCCTAATTACGCGCAGCCTGGCGCACCAGGAGGAACGTCGCGTAGTGGAGCTTAGTAACCAGGTGCCGCAAGCCACGGCCGATTTCGTGCTGCGTGCAAGCACCAATGCCTTACAGGAAGTGGAAGTGCTGGGCCGCAAGGAAACCGGCTACAAAAGCGACTACAGCTTCGTAGGCACCAAAACGGCCTCCAACCCTAAGGACGTGCCTCAGTCGATTTCAACCGTGACCAAGGAGCTGATGGAGGACCGGCAGGCCTTCCGCCTGCCCGATGTGGTGCGCAATGTGGCGGGGGTAACGCAGTACTCGCATTACGACGACCTGTCGATTCGCGGCTTCCGCAACGGCTACGAAAGCGGCTTTCGGCTCCTGAACGGGCTGCGCTCGGGATTTAGCTACGGCAACTCGTTTTTTGTGGCCCCGCTTACGGTGAACCTGGAACGGGTGGAAATTCTGAAAGGGCCCGGTGCTGCGCTCTACGGCGACATCAACCCCGGCGGCACCGTGAACATGGTGACTAAAAAGCCGCTTGACGTGGCCCGGCAAGCGGTGAGCTTCTCGGCGGGCAGCTTCAACACCACGCGCGCTACGACCGACCTGACCGGCCCACTCAACGAGCGAAAGAACGTGCTCTACCGCTTCAATGCCGGCTACGAGAAGTCGAACACCTTCCGCGACGTGAACGACACCCGCTCGTTGATGGTGGCGCCAACGGTAACTTTTCTGGCCTCGGACAAGACCACCGTCAACGCCGAGCTGGTATACACCCACGTCGATGGCTACCTCGACCGTGGCCTGGTAGTGCGCGGCGGCGATCTGTATGGCCTGTCCCGCTCGTTTACGCTAAGCCAGCCGAGCGACTTTTTCCGCACTAGTACCTACTACCTCAACGCCTCGCTCAACCACCGCTTCACGGACTGGCTGTCGTTCAACGCCTCCTACCTCGACTTCACCTACAATGAAAACCTGAGCGAGCACCGCACCCTCAACACCTATGCCGATGCGCCGGCCAACACGGTGATGAACATGCGATACTTTGCCCGCCAGGCCGAGGAATACACCAAGAACCTGGCCGCCTACTTTGCCCTGAACCGCGCCACCGGGTCTATCAACCACAAGGTAGTGCTGGGCCTGGACTATATCCGCTTTACGACCGACAAGCAGAGCACCATGTGGGAGGCCCGGCAGAAGCAGGTGAACGGGGTAGCGTCGGCGCTGACCTTCAACCTGAACAGCCCGGTTTACGAGCTGCAGGACCCGACCAAGTATGTGCGCCGCCCCTTGCCGCAATTCTTCACCGACTACCTCAACGCGGTATACTACACCACGGGCGTGTATGTGCAGGACCAGCTGACCGTTACGCCGCGCCTGGGCTTGCTGCTGGGCCTGCGCTACGAGCTGTTCAACGACGAGCGTGACTACGGCGACGGGGCGCGTACCATTCCGCAACGCAAGCTGCTGCCGCGTGCCGGCCTCACGTACGCCCTGACCGACGCCCTGAACTACTTCGCCAGCTACAGCGCCGGCTTCCGCCCGCTTAAGCCCGAATACATCCGCTTTCCCGAACGCTACGGGCGCAGCTCGGCATTCAGCCCCGAAACCAGCTATCAGGTGGAAACGGGCCTGAAAGGGGAGTTTTTCCAGAAGGCGCTGCTCGGCACCGTGGCCGTGTATCAGATTGAAAAGCGCAACCAGCTGGTAAGCACCGGCGCTCTTATGCCCGATGGTGGCCCGGAGTACCGCCAGAACGGCATTGCCCGCTCGCGCGGAGCGGAGCTGGAGCTGGCCGGCAACGTGCTGCCCAACCTCAGCCTGAACGCCAGCTATGCCTTCAATGCCACCGAAGTGCTGCGGGCCGATGTAGCCGCGGAGAACGGGCAGCCCCTGGCCAACGCTCCGCGGCACTCCGCAGGACTGTGGACCAAGTACACCTTCACCACGCCGGCCCTGCGGGGCCTGGGGGTGGCCATTGGCGGCAACCACGTAGCCCGCCGCCGGATGGAAAACCAGGTGCGCAACGGGCAAAACGAGCTTTACTGGGACTACTGGCCCGCCTACACCGTGTTCGACGCGGCCCTGTTCTACTCCGTCAACCGCTTCAACTTCCACCTGAATGCCAATAACCTGCTCGACCGGCACTACTTCGTTGGCGGCTATGACTTTTTCCGCGTCAGCCCCGGCGCGCCGCGCAATTATATGGCGACGCTGGCCTACACTTTTTAGCTCCCCTGCCTCCTGCATATGACTTACATTCTGGAAGCGCGCGAACTGCGCAAAGAATACCCCGGCAAGCTCGCCCTGCGCAGGTTGAACCTGCAAATCGCACCCGGCGAGGTGTTCTGCCTGTTGGGCCAGAACGGCGCTGGCAAGTCTACCACCATCAACCTGTTCCTGGGCTTTATAGCCCCGACTTCGGGCGCGGCCTATGTCAACGGCCTGGAGGTGGCGGCCGACCCGCTCAAGGTTAAAGCGCACCTGGCGTACATCCCCGAAAATGTGATGCTCTACCCGCACCTGACGGGCCTGGAGAATCTGGCGCTGTTCAGCAGCCTGGCCGGCTTCAGATACTCCGAAAGCGAGCTGCAGGCTTACCTGGACCAGGCCGGGCTGCCGGCTGAAGCGGTGCGGCGGCGGGTGGGCTCCTACTCCAAGGGCATGCGCCAGAAAGTGGGCATTGCCATTGCGGTAGCCAAGCACGCCAAGGTGCTGCTGCTTGACGAGCCCACCTCCGGCCTCGACCCGAAAGCATCCAACGAGTTTTCGCAGCTGCTGACCCGCCTCAGCGGGCAGGGCACGGCCGTGCTCATGGCCACCCACGACATCTTCCGGGCCAAGCAAGTGGGCACCCGGGTGGGCATCATGCGCGAAGGCGAGCTGGTAGACGTGCGCTCCACCGCCGCGCTCAACGCCCAGGAGCTGGAGCAGCTCTACCTCACCTACATGCACAACTAGCCCGCCGATGATTCAAAGCATAGCGCAAAAAGAATTTGTCAGCACCCTGCGCGACAAGCGTTTTCTGGTGCTGAGCATGCTGATGCTGGCCTTGCTGCTGGCTGCGACGCTGGTGGGGCGCGCCTCGTACCGCACCCTGCAACAGGAGCGGCAGCTGGCCCAGCAAACGGTAAACGACCAGTTTCGCAACCAGCCCAACCGGCATCCGCACCGGGTGGCCCACTACGGCTCGTTCGCGTTCCGGCCGAAGTCGGGGCTGAGCCTGCTTGACGCGGGCGTGGACTCCTACACCGGCACCACCGTCTACCTCGAGGCGCACCAGCAAAACAGCGTCAACTTCAGCCAGTCCCAGCAATCGGGCTCGCTTATTCGCTTTGGCGAGCTGACCGTGGCCTTTGTACTGCAAATGCTGGTGCCGCTGCTTATCGTATTTCTGTGCTTCGGGGCTTTCACGCAGGAGCGCGAAACAGGTACCCTGAAGCTGCTGCTAAGCCAGGGTGCCACGCTGCGGCAGCTGGCCTGGGGCAAGATTCAGGGCTACAGCCGGGCCGTGGCGCTGGTGGTACTGCCGGCCCTGGCGCTGGCGGCCACCCTGCTCTTTACCGGAGAGGCGTTTGCCTCTACCGCCGATTTGCTGCTGCGGCTGGGCTTGTTTGTGCTGGGCTATGCCGTGTACTTCTTTCTCATCATTGTGGGAACGGTGGTGGTGTCGGCACGGCAGGCCAGTTCCCGCGCGGCGTTGGTTACCCTGCTTGGCCTGTGGAGTCTGGGCTGCATCATCATGCCCAAAGCAACCGCCAACCTGGGCGCTACGCTGTACCCGGCCGTGACCAAGGCCCAGATGGACGCAGCCGTGCATGACGAGGCCCAGCACGGCATCAATGGCCACGACCCGCAGGACCAGCGCGTAGAAGCTCTCAAAGCGGCTACGCTCAGAAAATACGGCGTCGACTCGGTACAGCACTTGCCGGTAAGCTTCGCCGGCATTCAGATGGCTGCCGCCGAGGAGTACTCGGCCAAAGTGTACCAGCAGCACTTCGCGGCGCTTAACGCCACCTATGAGCGGCAAAACCGCTTGTCCGACTGGCTTGGGCTGCTAAATCCTTACCAGGCCATCCGTCCCCTCTCCATGACGCTGGCCGGCTCCGACTTTGCCCACTACGTGCATTTTCAGCAGGCCGCCGAAAAGTACCGCTACCACCTCGTGCAGCGCCTCAATGGCCTGCAAACCGGGATGGGCTACGGCGACAAAGAGCGTAAGCTCGACGCCAGCACCTGGAAGCAGCTGCCCGTTTTTACATACCAGGCGCCTCCACTCGGCTGGGCAGGGCCGCGCCTGCTGCTGCCGGCCGCCGCTTTGCTGCTCTGGGCCGTGGCCCTTACCTGGCTGGGGATGCGCCTGATTTCCACCTCCCGATTGGTTTAAAACCTTATGAATACATTCTGGATTTTGTTGGCCGCCGAATGGAGGCATTTTCGCGCGGCCAAAGGCCTCGTGCTGCTGTGCAGCCTGCTGCTGCTCACCGGCCTCTATGGCATCTACTACGGTGCTACGGAAGTAGGGCGGCAGCGGCAGCACCTGGCTGCCCTGCCCGAGCTTACGCGCCGCAACGTGGCCGAGCTGCAGGTGAAGTTTCCCGATTCGACCGACGCCGGCGACATCGGCTACTACCACAGCACCTACGCCGTCAATCCCCCCGACCCCTGGGCAGCCCTTTCGCTGGGCCTGCGCGACGTAAACCCATACTATATGAAGCTGCGCCTGCTGGGCCTGCACAATCAGCTCTATGCCACCGACAACACCAACCCCCTGAAGGTGCTCAGCGGCAACTTCGACCTGGCCTTCGTGCTCGTGTACCTGTTTCCGCTGCTCATCATTGCCCTGTGCTTTAACCTGCTTTCCGCCGAGCGGGAGGAAGGCATCCTGACGCTGCTGCTGGCCCAGCCCGTCGGCGCCGGTGTGGTGGTGGGTGCCAAGCTGGCCTTTCGCGTGGGGCTGGTGCTCGGCTTGGCTGCCCTGCTGTCGGCGGTGGGCATGCTCTGGGCACGCGTGCCGCCCGATGGCCGCGTAACCGTGTGGCTGGGGCTGACGGCCCTGTACTGCCTGTTCTGGTTTGGTGTGGCCCTGGTAGTCACGGCGCTACAGCGAACCTCGGCGTTCAATGCCGTGACCCTGCTGGGAGTCTGGCTGCTGCTGGTGGTGCTGGTGCCCAGCCTGCTTAACCTTTGGGTGGCTGCTGCCCGCCCCGTGCCGCAGGGCATTGAGCTGACCATTAAGCAGCGGGAAGAAATCCACGCCGGCTGGGACCGGCCCAAGCAGCAGACCATGCAGCGCTTTTTCGCCCTGCACCCCGAATGGCGCGATACGAGCACCATCCGGGAGCGGTTTGCCTGGCGCTGGTACTATGCTTTCCAGCACCTTGGCGACGTAGCGGTGGCCCCACAAGCCGCGGCCTATGCCCAGGGCCTGCAGCAGCGCTATCAGCTGGTTGAGCAGCTTAATCTGCTTTCTCCGGCCATTAGCGTCCAAAGCAGCCTCAACGCGCTGGCTGCTACCGACCTGCCCACGCACTTGAAGTTCCAGCGCAGCGCCGTGGCTTACCATGACACGCTGCGGGCGTTCTACTATCCGTACCTCTTTCGCAAGGCCGCCTTCCACCACGCCGACTACGCCAAAGAGCCCATGCACAGG
The DNA here is from genome assembly GCF_039541835.1 of Hymenobacter saemangeumensis. Lineage (NCBI taxonomy): Bacteria > Pseudomonadati > Bacteroidota > Cytophagia > Cytophagales > Hymenobacteraceae > Hymenobacter > Hymenobacter saemangeumensis. The sequence goes on along the minus strand of NZ_BAABGZ010000028.1, from coordinate 40,462 downwards.
TTCAGCAGCCAGCCCGAGCTGCCCACGGCTTTTCGGGGGCTTGGCAAGCTGCTGCTGAGCGTGGCTCTGGTATTCGCGTTGGGGTTCGCCGGGCTGCGCCTGCGCCCCATTAATCCAAGGTAAGCAGCTGGCTGCGCCTTCGGTGCTGGTTATCAGTTGCCCCAATTGCTTCATGAAGCAATTGGGAGCCGAACCGGACCCTCCACAGCCGGGTTCAGCTTCCGGCCCCGGCGGCGTGGCATTGTGAGCAAATACTTCTTCTCGGTTCTACAAAGCCGGGTCGTTGTGCCGGATGCTGTGCAAGTCGTTTGGCCTACGAGTAAGTACAACGCAAGAAGACCGCCGCATCTGCGGAGCCTGAAAGAGGTTCTTGCTGGTTTGGGTGGCGGCTTTCCTGGGGGTATTCTAAAAAAGACCAGGCTCTTGGGTTATTTAGGTGTTTCCCCATCGGGCAAGCCCGGGGGTATAACAAGGGATGCCTACGTCCCCGAAAAATTTTCAATTTTTTTAAAGTAGCCAGAGGGCTTTGCTTAATGCTGACCTCGCGCCATCGCAGCACTCATACCGGCTACGCGGGTAGCTAAGCAAGGATACAGCGTTTTTGTCGCTTACCTGCGTGCTTACGGGGCATATGATAGGTATGCCTCTCTCTGACGCAAAGAGCCGGCTTCATCCAAAGATGAAGCCGGCTCAGACGGGTTACGGAAATAATAAAGCTTATTCGGCTGCTTCCAGCTCTTCGGCGATGCTGGCGAACTGCGCCAGGGCGGCCTGCAGGTTCTCGGTGATTTCGAGGGCCAGCACGTCGGGGGCGGGGAGGGTGGCGCTGTCTTCGAGCGCGTCGTCTTTGAGCCAGAAGATGTCGAGGTTTACCTTGTCGCGGGCCAGGAGCTGGGCCAGGTCGTAGCAGTGGAACTGCTCGGTTTCCTGGCGCTTGCTGCGCTGGCCCGGCTTGCCGTAGCAGGCGATGAAGTCCTGCAGGTGTTCGAGCCGCAGCGGGTTGCCCTTGGGGGTGAAGTGCTGGTTGGTGTGCAGGTCGTACACCCACAGTTCTTTGGTCTGGGCCTGCTCGGCGGCAGCGCGCTTCTCGAAGAAGAGGACGTTGGCCTTCACGCCCTGGGCGTAGAAGATGCCGGTGGGCAGGCGCAGCAGGGTGTGCACGTCGCAGTCCTGCAGCAGCTTGCGGCGGATGGTTTCGCCGGCGCCGCCCTCAAACAGCACGTTGTCGGGCAGCACCACGGCCGCTGTGCCGCCTACCTTGAGGATGGTGTAGATGTGCTGGACGAAGTTGAGCTGCTTGTTGCTAGTGGTGGCCACGAAGTCGGTGCGCTCGTAGCTGAGCGTGTCCTTGCTGGTCTGGCCTTCCTCGCTCATCACCGTGATGCTGCTCTTTTTGCCGAAGGGCGGGTTGGCCAGGATGAAGTCGTACCGCTCGCCGGGGTCGGAGAGGAGGGAGTCCTGGTTGCGTACCGGGCTTTCCGTCGAGCCCACGCCGTGTAGGTACAGGTTCATGGCGGCCAGGCGTACTACCGAGTCCACGATGTCGGTGCCGTGGAAGGTGTGGTCGCGCAGGAACCTGAGCTGCTCGCGGTCCATCTCCTGGCCGTAGGTATCCACGAGGTAGTCGCGGGCCACCAGCAGGAAGCCAGCGGTGCCGCAGGCCGGGTCGCAGATGGTCTGGCCCGGGCGCGGGGCCACGGCCTCCACGATGGCCTGGATGAGCGGGCGCGGAGTGAAGTACTGCCCGGCGCCGCCTTTCACGTCCTCGGCGTTTTTCTGCAGCAGGCCCTCGTATATCTCGCCCTTCACGTCGAAGCCTAAGCCCGACCAGTTTTCGCGGTCTATCAGGGCCAGCAGGTGCTTGAGGCGGGCGGGGTTTTGAATCTTGTTCTGGGCCTTTTTGAAGATGACGCCCAGCATGCCAGGCTCCTTGCCCAGGTCGGTAAGGATGTGGCGGTACTGCACTTCCAGCGCGTCGCCTTCGAGGCTGCGCAGGCTGGCCCAGTCCTTTCCTTCGGGCACGGCAGGGGCGTTGGGCGCCCCGGCCTGCTCGTCGGCCATTTTGAGGAAGAGGAGGTAGGTGATTTGCTCGACGTAGTCGCCGTAGCCCACGCCGTCGTCGCGGAGCACGGTGGCGTAGCCCCAGACGCGCTGGACGAGGGATTGGGCGGTAGCATTAAGGGTGGGTTGGCGCATGGGATGGGGGAGGGAATTAGCATAGTAGCTGTAATTCCTTTTTGCGTTTGATAATTTTTTTAGCAGGTTGAAAAAAGAAAAAACTGCTTCTTCGCTCTGTAAACGCGGTTTCTTTTTCGTTTCTTTTTCAATCCTTTTTTTTTATGGCAGGACGAAATAGCGCCGATAGGTCTTGCCATCGGTACTACCCACCGTCCCGTCGGCCACCATTCGGTACACCTCTTTGCGGATGTCCTCCAAGGAAAGCTCTTCGAGGCGGCGGTGTATTTCGGACATGAGGCTGTTTGGGTAGGCCTTTAGGTCTTCTGCTATGAGGGCTCGCAGGCGGTGTGGTTCCAAGGTTTTCAGGCTGGGCTTAACATCGAGGTTGGCTGCCGCATAGGCTTTTGGATTGACCATGTATTCGGTGCCTTTCTTCACGCCCCGGGCCAGTACGATGTCCCATTCCAGCAGGCGCCCCAGCCAGGTACGTAGCCGCTCTTCCTGCCTGAGCTGGAGAGCCTGTGCGAGAACTGGGGCGGTAATGGTGCCCCGCTGCGCAATAATGCCCAGCGTGATAATTTCCTTTTGCCTAAACTCATAATACCGGGCCAGGGTATCGAGCAGGGCGACAGCGGTAGGGTTTGGCGCTTTGGCCTGGATAATGACCCGGAGGTTATTGTAGGTGTCGTCTATTTCGGGGAGGGGCTTCGCATCGCGGCTTAGCTTCTCGTAAATCAGGTCGTAGCCAGAGCCTTCCCCTTCCATCAGGCCCGTTGCCTGGAACGTCTCCATCAGGGCCTGATTGCGGCGTACCCGCTCGTGCAGGATGGTGGTGGGCGTCACGCCCAAGGGCAGATGCCCCGGGCTCTCTACCTCCAGCCGGTCAGGGTAAACCCGGATGGCCACGTCGGTGCCCGTGGTGTATAGCCGATGCGCGAAGGCGTTGGCCAGGAGCTCCCGCAGTACCGCCTCGGGGTAGCGCCGCACCTGCCGGCGGTAGATGCCGTTGGGTACTTCGTGGTAGTAGTGCAGCTCAACGCCCCGGGTTAGAATGTCTTCGAGTAGGTGGAGGGGGTTGAGCTGGTGGTCGAGCCAGATTTCCTTGCGGATGCGCCGCTCTGCCTCGTCGTACACCATGTATTGCACTATCAGGCCGTAGCGCAGGCGGGCGCGCTGTGCCGGCGTGCCAAGCCACAGGATGCCCAGGTTGGTAACCTGGCCGTCTTCTCGGACGAGGTTGTAGTGAGCCAGCAGCTCGTTGTCGGACTTGCTTTTCTCAAAAGGGCTTACCTTATCCGAAGGGGCTTCCCGCACTTTTTGCAGAAAGAACTTGATTTCGGCCGGGTTCAATTGGTCGACCGTGACCCGCTGCGGGGCCTGCAGCTCCCATTGGAAGCCACTTTTTTCGCTGGCGAGGCGCAGCAGGTCTTCGCCCACCACGGGGCGGCACTGCTCGCCCAGGCGCATGTACACCCGGCCATCGGCCGTGGTAGCGATGGTGCTTATGGAGGGATGGATGCGGAGCTGGAGGTGCTCCCCGCCGTTGGGGCTGGTGATGATTTGCGGGTCGGCTAGGCCCACGTTCAGGCAGCGGCCCGCTAGGGCTTGCAGCAGGCGGTTAGCATCCTCCTGGTCGATGCGCTGGTCGGGGGGCGGTAGCTCGTGGTCGTCCTCGATTCCGATTAGCAAGGTGCCACCCCGGGCATTGGCTAGGCACACGCACGTTTTGGCCAGGTCGCTGTGGTCGGCGGTTTTGCCGAAGGCCTTGCGGTAGCTTTTCTTTTCGTAGTCGTGGGATTCGTGCATCGGGGGAAGCAGCAAGCAGAGCTATAGAGGGGGCAGAACAAGGTGCGGATGTTAGGAAGCGTCTTGACCGGGCTTTATGGGCAGGGGATACGCTCGTTAAAGTTGTACTCGTTCTTCTTGGCTCCTGCGTAGGCGTAGGAGTAAGGTTTCTCGGTACGGGTCATTCGGGCGCAACTGAACGGGCCGATGCCCCGGCTGATGCGCGAGGTGCTGGTTTTGTCGAGGGAAGCGCCGGTGAAGTAGGCCATGTACCCGCTCTGCCGATGGGTGTTTTTTAGAATCACCACGTAGCGCCCTTTTACCTGCACCTTGAGAAGCTGCAGGTAGGGGTTGGTGGTAGCCGAGGCGCGGTAGGAGAGACCGACCTGGCTCATGACGCTGTTGAATTGGCACACGTAGGGCTGCTCGCTGGTGTCATCGTTCAGCAGCTTGAACGTAGAAAGCAAGGCCTCTGCTTCTGCCTTTTCTGCGGCGTTTTCGGGGTTGCGAATGAACGACTCGATGTCGCCTTTGTAGCGGTTCGCGTTGTCGCTGAAAAGGGCGCTTACGAAGTCCGAGCGCAACGATGAGTAGCTCTGGCAGAATCCGCGAAGGGGCGCCAGCAGCAAGGCCAGGGCGAGGAAGGTTGAACAGCGCATGGGGTATCGTTAGCGGCCGTATTCGGCCCAGGTCTTGGTGCTGAGGGTCTCGGCGAGGTTGGCCGTCGACGTGGGATGGTAGCGGTCCACGTTGAAGTACATTTTGGACGTGAACATGCCGCCGGAGCTGGTTTTGCGGAAGTCGGTTTCGGTTAGCTCGTCCAGCACGAATACGCGGTGCGGCGTCATGTGAAATGCCTTGGCCTCTTTCGGAAAGCAGGCTTGCAGCCGCTTCTGCGCCTCTTTAATCAGAGCCGGGTTGTCCAGCACAGCCGGGTCGGCGTTGTTCCAGCGCACGCAGTCGAGAGCGGAGTTGGCCGGGTGCACGTCTACTACGCCCAGGATGCGGCCTACGCGCTTTACCGCTTTGCCCCAATACATGCCCATAAACTCGCTGCGTTTGTGGGAATAAGCGCCGCCCTTGGCCGGGCAGGCATACACCTCGTTGTTTACCTGTGGGGTGTGGAATTCGCCGCAGTTGACGACGTCGAGCTGGTTAGTCCAGTTGGTGCGGTTGATTTTGGCTTTCATGGGTTTGCAGTATTATGTGAGATGATAAATAAGAGGCAGGCACTATTCCCAATAAGTCCACTTGAGGCCTCGTAGATTTTGGGCCAGCTCTTCAGCATTCGTGGCGCGCACCTGCTCGTCGCCCACCCAGAAATATCGTTTACTATACTTGATTTTAAACCGGTCTCCTGTGCGAAAATGAGTGTCCGAGAAGTCTCGGAGGACGAAGACCCGGTGGGGAGTGCAGTATTTGGCGTGGGTGGGCGAGAAGCAAGCCGTCAATCGTTCGCAAGCGTCGGCGATGAGTTGATTATCGCTGTACTGCGAAGGGTCCTCGTTGTTCCAGAGGACTTTTGGAGCAGCATTGCCCAGAGGGTCGATGTCCACCACGCCGCTAACCCGGGCGATGCATTTGACCGCCAAGTCCAAGTACATGCCTAAATACAGGCAGCGTCTGTGGGAGTAAGACGCATTCTTAGCTGGACAAGCGTACACCTGATTCGCGCGCTGCCGCTGGTAAAATTTGCCGCAGTTGACGACAACAAGCTGTTCGGGCCAGTTGGTTGCGTTGGGTAAGCAGTTCTTAATAAGAATGGGCATGGTGGAACAAGGGTTTGGTTAAAGCTCAATAGACAGTTGTTCTTCTGCTGCTTTAGACTTACGCCCACGCCCGGCCTTGCCCTTCGCCGGTACCTTTGCGCTTTCCTCACGCAGCCGGTCCAGCAGGGCGGCAGCTGGCTCGTCGGTGGCATCCTGGGGCACGAGGCGGCCGGTGAAGGCCCGGTGCAGCAGGCTCTGGCGCAGCCGCTCGGCGCGCTTCAGCTCGTCGACCAGGGTCTGGCCCAGTGCATCGAGCACGGTGAGGCGGCGCTCTACTTCGGCTACGATTTCGGCTTGCTCGGCCAGGGGGGGGAGGGGGAAGTGCAGGCCAGCAAAACGGTCAGCACCGAGGTGCGCTATGCTGGTCGTCCAACTTGCGATTTTCTGGAAAACGCCGTTGTGCATGTATGACCGGAACACCGACAGGGCATATTTCGGCAGCACATTTTGGTAGGTTCGAAACCGAACCAGCGTGTTTGTAAAGCAGGCCCCCGGCACCTCGTTGCGATACAAGGCCGGGCGACCAACAAGCTCTAGGCTTTGTCCTTCGTTTAGCAGAATATCATTCTCGCGAAGGCTATACACTTCATATTCCTCGGGCGTGAAGTTCATCTCCATCACGTCGCGCAGGTCGAACCGGTCCTCGTAAACATTTGCTACCCGCAGATAGGGCCGCATGTAGGGGCCTGAATGGTGCTGGGGTGCCCGCTGGCGGCCCAAGCGTACTTCGCCTAGCTGGCGCATACTCGCCCACACCCACCCCGCCGGCAGCTCCGGAAGCTCGCTGGTGTCGGGGGCGGCAGGCTCCTCGTATTTCTTTTTCCAAGAGTCGTTCAGCGGGAGCTGGCCGCCGCGCTTGGCGAGCTGGGCGGCTTCCCACTGCGCCCGGCGCTCGGCGCGGATGCGGGCGAGCAGGGCGGCCCCGGTTTCGGCGGGGGCGGGGTGGGCTTCGCGCCAGGCGCGGGTGAGCTCGCCGGTCACGGCCGCGTGCAGCACCGATTGCCGGTAGCGTTTCAGCAGGGCCTGGGTTTGGCGCACGGCCGCCACCCCCGCATCGAGCCGGCTGAACAGCTCTTCCAGCTTGGCCACGATGCGCCGCTGCTCGGGGAGGGGGGGGAGGGGAAAGGGGGTACTTCGAACAATGTCTTGGCTGATGTTTGGCTGCGCTCCGCCTTTGCCTTGTTCGATGAACTCTCGGCGAAGCGAAAACAGGTAGTTGAACGCAAATTTGAGTTCAACCCAAGGCGGCAGAAATATGCCGCAAACGGCCTGATTAGTGGCGGCATCCATTGTCAAAATACCCACTTTGCCAACCGTGGCGCCATAAAGCGCAATCAACAAAGTGCCTTTTGGAAACAGCTTGGCGCTTGAGCTTGCCAAAGCGGCTTCACTTATGGACTCACTGTGCTCTATGACATACCCATCGCCCAATTCGCCGGATTTAATCCACGGAATATTGCCCGTAAAGTATGATGGATTGCTGCGGCTTGGGGTACCTCCGCTACTCGTAGAAGCAATTTCACCAAGTCGTGTCCAAACCCACCCCTGCGGTAATTCCTGTTCTTCGTTCATTCGTTATATCGGCCGGCGTGGGCGCGGCGTGGTTGGCAGCTTTTTTTGAAAACTGAAAAATAAGCTACCTGTGAGGTAGGGTATTTTTCAAAAGCGAAAGAATATCCTACCTCACAGGTAGGATATAAATTGAAAAGTTAAAAATACCCTACCAGCGGAAGGGTGCGGCAGCGCGGCCTACGCGGCCAGGGCCTCGTTCAGCTCGTCGACCAGGGCCTGCAAATCCAGGCCGAACACCTGGCGGGCGCGGGCGTAGCCGCCCTGGTCCACGAAGGGCGGCAAGGTAAAGTCTTCGGCTTCCACGCTCAGGGAGGTGGCGGCTTTTTCCTTCATCATGCCCAGCCAGCTCAGCTGCTCGGGGCTGAAGGCGCGGCCGGCCTGCTGCTGCCGGGTTAGCCAAGCGTGGTACCGCTCGTCCACGCTCAGGGGGTAGGCCGTGAGCGTGTCGGTCTGGCGCAGGGCAAAGCGCACGAGGCTGATGAGGTTGGTGAGCAGGGTGCGGGGGCCGGCCCCGCGCACCCGCGCTTTTTCCAGCTGCTCGTAGGCTGTCCAGATGCCTTCGGGCGTCAGCTCGGGGTGGTCGAGGCGCAGGGCCTGGGCCAGCTCGCGCACCTGCCCGAAGGTGAGGGCGCGGCGGGCGTAGGGCTGGTTGTGCAGCAGCTGCAGGGCCGTTATTTCGTCTTTGTGAGCCTCGATAAACGCCTGGAACTTATCCACGCGCTGCCGGGCCAGGGCTTCCTGCGCCGCCTCGGGCGAGGTGCGGCTCTCGAAGCCGGCGGCCAGCACCCGGTCCTTGCTCACCAGGTCGATGATGAGGTCGTGCTGGCGGTGCACCTTGGCCAGCAGCTCGCGCAGGGCGGGGTCGTCGAAGAGGTGCACGGCCCGCTCGGTGAGGGCCTGCTCGGCCTGCTGCCAGTGGGCTTCATCGGCCTCGGCAGGGGCGGGGAGGCCGGCCGCCTGGGCCTCGTCGGCGGCCAGGCGCAGGGCTTCGGCTTCCTGCTTCACGGGGTCCACGGCGTCGTAGAGGCGGGCGGCGAGCTGCTGCACCGTGGTGCCCCCGGTCTGGGTTTGCACGGCGGCGCGGTCATCGGGCGTGAGCTGACGGTCGAGGCGGGCCAGGCGCTGGGCCAAGCTGCGGAGCTGGGCCGGCGCGTGGTTGCCCTGGGCCACGGCGTGCAGCAGCTTCTCGAAGCCCAGGGTGCCGGGCTGGCGCTCCACGCTCTCGGTGTCTTTCTTTTCCGAGTCGGTCACGCCCACGGCGTCCACGATGACGAAGCGGGTTTTGGCGGGGGCGTCGCTGGTCACGGCCTCCAGGTCGGAGGGGGCGATGACGCGGGTGCCGCGGCCCTTCATCTGGTCGAAGTACACGCGGCTGCGCACGTCGCGCAAGAAGAGCAAGCACTCCAGGGGCTTGATGTCGGTGCCGGTCGAAATCATGTCCACCGTCACGGCCACGCGGGGGTGGAAGTCGTTGCGGAAGCGCTTAATCAGCTCGTCGGACTTCTCCTCGGCGGCGTAGGTAATCTTCTTGCAGAACTCGTTGCTCTTGCCAAACACCTCCCGCACCAAATCCACGATGTCGTCGGCGTGGTTGTCGCTCTTGGCGAATATGAGGGTTTTGGGCACGATTTCGCGCCCCGGAAACAGCTCGGTAAAGAGCACGGCCTTCCACTTTTCCAGCACCGTCCGAATCTGGTCGGGCGCCGTCACCGAGCGGTCGAGCTGGGTACCGGCGTAGGTCAGGTCGTCGTCGAGGGTTTCCCAGCGGCGCTTGCGCGTGAGGCGCTCCATGCGCTTGATGGCGCTGCCCTTTTCCACCCGGCTGCCCTGCTCGGTAATGGCCGTCTGGATGCGGTACACGTCGGAGCCCACGTTCACGCCGTCCACCACGGCGCGCTCGTGGCTGTACTCCATCACCAGGTTCTGGTTGAAGAAGCCGAAGGTTTGCTTGGCCGGCGTGGCGGTGAGGCCGATGAGGTGGGCATCGAAGTACTCCAGCACCTGCTGCCACACGTTGTAGATGGAGCGGTGGCACTCGTCAATCACCACGAAGTCGTAGGCCTCGGGCGGCAGGGCCGGGTTGTAGGCCACCTCGCGGGGCCGCTGCGGCGCCTCGCCGTTCAGCTCAAAGCCCGAGCGTTCCTCGTTGCCCGCGTCGAACTCGGCCTCGCCGCGCAGCATCGAGTACAGGCGCTGGATGGTGGTGATGGTGACCTTGCTCACCGTATCGAGCTGGTTCGAAGTCAGGTGCTGCACGTTGTAGAGCTCCGTGAACTTGCGCCCGTCGTCTGGGGCCGTGTACTGCTGGAACTCCTGCAGCGTCTGCCGCCCCAGGTTGCCCCGGTCCACGAGGAACAGCACGCGCTTGGCCCCCGCGAACTTGATGAGGCGGTAGATAAACGACACCGCCGTAAACGTCTTGCCCGAGCCCGTGGCCATCTGAATCAGCGCCCGCGGCCGGTCGTCCTTCAGGCTCACGTCGAGGTTGCGCAGGGCTTCGAGCTGGCAGTCGCGCAGCCCGTTGGCGTTCACGGCCGGCAAGGTGCGCAGCCGGGCCCGTAGCGTGTGCAACTGCCGCGTCCATTCCCGCAAGGTCTCGGGCCGGTGAAAGCCGAACACCGGCCGGGAGCGGGGCTCCGGGTCGCGGGCATCGGCAAACCGGATTTCCTGGCCGTTGGCCTCGTAGCCGAAGGGCAGCTGCTCGGCCACCCGCGGGGCATGCTTGGTGGCGCTGGTCTGGTAGCGCACGGTCTGGTCGGCCACGGCCGTCAGCGAGGTGCCTTCCTTCTTCGCCTCCACGATGCCCACCAGCTTGCGGTCCACGAGCAGGGCATAGTCGGCAGGCCCCGAGTCGGTGGGATACTCGCGCACCGCCACGCCCGCCCCGGCCCCCAGGTTCAGCTGTTTGTAGTCCTGCACCACCCAGCCGGCGAGGCTGAGTTGAGCATCGATAAGCTGGCGGGCTTGCTGTTCGGGCGTGAGCATAAAGGAAGGGCGGCTGCAGAAAGCACTAATGTAGTGCGGCGGCTGCGTACGCCCTGTCTGCTGCTCCTCTTGCCCTTACACCGCAGCTTGAATAAGGTCCTTTATGTCCTCGAAGGAGGTCGAGGTATCGATGATGATATTGCCTTCGCTGTTGCTCGTGGTGAGCTCGATTACAGCGTTGGTAGCGTTATGACTGTTGGGGTAGACGTGAGAAATGGAGCTCAACGAAATTAGCACGCTGCGACCTTTTGTTTCTACTACTTCGATAAAGCCTTTGATTTGGCTACTTTCAGAGGGGACACCAGTCGCAAGTTTGCTTAGATAGGTCTCGCGGATTTTCTCTATAGCCCCTTTTTGTTTTATAGCCGCCTCTAGAAGTTGGGGGTAGTCTTGTACTTCTGCCTTATTGATGTGTGAGTAAATGCCTTGTTCAATAGCTTTAAATGCAGGCTCGTAGTATGATAGGGCGTGAACGTAGCTTTCGAGTTGCTGTATAGTAGCTTCGATTTTCTCAAAATCAGATGTGGGAAGTGGAGCAGACAAATCGGTTCTAACTAACTCCAAGTAGCTTTTAAGGCCTTGCGGATTGCATGCTTCTTTTAGCATGCTCCCACGCCCTGATATGAGCCACTCTTCGCGTACCTGCGGGTAGGCATTTGTGAGGCGCTGTATCACCTCAAAGCTTGGCTTGTTTAAACGGCCCCCAATAAGTCCTGCCAATACACCCGATTGCAAATCAGCCTGGCGTCCAAAAGCACTTTTGTTTCCATTAGAAAACAGTTTAACCATCTGCTCGATCCGAGCGTGGATGGTCTGAGGTTCTAGCGATTTGCGAAAAGCACCCTCAATCTCGTTCTGGAAAGCTCGGACTTGTTCGGGTGTAAGCTTGTGTTTGAGCATATGCTACAGATTTCAGAATAGGTTTTGATTTTTTGTGCTGATGTTTGTTTCAGATGCAACAAAGGTATTTACTTTGTGTTGCGATTGCAACAAATGCCCGCTCGATATTCTCCTTTTCGATGGAATCAAACAGTGCATCTATTTCACTTCCCGTTGAAGCACTTATACCGCATTTTCTACCGGTGGTCCGGGAAACCATAGAAATGTGGTTACAGGAGCAACCTAAGCCCGACCAGCAGTACACCGCCGAGCAGGTTTCAAAAATCCTAAACATCGACGTCCAGACCGTCCACGACTATACCCGGCTAGAAACCGGCCACCCACGCCGCCTGCCCTATGTGGTCACCCACGACAGCGCCAAGGGCAAGCGCTTCCTTTTAAGCGAGGTCATGCTCTGGCAGAAGCGAAACGGCTGCGATGCCTTGAAGCAACCCGCCGAGCGGCTCGTCGCAAACCGCCCAGCCCGCCGACGCGCCCACAAACCCACCTGAAACCGTGCTCAAGCTCAAAACTGGGCCTGTTTCAAGCTAACCGCTCGGACCTGAGTCTGACTCAGGCCCGGGCGATTTAGATATAAGAAGAGCCCCCACATGCAATCGGCTATGTAACAGCTTCATACCGGTAGAGTATGTCTCCTCGAAGGAGACATGTATGTCTCTTGGGATGAGACATGCCAAAAGCTGAAAATGCAGTCAGGTAACCGTTGTAAGTTCGTGAGTAAGAGTAATACAAAGCAAAAGGTAGACCCTGGCACCGGTGTGGTAAGCGAGGTCAACGACAACTTTATTTTCTTGTTCAGAAATGCTTGCCCAGAACTCAGAGCATTGTCCTTGGAGAAGCCCCTTGCTTTTACCGTTCTGCTCTTTTTCATCGAGCACATGAATCGGAGAAATGCTATTCAAATCCTGCAACAGGACTTATGCCTGGCCCTTGATCGGCAGCGGAACGTTATCAGCCAAGCCATCAGCATCCTAAAGCAAAGGAGGTTCATCGACTCGGAGCGCAACGGTAGTTCCGTTATCTACCACGTAAATGCACAGGTTTTTTGGAGTGCTCCCGCAAAAGAGAAGGCCCTCGCATTTCTAGATGCCCCTTTAAAGAAAGCTCCGGTAAAGCGAAAGGTGGGTATCACGCAGAAGCGCAGGAGCGTGCCCGTTGTGAGCGTTACAGAGAAGAAAAGCCTACAAGCCAAGTCAAACGAAGCCTCCGTTGTGGCACAAATGCCATCAAGCCCACCCTACTATGACGAACGGAGCTTAAAGCAACTCATCAAGGAGTTGTTATGAGCTGGCTAGGGGCCGGGATGAGGTTGGCTCTATATCTGGTCGGTGCCCTCAACTAGTGCCTCCAACTCCTCAACGACAGCGGCCAGCCTTATTTGATAGTGTTGGCAGAGGGTGGCCAGCGTCAAGACGGTGATGTTCACTCTGCTTGACTCAATGCGCCCCACGTGGATGCCCGTGGCATCATAAACCTCCTGCAAAGTCAGCTTCCTTGTCTCCCGCGCAGCTTTGAGTCTACGGGCCAGCTCGTGCAACAAAGGGGAGGTATGCTTGGCCGCCATGCAGGGACAAAGTCCGGCATTTGCAGCGCAGGGCACAATGACGAATAAGTCATTAAACGTGCTTCTCTCTTATCTTTGAAAAGTAAGCTTGCACCACTTTTTTTCTTTTTGAGCATGTCTAAACGCATATCTGAGGGCCTTTTCGAACCAATCCGCCTTGCCTCTAGTGAAATTGCCTGGTGCGTCGCTGTTGCCTTAATTGTAAAATCCAAGCCTAACGCCGGGTGGTGCGTTTTGGAGGATAAAGAAATATTTGACCGGGCCTCCTGTCTTGATAGGCGGGGATGGGCTGAAGCAATGCCCTTGCTGTCGAAGTTTAGGTTTTTCTCTTACAAGTCAGGCGGTTTCGATTGGGATTGTTATGAAATAATTCCATTCTTCTTAACAACCCGTTGTCATACTCCAAACTTACGCGTAGAAGTTAAATTCAACCCTAAAGCCCGCCTTTTCTTACAAGTCCTAAAGGCTGAAATAGTTGCTTTAGATCTTGAGCGTAAGTTGAGCCCAGCAAGCTTAATGGAACAGATGAAACAAAGGCACCCCTTGTTGGGGTTGGATCTGAACATTTTACCAGGATTTCCTAGGATCCTTGAGCAACGTTTCAATCTTTACACGCCCGCTGAAAGAAAGGCTGAAGACGAAGTAGCTTTGGCCTATCAACCCGAACCCATTCTCATCTCTGGTGCGACCTTGAGCCTAAAACCGGTACGGAAACCGGTACGAGCAAAAGATTAACTGTTTAATAACAAATAACTTAATGAATAAAATTCGAGCCCAGGAGGGAGCGCTGAAAAGCCCAGTAACTTCTTAGTTACTGGGCTTTTTGCTTATCAAAAGAGTCGTCAGGAGCCCACCAAAGGCATAGGGCTACCGGCCTGCTAGTCGCCGGAGACTATGGGAACCGGGCGGCGCGCGGTAAGAGTAGCACCGGCGCTGGCCACGACAATACACGCCACGGCCACCCATTGCCCGAGGCTGAGGTGCTCGTGCAGCACCAGCCAGCCCAGCAGGGCCGCTACCACGGGTTCGAGGCTCATTAGAATGCTAAAAGTGCGCGTAGGCATGCTGCGCAGCGCGCGCATCTCCAGTGAAAAAGGGAGCATGCTTGAAAAGAGGGCCGTAAGCACGCCCAACGACAGCAGATGCGGGGTAAGGGCCTGAAAGCGCCCGCTGGCCAGGCCAAAGGGAAGAATGAGCAGCGCGGCGATGAGCAGGCCAACCGCCACCGCCTGGTGGCCGGGTAATACGGTGGCCGACCGCTGCCCCAGCACAATGTACAGCGCCCAGCAGGCGCCGCCGGCTAAAGCAAACACCAGCCCCAGCACGTCGGGACCCTGCCCGCTCCAGGGCACAATCAGGGCAATGCCAACGCCGGCCAGGGCCACCCACACTACATCAAGCCACTGACGCGAGCCGGCCAGCGCCAGTCCCAGCGGCCCCACAAACCCCACCGCCACGGCCAGTCCCAACGGCAGGCGCGCCATGGCGCTGTAGAACATAAAGTTCATCATGCCCAGGGCCAGGCCAAACGGTATTACCGCCCGCCATTGGGCGCCCTGCAGCTGCCGCAAAGGCGGGCGAATAAGAGCCAGCATCAGCAGGGCCGAGAAGCCAATGCGGAGGCTGACTGTGCCGGCAGGCCCCAGCACCGGGAACAGGCCTTTGGCCACAGCTGCCCCGCCCTCCATGCTCACAATGGCCAGCAGCACCGCCGGCATCGCCGGCAGTGAAAAACGGAGTGGCTTTTTCATCGTTATTGCCTTAGGGTAACCCCGGCAGTCGGTAATAGGTGGTAGCCCAGCGGGCCCCGTCTAGTGCATGCCTGGGTTGAAGGTGCCAGAGGGGCCGGGATGCTGGCCCTTGGCCAGCAATAATGAGGCCTACAGCCCGTCGTCGAGGTCGCCACGGGGCTCACCTCGCTCATCCGGCGCGGTTACGCGCAGCTGCACCAGCTCCACGGCCCGGCGCGAGCGCTGCAGCACCCGAAACTCGTAGGGGTCGAGCACGGCTACATCGCCCACCTCGGGAATGCTGCCGTAGATGACGTTGAGCAGGCCGCCTACGGTTTCGTAGTCGTCGCCCTCGGGCAGGGGGAAGGGCAGGTACTCGTTGGCATCGGAAATGGGCGTGGCGGGGTTGACGCGGTACTCGTCCTCGGCTACTTTCTCCACTACGGGCACCTCGTTGTCGTACTCGTCCTGAATTTCGCCCACCAGCTCCTCCATAATGTCCTCGATGGTGACGATTCCCGACACCCCACCGAATTCGTCGCTGACAATGGCCATGACGATGTGCTTACGCTGAAACTGCCGCAGCAGACGGTTGATTTTCTTGGTTTCGGGTACGAAGAAGGGCGGACGCATGATGCGGGCCAGCTCCACGGGCTCGCCGCGCCGGATGATGGGCAGCAGGTCCTTCACGTTGAGCACGCCCACGATGTTGTCGATGTTGCCTTCGTAAACGGGCATGCGCGAGTAGCCTTCGCTGAACACGGTTTCGAGGATGGTTTCCTCCGGGGCGTTCACATCCAGCGCCGAAAGCTTGGTGCGGGGCACCATAATCTGCTTCACCATCCGGTCGTTGAACTGAAACACGTTTTCAATCAGCTCGTGCTCGGAGTCCTGAATCTCGCCGCTCTGCTTGCTCTGGTCCAGCAGCATCATGATTTCCTCGGCCGTGTGGGCTTCCGGGCCGTGAACCGACTGCACGCCAAACAGGCGCAGCACCAGGGTAGAGAGCTTGTTCAGTACCCAGATGAAGGGGAAGGTGACAACGTAGAAAATGCGCAGCGGCACCGATACCCCCAACGCCAGGGCTTCCGACCGGTGAATGGCCAGCACCTTGGGCGCCTGCTCGCCAATGACGATGTGCAGCACCGTGATGGTAGCAAACGACACCGGAATGGCAATGCTATGGGCCAGGGCCGGGCTTACGTCGAGGTTGAGGCTGGATACCAGGCCCAGGATAATGGAAGCCACTACGCTCTCGCCAATCCAGCCCAGGGCCAGCGAAGCCACGGTGATGCCCAGCTGACAGGCCGACAGGTAGGCCTCCAGGTTGCGCATCAGGGTCAGGGTAAGCTGAGCCAGCCGGTTGCCCTCCTGGGCACGCAACTCAATCTGCGAAATCCGCACCTTTACCAGGGCAAACTCGGCAGCCACGAAAAAGCCGTTCGCCAAAACCAGGAAAACGGTGAAAAGTATTTTTAAACCCATGTTGGCGGCTTCCGCGACACGGTCGGTCTGGAGGCCATTATCGCTCAAAAGTACGGACTTTAGCGTGGCTGGTTCCGGAGCTGAACCTTTGGGCCGCTCAATTGTGGTACAGGCTGGTTTATTTTGTGGTTTGCAGGGAGTGGTAAGGAAGCCACTACTGTTCCGACTATCCTGGGGAATGTACCCACTTTGGCCCGGCAGCATGCTGCCGGCTTGCGCCCGGCCACCTATTCGCCGGTTGCTGCCCTACTTATGAAAAATCTTTGGACGCTTACCTCTCTCATCTGCTGGCTGTTTCTGGCGGCCTCCGCTTCGGCACAGGTGCTCACGCCCACCCACTTGAGCACCGCCCTGAGCCAGCCCACGGCCAAGGTAGGGGAGGAGCTTGACCTCATCATCAACGCCCGCATCGACGACAAGTGGCACCTCTATGCCACCGATTTCAGCGAAGAAGTGGGGCCCGTGGTCTTTACCCTCAAGTTTACGCCCAGCCCGGCTTATGCGCTGGTAGGCAAGCCCAAGTCCATAAACTCGCACCACGAGCAGGACGAAATCTTCAAAGGGGAAGTAGCCTTCTGGGAAAAAGCCGGGCAGATACGGCAGCGCATCAAGCTGCTGCAGCCCGGCGCCCTCACCATCAAGGCCGAGGCCGACTACCAGACCTGTACCGATGTGGACGGGCGCTGCATCCCTGGCAACGAGGTAGTCACTTTTGGCCCCTTTACCGTGGCCGCGGCTGGTGCGGCCAAGGCCACGGGAGCCCTGCCGCCCTCGGCCGACCCCGCTGCCAAAGCCAGCGCGGCTGCCCCCGCAGCCCTGCCCGCGCCCGATACGGCCACCCGCGCCGGCCTGCCCGGCCGCGACAGCGCCGCAGCTGCTGCTACCGCTGCTCCCGCCACTGCGGCGGTGCCTGCTACAGCGTCGGCTGCGGCCAGCGTGCCGGCCGAGGCTGTCGGGCCCAAGGGCGCTGCGGCCCCGAAGCCGGCGCTGGGGCTGTGGGAGTACCTGCTGCTGGCTTTTGGCGGGGGCCTGCTGGCCGTCATAATGCCCTGCGTGTACCCCATGCTGCCCATGACGGTGTCGTACTTCACCAGCATGGGCGGCACGCGCCGCCGCAGCGTGCTGATGGCGTCCGGCTATGGCTTGTCCATTATGGCCATTTATACGGGAGCCGGCGTGCTGCTCAGCTTGCTGTTTGGGGCCGACGCGGCCACGTCCATCAGCTCGCACTGGTTTCCCAACGTGTTGTCTTTCGTGATTTTCCTGGTGTTTGGCTTGTCGTTTCTGGGGCTGTTTGAAATCAATGCGCCAACGGCCCTGGTCAACAAAGCCGATGCGCAAGCCGATAAAGGCGGCTGGACGGGGCTGTTTTTCATGGCGGCCACGCTGGTACTGGTTTCGTTTTCCTGTACGGTGCCCATCGTGGGCACGGTGGCCATTGCAGCAGCCAACGGCGAGCTGCTGCGCCCCACGCTGGGCATGCTGGCGTTTTCACTGGCCTTTGCCCTGCCCTTCATTCTGTTTGCCCTGTTCCCCACCCTGCTCAAGTCGCTGCCCCGCTCCGGCGGCTGGCTGAACGTGCTGAAGGTGGTGCTGGGCTTTTTCGAGCTGGCCCTGGCTTTTAAATTCCTGAGCTCCGCCGATTTGTCATACCACTGGGGGCTGCTGCCGCGGCCTTTGTTCCTGACCATCTGGATAGTGCTGGCGGCCATTCTGGGCTTTTACCTGCTGGGCAAAATCCGGCTGCCGCACGACAGCGACACGGCCCACGTGAGCGTGCCGCGGCTGGTGCTGGCCATGACGGCTTTCATGTTTGCCGTGTACCTGATTCCAGGCCTGTTTGGGGCGCCGCTGCCCACGCTCTCAGCCATTGTGCCCCCGCCCACCCGCCAGGACTTCAGCCTGAACGCCGCCGCGCCGGTGGTGGCGGCCGGCAACAGCATCTGCAGCCCGCCCAGCTACGCCGAAACGCTGGAGCTGCCACTGGGCCTGCACGGCTACTTTACCCTCAAGGAAGCCCTGCAGTGCGCCCGCGAAAAGGGCAAGCCGGTGTTTGTGGACTTTACCGGTCACAACTGCGGCAACTGCCGCCGCATGGAAGCCGATGTGTGGGCCCACGAGCAGGTGCTCCGCCAGCTGCGCGACGACTACGTGGTAGTAGCCCTCTACGCCGACGATAAAACCGAGCTGCCCAAGGCCGACTGGTACACCTCGCCGCGCGATGGCCGCTTGAAAACAACCATGGGCGAGCAGAACCTCGACTACCAGATTCGGCAGTTTAAAGCCAATGCCCAGCCCTACTACGTGCTGCTCGACCCCAACGACCCCAGCGGGCAGCCCTTGCTGGAGCCCGTAGCCTATGAGCCCGACGTGGCCCGGTTCAGCCAATACCTGAAAAGTGGGGTGGCGCGTTTCCAGCAAAAGAAGGCTGTTGCTGCCCGGTAGTAACAATCGGGTAGATGGTGGTTATTTCGCGGTATATACACGAAGAGGCGGCACCCACCCAGATGCCGCCTCCTGCTTGTGTGAGGGACGCACCCACCCAGATGCGTCGCTCGGTTTTTCCCCTCTTCTCCTCTATTCCAACTCCAGCTGTAGCGGAAGGACTTGAACCTTCACGAAGTAGTTAGCCGGCGCAGGCCGATTTCTCCTTAACCTTCACCCTCGAGATAGGAGGGTATGTCTGCCAATTTCACCACGCTACATTTACAGGTCCGAAGCCGTTTGCTAGGGATTGCGACAAATGTAGAACATTTAGTTGAATGGTTAAAATAAGTTCCGCCATTCGCGTAAAAATTTACAATAAATTTACTTTTCACTCCGTAGGTTTACGGTAATAACAATTAACCCCCTCAAAATATGGCCCGGAATTACGAACTTGATGATACCGACCGGAAAATTTTGAATCTACTAATTCAGGATGCCAAGATGCCTTACACCGAGATTGCGCGCAAAGTGCACGTGTCGGGTGGTACGGTTCACGTGCGCATGGCCCGGCTCGAAGAGCTGGGAATCGTGGTAGGCGCCACCCTGCGTATCGACTTCCAAAAGCTTGGTTATGGGGTAAATGCGTTTCTTGGAATCTATCTACTTAAGAGCTCGGTGTATGCCAGCGTGGTGGAGCAATTGCGCGATATTCCGGAGGTGGTGAGCATTCACTTCACCACCGGAGCCTACGGCGTGTTTGCCCGCCTGATGTGCCGCGACACCCAGCACCTGCGCGACGTTCTGCACGACCGGGTGCAGCTCATTGAGGGCATTGAACGGACCGAAACCCTGATTTCCCTGGAGGAAATCATCAACCGGCCGGCCCAGCTTACGTAGATTCTGCATAATTAACAATTTGATAACACGCGCACCTGGAAGACTGGCTTTCGGGTGCGCGTTTCGTTGTTAAACGTCTTATCAGCAGCTGATTTACTGCTGATGCCAGTTTTGTCCATGCCGCAACTGCCCCGCCCCCTGCTTCTTATCCAAACGGCTTTCATTGGCGACGTGATTTTGCTGACGGCGCTGCTGGAGTACGTGCAGCAGACCGAGCCGGCCACGCCGGTGGATGTGCTGGTGCGCCGCGGCAACGAAGGCCTGCTGGCCGGCCACCCCTACGTACGGCAGGTGCTGGTATGGGACAAGAAGCAGGGTAAGTACGCCGGCCTGTGGCGGCTGCTGGGACAGATTAGAGCCGCCCGCTACGGCCGCGTCGTTACCCTGCAGCGCTTTGCGAGCACGGGCTTTCTAACGGCGTTTTCCGGGGCGCCCGAGCGGGTTGGGTTTGCTAAAAACCCCTTCAGCCGCTTCTTCACGCGCCGGGTGCCCCACCACATCGGCGATGGCACCCATGAAGTAGAGCGCAACCTGCGCTTGTTGGCTACAAGCGAAAAGTTAAAAGGTAAAACCAGCGAAGCACATCAGACGGACAACAGTCGGGATGACTTGTTAACTGTTAACGCTCCGCTTTTAACGCTGTCAGCCCCCCGGCTCTACCCAAGCGCGGCCGATGAAGCTGTGGCGGCCGGCCATGCAGCTGGCGGCCCGTACATCTGCCTGGCACCCACCTCGGTGTGGTTTACCAAGCAGTACCCGGAAGAGAAATGGCTGGAGCTGCTGGCTGCCCTGCCCGCGGGGCTGCGGGTGTTTCTGCTGGGTGGCCCGCCCGACGTAGCCGCCTGCGAGCGGCTGGCCGCCACCACTCGCCGGCCCGGAGTAGCAAGCCTGGCGGGTAAGCTAAGCCTGCTGGCCTCGGCTGCGCTGATGCGGGGAGCCGTAATGAACTACGTGAACGACTCGGCGCCGCTGCACCTGTGCTCGGCTGTGGGAGCACCAGTGACGGCGGTTTTTTGCAGCACCGTGCCCGCCTTTGGCTTTGGGCCCCTGAGCCCGTTATCGTGGGTGGTGGAAACGCCGGAGCCGCTGGCCTGCCGGCCCTGCGGCCTGCACGGGCACGCGGCCTGCCCACTCGGGCACTTCCGCTGCGCCCATAACATTCAGGTTGCGCAGCTGCTGGCCCCACTGGCGGCCGTTGCCAAAGCTTAAGTAACCGGCAGCTGCCTAGACTGTGTGGGCAGTAGCGCGAAAAACCGTTTCGCGTGGCGCTCCAGGCGCCAATTTGGGCCTGCGCAGGACCGGGTTGCTCGCCTACAGCTCGTCGCGAAACGGATTTTCGCGGCTACTTCCGTCCTGCTTGCCAACTGTCCACAGGCCTTAGCCCAGCGGAAGGTTGGCAACTACACAGAAGCCACCCGGGGCGGCTTCGTAAGCTACCCGGCCGCCCAGGTTGGCTGCCCGCGCCTGCATGTTGCCCAGGCCATTGCCACCGGTGCCCGGGTGGGAGGCGTCGCTGGCGCCGGGTTGCCCATTGTCGCGCACTTCGAGCTGCAGGCTCTGCCCCAGCTGCTGCAGGCGCACCAGCACTTCGGTAGCGCCTTTGGCGTGTTTGGTGGCATTGTGCAGGGCCTCTTTGTAGATGAGAAACAGCGTTTGCTGGTTGCTGGCCGGCAACGCCAGCGTTTTCAGCTCCGGTGCCGTCTGAAAGTTGATGCCCAGGTGCGTGGGCTCCAGTACTTCGAAGGCATGCTCCCGCATGCGCTCCAGCAGGTTGCCCAGTGTGGGCGAATGGCCGGGCTGGCTCAGGCCCCAGACCACGTCGCTCATTTGGCGCACGGCCATGCGGCTGGCCTCGGCCATGTGGGCCAGGTAGCGCTCCTGCTGCTCGGGGCCGTACACGCCCTGGCTCAGCAGCTCGCTCTGCAGGCTGATTTGCGTCAAGAGCGAGCCCACGTCGTCGTGCAGGTCCGCCGCTATCTGACGACGTAGCGACTGCTCCCGCGCCCGCTGCCTCCGGCGGTACAGCCAGAGCAGGCTCCCACCGGCGGCCAGCGCCAGGGCTGCCAGGGCCGACAAGGCCCACAGCTTCTGGTTGTAGCGAAGGTGTGCCAGCTCCTTGGCCTGCCGGGCCAGGCGCTCCTGCTGCTCCAGGCTGCGGATGCGGGCCTGCTGTTCGGCATCGTTGAAGCGGGCCTGGCCGGCAATGATGGCATCGGCCCGGTCGCGGGCCAGCAGGGTGTCGTGCAGGGTCAGGTAGCTTTTTAGGGTGTCGTAGGCTTCGGACCGGCCCAGCGCAGCCAGGGCCGCGGCCATGGCGCGCAGGGCGTCTTCTTCTTCGGCCGCATGCCCGGCCTGCCGGGCCAGGTGGAGTGCTTGGCGGGCCTGCGCCAGGGCACCGGTGGGGTGGCCGCGCCGGAGGGCTAACCGGGACTGAAGGGCCCGGAGGCCGGCTTCTTCCCACTGTTCGCCAATTTTCTGGGCCAGGGCCAGGCCTTGGTTGAGGTGGGTTTGGGCCGAGTCGGGGTTGCCGGCGGCCAGCTGCTGCTCCGCCAGGCCGCGCCGGATGGCCACGGTAAGGCGGGGCTCCGTGTCGGGTGAGGTGAGGGCCAGGGCCCGCCGGTAAAACTGGGTGGCCTTCGCGGGGTTCTTGGCTTCCAGGTAAACTCCGGCTATGTTGTTCAGCGTCAGTATCTGGGAGTTTGCCGATGGCGGGCTCATGGCGGCAAACGCCTGCTGGGCCCTGGCAAAAAACTGCAGGGCCTTGGGACGGTCGTAGAGCATCACGGCCACGTTGCCGAGCCCCAGGTAGGAGTTGCCAACGCCCCTTTGCCGGTGCAGGCGCTTGTTCAGAGCCAGGGCTTCCAGGAAAAGGCGCTGGGCCTGGGGGTAGTTGCCGGCATAGTAGTGGGCGTTGCCCAGGGTTTCGAGGGCCGAGGCCGTGCCCGGCTTAAACCCAATGCGGCGAGCCAGGGCCAGGGCCTGCTCGCTGTACTGCCGGGCCTGGGCCAGGTCGTTGGACTGCTGGTAAAAGCTGGCCAGTATCAGGTACTTTACCCGCATGGTGTCGGGCAAGGCGGGGCGGGCCAGGTAAAAGGCCAGCGAGTCGGGTGGGGGCATAGGGGCCGCCGTGCTGCCGCGAAATCCGGCCAGCATCAGCAGGGCACTTATTCCCCAGAAAAAGTAGCGCCGGAAGTAAATAAAGTCGTGCATGTAAACGAAATCCACGAAATATAAGACCCGATAAGCCAAATACATTAACAGCCCCCGCCAGCCCCGGCATGCTGCGGAAGGCCCGCAGAGTAGCTATGCATCGCCGATGGCTTTTCGGAGATAAACTACTGGCGAAGTGGTTGGGAAGGAAATTCCGGCGCATACCGCCCCTGGAACAACCTGGCAAACCCACAGCCCAGGGGGCGGCCCCGCAGACCCAAGCAAGCCTCTCTACAGCTTTGGGATAGGCTCGCAACCGGCTTCTGCTGGCGGCCAGGCACCACCGCTTCAGCCAGGCCGGCGGGGCCTGGCCGCCAGCAGAAAGAAGCCCCGGCCGGCAGTAGGGCAGGGGCTTCTTTCTGCTGGCCGGCACTGAGCCTTAGTGGCCGCCTTTAATCAGCGTCCAGTTCGCGCCATCGGATATAACGGTGACGGTCTTGGTGAGGCCAGAGGGCTGCATGAAATATGGAAGGACGGCCGCAGCACTGGTGCCGCCCTCAAAAATGGCTCCGCCGTTGGTGCCGGAGCCAGTACCGAGGTAGGCAATATTGCTGCCGCTGTTGTTGCGCAGGTAGTAGATGCGGCCGGGGCAGCTGCTGGCGGTGGGCAGCAGGTAGTAGTCGGCACCGCCCGTAGGGCTCAGCCCCACGTAGCCGGTATCGCCCAAAGGTGTGCCGCTGCCGCCCCCGCCGGCGTTACCGGCCAGGTTGTTGCTCACTTTCACGGCAAGGGAGCCGTTTACCTGCAGGGTACTGGTGGGCGTGCTGGTGCCAATGCCCACGCCGGTGGTCTGGGCCCGGGTGGCCAGGGGCAGGGCAAGCAGCAAGGCGCCGCCGGCTACTCGAAGCATAAAATTCATACGTGCGCCAATAATGCCCTGCAAAGGTACCGGCCCGGCGAAAGAAGCGAAGAAGCTACTGGCTGAGAATGTTATTTTTCTGGCTGGCGGCCTCAGCATGCCCGGCCAGCAACGGAAATACTGCGGCCCGGCATCACCACTGGCGGGGGGCTTTCGTAAGCCTTCCCCGGCGGTACCTTTGCACTCTTATGTCCGATTACGAAATTTACGAATACCCCAACGGCATCCGGCTGCTGCACAAGCAGGTGCTGCATACCAAAATTGCCCACTGCGGCTTCCTGCTCGACATTGGCTCGCGCGATGAGAAGCCCCACCAGAAAGGCCTGGCCCACTTCTGGGAGCACATGGCTTTCAAGGGCACCGGCAAGCGCAAGAGCTTCCACATCCTCAACCGCCTCGAAAACGTGGGCGGCGAGCTGAATGCCTACACCACCAAGGAGAAAATCTGCTTCTACGCCTCCCTGCTCAGCACGCACTTCGAGCGGGCCTTCGAGCTGCTCACCGACCTCACCTTCAACTCCACCTTTCCCGGCCGCGAGGTGGAAAAGGAGCGGGGCGTGATTCTGGAGGAGATGAGCATGTACGAGGATGCCCCCGAAGATGCCATCATCGACACGTTTGATGAGGTGATTTTTGGTGAGCACCCGCTGGGCGTCAACATCCTGGGCACCCGCGAGAGCGTGAGCGGCTTTCAGAGCGCCGACTTCCATGCTTTCTACAACGAAAACGTGCGCACCGACCGGCTGGTGTTCAGCTCGGTGAGCAACCTGCCGTTTAAGGAGGTGAAGCGCCTGGCCGACAAGTACCTGGCCCCGCAGCGTCCCCGCCTGGGCGAGCGCCCCCGCCTGGCCGTGACGGGCTACGAGCGCAAGACGCGCATCGAAACCCGGCCCATTCACCAGGCCCACTGCCTGCTGGGCGGCCCGGCCTACCCGCTCACCGATGCCCGCCGCATTCCCTTCTTCATGCTCAACAACATCCTGGGCGGCCCGGGCATGAACTCCCGCCTCAACCTGGCCGTGCGTGAGAAGTACGGCCTGGTGTACACCATCGACAGTACCTACTCGCCCTACACCGACACTGGCCTGTTCGGCATCTACTTTGGCACCGAGGGCAAGCAGGTGAAGCGCACCCTGGGCCTGGTGCAGAAGGAGCTGAAGCGCCTGCGCGAGTTTTCGCTTACCACCAACCAGCTGCACATTGCTAAAAACCAACTCATGGGCCAGCTGGCCATGAGTGAAGAAAGCAACGGCGGCCTGATGCAGCTGCTGGGCAAAAGCACCCTCGACCTAAACCGCGTGGAGCCGCTGACTGAGATTTTCGGGCGCATCGAAGCCATATCGGCCGCCGAGCTGCGCGACATGGCCAACGAGGTGTTTACCGACGACAACCTGAGCGTGCTGCAGTACGTGCCGGAGGGAAAGTAGTGCCGTGTCGAAGTCCCAGCCCCCTGTTTTCGGCGCCATCCCGGGTATTTCCCCAGGACATGAGTTTGCCAACCGGCTGGAGCTGTGGGGAGCAGGCGTGCACCGCCAGACCCAGGCTGGCATCAGCGCACGGCAAGGAGCAGGGGCCGAGTCTATTGTGCTATCCGGTGGCTACGAGGACGATGCCGATTATGGCGACGTTATCCTCTACACCGGCAGGGGTGGGCGCAGCGCCGAAACCGGGCAGCAGGTAGCCGACCAGGAGCTGACGGGCGCCAACCGGGAGCTGGTGCGCAACATCACCGAGGGCTTGCCGGTGCGCGTAACGCGCAAAGTGACAGCCGGCGGCAGCAGCTTTTACCGCTACGCGGGGCTGTACCGCATTGTCAGCCACTGGGCGGCCACGGGTAAGTCGGGCCACCGCATCTGGTGCTTTCGCCTGGAAAGAATAGCGGACCAGCCGCTGACAGAAGAAATGGCGCGGGCGGCCGGTCAACGCGAATTGTTCGGCCAGCTAGCCTGGGAGCCGGAAGTGGGCTACGGGGCGGCGCCACGCCGAGAAACCACCACACTGCGCATCGTGCGGGACACGACCGTGACGCGGGCTGTAAAAAAGCTGTACGACTACCGCTGCCAGGTGTGCGGCGTGCGCCTGGGAATGGCCGAAACGCCTTATGCCGAAGCCGCTCACGTGCAGGCGCTGGGAGCCCCGCACCACGGCCCTGACCTACTGGAAAACGTACTGTGCCTTTGCCCCAACCACCACGTGCTGTTCGATATGGGGGCCTTCGGCATTGCCGATGATGGCCTGTTGCTGGGCCCCCCTGCGCTGGGCCTACCCGAAAAGCTGAGCGTGCATGGCAAGCATCGGATTGCCCCAGCATTTTTAGCATACCATCGACAGCACTTTTACGAGCCCAACGCTGGGAGGGTGGAGGAGTCGCGCTAAGTGTCCGGCCCTCGATTGCTCTTTCAGAATAACTCCGAAAGAGCAATAGGGCAGAAAAGTAGCTTATAACTACCTGCTATCAAACTAGTAAAATCCTTTGACCGACGCCGACCCCACCCAGTACTACGCCGAGCAGCACAGCAGCCCCGAGCCGCCGCTGCTGGCCCAGCTCACCCGCGAAACCCACGTGCAGCTGCTGATGCCGCGTATGAGCTCCGGCCACAGCCAGGGCCGGCTGCTGAGCATGCTCAGCCACCTGATGCGGCCGCGGCGCATTCTGGAAATCGGCACCTTTACGGGCTACGCGGCCCTGTGCCTGGCCGAAGGGCTGGCCCCCGATGGCGTGCTGCACACTATCGAAATCAACCCCGAGCGGGAAAGCCGCATCCGGCGCTACGTGGCCGCCGCCGGCCTCAGCGAGCGGGTGCAGCTGCACATCGGCGCGGCACACGAAGTTTTACGCACCTTGGTCGAGGAAACCTGGGACTTGGTCTTTATTGACGCTGACAAGATTAACAACGACCGGTACTTTGAGTTGGTAATAAACCAGGTGCGGCCAGGCGGGCTGCTCATTATTGACAATGTGCTGTGGGGCGGCAAGGTGCTGCCCGACTACCCCGTGAAGCCCAGCGACAAAGACACGCTGGCCGTGCGGGCCTTCAACGACAAGATGGCCGCCGACCCCCGCGTGGAAAGCGTGTTCCTGCCCCTGCGCGACGGCCTGCTGCTGCTGCGCAAGGTTGTCTGACCCGCAGGAAGGCGTAGCCAACCACGGATTAGCTTCGCTGAACTTCGTTTGCCACGGATTTTTCGGATTACACGGATTTCGTAGACGATTCACGAAAGTCCTGAAAATCGAGTGGATGAGGAGGCGGAAGGCTTAGATAAAGGTCTTGTCTGCCTAACTGGGACGTTTGTACACGGTGGCATTTAACCTTTCCCGTTCGCAGTCGTCTACAAAATCCGTGTAATCCGATAAATCCGATAAATCCGTGGTTCAGACAACCTTCCTGTTTACCCTTCTATTCCTGTCAACCATTCCGGCGGCCTGGGCGCAGGCGCCCACCAGCGTGAGCGGGCGCGTGACCGATGGCAAAGACCAGTCGCCGCTGATTGGAGCCAACGTGCTGCTGATTCACTTGCCCGACTCGGTGAAAGCCGGCGCCGCGGCCGATGCCGAGGGCCGCTTCCGGTTCGACAACGTGGCGGCCGGGCGCTACGTGCTGGATATATCCTTCGTTGGCTACCGCAGCCAGCGGCAGCCCCTCGCCGTGGGCGGCGCGCCGGTGCAGCTGGGCACGGTGGCGATGCAGGCCGGCGGCGTGCAGCTCAAGGGCGTAACGGTGCTGGGCCAGGCCGCGCAGAGCGTGCAGAAGGGCGACACCACCCAGTTCAACGCCCGGGCTTTTAAAACCAACCCCGATGCCAACGCCAGCGACCTGATTACCAAGATGCCGGGCGTAACAGTGGGCGCCGACGGCAAGGTGCAGGCTCAGGGCGAAAATGTGCAGCAGGTGCTGGTCGACGGCAAGCCCTTTTTCGGCTCTGACCCCGACGCGGTGCTGAAAAACCTGCCGGCCGAGGTGATTGACAAGATTGAGGTGTTTGACCAGCGCAGCGAGCAAAGCCGCTTCTCGGGCTTCGACGACGGCAACACCACCAAGACCATCAACATCGTGACCAAGCCGGCTTACCGCAAGGGCACCTTCGGGCGGGTGGTGGCCGGCGCCGGCCCGGAGCGCTACCGCGCCAGCGGCAACATCAACACCTTCGACGGCGAGCGCCGCATGTCGCTGCTGGCCCAGTCCAACAACGTGAACGAGCAGAACTTCGGCACCGAAGACCTGCTGGGCGTAGTGGGCGGCTCCAACCAGGGCGGGGGCGGCCGCGGCGGGCAGCGCGGTGGTGGCGGCCCGCGGGGCGGCGGGCAGGGCGGCCCCGGTGGTGGGGGAGGCGGCGCCAGCGACTTCCTGGTAAACCAGAGCGGCGGCATCACCAAAACCAACGCCATTGGTGCCAACTACTCCAACACCTGGAACAAGAAAACCGAAGCCACGGCCAGCTACTTCTTCAACCGGGCCGACAATACCGTGGCCAGCAGCACGCGCCGGCAGTACGCCGACGAGGCCCGCACCATTTACAACCAGGAGGGAAGCACCGGCAGCCTCAACACCAACCACCGCTTCAACCTGCGCCTGGAGCACAAGCTGGACTCGATGAACTCCATCCTGTTCCGGCCGCGCCTGAGCTACCAGCTCAACGAGGGCGCCAGCGACCTGACGGGCCTCACCCTGCGGGCCGAGCAGCTGCAGAGCAACATCAGCAGCGCGTACCGCTCCAGCTTCCGGGGCCTGAGCTCCGACAACGACCTGCTGCTGCGCCACCGCTTTGCCAAGCCCGGGCGCACCATCTCGCTGGGCGTCGGCGGCGGCTACAGCCAGAAGGATGGCACCAACAACCTCAGCACGCTCAACTCGGCCGCCGGCGCCAGCAACCTCAACCAGCGTTCTACGCTGCGCCAGGAAGGCGGCAGCCTCACGGGCAGCCTGGCCTACGCCGAGCCCCTGACCCGGCAGGACGTGCTGCAGGCCAGCTACAACGCGTCGTACGCCCCCAACAACTCCAACAAGCGCACCTTCGACTACGACGAGGCCACGGCCGACTACGTAAACCTGAACCGGGCCCTGAGCAACGTGTTCGAAAATTACTACCTCACCCAGGCCGGGGGCCTGAGCTACCGCCACATCACGCCCAAGTACCAGGCCATGGTGGGTGCTTCGGTGCAGCACTCGGTGCTGCACTCCGACGCCGAGTTTCCCATGCCGGGGCAGGCCCGCTTTACTTTTCTGAACGTGCTGCCCACGGCCATGCTCAACTACCGCTTCAGCAAGCAGCACAACCTGCGGGCCTTTTACCGCACCAGCACCAACCCGCCCAGCATCGGCCAGCTGCAGGCCGTGGTAAACAACGCCAACCCCCTGCAGCTGACCATTGGCAACCCCACGCTGCAGCAGGAGCTGCGCCACAACTTCATTGTGCGCTACACCGGCTCCAACCCCGAGAAAGCCAGTAACTTTTTTGCCTTCATCGGCGGCTCCTACACCCAGGATGCCATCAGCAACAACACCTTTGTGGCCGGCCCGCGGGGAGCGGCAGTTACGCCCGCCGGCAGCAGCGAAGTAGTGGAGCTGCCCGCCGGCGGCCAGCTTTCCCAGCCCGTGAACCTAAGCCAGCAGTACACCCTGCGCTCCCTGCTCACCTACGGCCGGCCCATCAAGCCTATCAAAACCAACCTCAACTTCAACCTGTCGGCCAACTACAGCCAGGTGCCGGGCCTGGTCAACAACAGCCTCAACTACGCCCGCACGCCGAGCTTCGGCGCGGGCCTGGTGCTGAGCAGCAACATCAGCGAGCGGCTGGACTTCACGCTGTCCTCCACCTCGACGCAGAACCTGGTGCGCAACACCCTGCAGGCGCAGCTCGACAACAACTACTTCGCCCAGGTGACGCGCTTCCGCCTGAACTGGATTGTGGGCCCGGGCATCAGCATTCAAACCGACCTCGCCCACCAGGCTTATTCCGGCCTGTCGGCTGGCTTCAACCAGCAGTTCCTGCTCTGGAACGGCAGCATAGGCAAGAAGCTATTTCCCGGACAGCGCGGCGAAATCAAGCTCTACGCCTTCGATATCCTGGGCCAGAACCAGAGCATTCAGCGCAACGTGACCGAGGCCTACTTCGAAGACGTACAAACCAATATCCTGCAGCGCTACCTCATGCTCATGTTCACTTACAACATCCGCAGCGGCAACGCCGTGCCGGCCGAAGCCCCGGCCGATGGGCCGGACGGACCCCGCGACGGAGGCTGGCGCGGCCGCCCCGGCGGGCAGTAGATTTATGAGTTAGAAAGTTAGAGCGGTTCTGTGGTTACTGTAGGGCCTCGTTCTGGTAGTAGCCTCACCCCCCGGCCCCCAAAAAATGCTTCATTCGCATTTCCGAAAAGGAGAGGGGGAAGCACAGGGTTGACCTATGAAAGGACCTGAAATCCGCTGTAAAATCATTTAAAAGACAAGAGTTAAAAGGCAGAAAGTCTCTTAATTCTTGTCTTTTAACTTTTACCTTATTTGCAGCCGGCTCCCCCCCCCCGCAGGGGAGGGGCCGGGGGTGGGGCTGGTTTTCTCCCCAAAATTGAGCTACTTTGTAACTTTCATGGCTTTAAGCCCGGCTCTTTGCCGCTTCTTCAAGTCTTGTTTGTTGCCTATGAAGTCTGCTTTTCTGCTGTTGCTGCTGGTGCTGGCCCGCCCGCTGCTGGCCCAGCCCCTGGCTCCGCTGCCGCACCCCGACGTGCCCGCGGCCATGGACGTGGCCGGCCTGCACCTGGTGCTGAACGAAGAGGCGCGCCGCCTGGTGCAGCAGCGCGCCGATGCCCTCTGCCGCCACCAGCCCTCGTTTCAGGGCCGGGTGGATTTGGCAGATGCAGCGTTCCCCATCATCGATAAGATATTGCAGCAGGAAGGCGTACCCCTGGACTTTCGCTACCTCGTGCTGCAGGAAAGCTCCCTGAAAGGCGACGCCGTCAGCATCCACGATGCCGTGGGCTACTGGCAGCTGAAGAAAGGCACGGCTACCGACATGGGCTTGGTGGTGAATGACGAAGTAGACGAGCGCAAGCACCTGGTGGCCAGCACCCGCGCCGCCGCCCGCTTCCTGGTGCGCAACAACAACGCCCTGCGCAACTGGCTCAACGCCCTGCTCAGCTACAACCTGGGCCTGGGCGGCGTGAAGCCCTACACCCTGCCCACCGACGCCGGAGCCACGGAAATGGCCATCACCGAGCAAACGTCGACCTATGTGCTGACTTTCCTGGCCCACCGCATTGCCTTTGAGCCGGCCTGTGGCCTCAACCCCCGGCCGCCGCTGCGCCTGCAGGAGTTTCCGGCCGTGCCGGGCCAAAGCCTGGCCGTGCAGGCCGAAACCATTTATGCCGACCCCCTGGCCCTGGCCACGCACAACCGCTGGCTGCTGGCCCCGGTAGTGCCCGCCGACCGGTCCTACACCCTTATTGTGCCCGTGAGCGACGCTGCCCAGGCGGCTGGCCTGGCTGCCAACCAGCGCATCGACACGGGCAAGGAGCTGATTACGGCGCCCGTGGTGGATGCCAAGAACGCCAAGGAGGTACGCGTCAACAACCTGCGGGCGCTGATTGCGTTGCCCAACGAAACCCGCGAAGACCTGGCCCGCCGGGGGGGCGTCAAGCTGGGCACCTTCCTGCGGCACAACGAGCTGCGGCCGTTTGATGCCGTGGTGGCCGGCCGCCCTTATTTCCTGGAGAGCAAGCGCGACGAAGCAGCCGTGGAATACCACGTGGTGCATTCCAGCGAAACCCTGGTCGACATTGCCCAGAAATACGGCATCCGCCGCAAGGCTATTCTGGTGAAAAACCGCATGGCGCCCAACGAGGAGCTGCGGGCTGGCCGCGTGCTGTGGCTGCAGCACTTCCGCCCCCGCGAGGTGGCCGTGGAGTACCGCACCGACCTGGAAGGCGGCACCCTGGAGTTGCCCGTAGGTGCTCCCCGCCCGCCCCGCAAGGTGGTGGCAGTAGCTGCCGCGCCGGTCAAAGCGCCGGCCACTCCCAAAGCCCCTCCGGCCGCTGCAAGCCAACCGGACCCTGACGACGACAAAGACGCCGCTACCGAGGCGCTGAACGAGCAGCTGCCCGCTGCCCGCCCCCTTCCGGCCCTGGCTACGGCGCCCCCCGCCGCAGCCCTGCCCCCGCCCGCCCCGCTCCCTGCCGACCCCGAGCCCCTGGCCGAAGAGCCGGTACGTACCGCCTCGGAAGCGGGCAAGGCAAGCGCCGCAACTGCTAAGCCTGCTCCCGCAGCCGTGGTGCCGGTAGTGGCTGCTCCCGCAACGCCCGCCGTAGCAGCTCCCGACAGCACCCCGCTGGCCCGGCCGGTTGCGAAGCCCGTGGCCGCAGCACCGGCTGCCGCAGCACCGGCGCAGCCCCGGGAAACCGACGCAAAACCCGCAAACGACGAAAATGGCCAGCTTACCGAGCACCGGGTAGCGGCTGGCGAAACGGTGTACGCCCTGGCGCGCCGCTACAGCGTGCGCCCCGCCGACCTGCTGGCCTGGAACAACCTGCCTGCCAACGCGGGCCTCGTGGTAGGACAAGTGCTGCGGCTGCGGGCAGCCCCCGAAGCGGCTGCACCTACTGCTTTGGGAGTGAAGGAAGGGGGGAACCCCGCGCTGTATGTGCCGCCTGTCTCCAAAAGCGCGGCTCCTGCGGTTGCAGCCGTGGATGCGGCGCCGGCGCGTCATACCGTGGCGGCGGGCGAAACCCTGTTCAGCATCTCGCGCCGCTATGGGGTGCGGGTAGAAGAGCTGCAGGCCTGGAACAAGAAAGCCGACGCCGCCGTGCGCGTAGGCGAAGTGCTGCTGGTGAAAGCCCAGTAGCCGGGCCGGCACAGCAGCCGAGAAAAACCGGTCGTTGGCGGGGCCAGCGCCGGCAGCGACCGCAAACTCTGGCAAATGGCCGGAATGCTGCGCATTATTGTAGAACCTTTGCCAGAAGGACTGGCAATAAGTATAAACCTCTTACCTCTACTTTTTACTCATGAAGCATCTCGCCATTCTCATTTGTCTGCTCTTAGCTGCACCCCGCATCCAGGCTCAAACGGCTGCCCCGGCGACTACTGAAGAAACAGAAGTGACAATGCCGGAGCCGGCACCACTCTCGGCCAAAGAGGCCGACAAGCGGGCCCGGAAGGCGCGCCGCAAAAGCGGGCCGGAAGTGTACAAAGGCAGCCTGGCCCAGAAGCGTCGCATCATCATCGACGCGCCTGAAGCCGAAAACGAAGTAGACACGGAAGACGGCCCAGACAGCGTATCGGCCAGTGCGGAGGATAAAAGAAATTCCTCTGCCAAAAAGCGTAAATAATGTGGGTGACTCCCAGGAAAAAGGCCCTCTGCTTCGCTGCAGAAGGCCTTTTTTATTTCCAGACCTGGTCCGGGATTGATGCCTGCCGTTGCAAAGGCTGCTGGCGCATAGGCCCGCCGCCGCCCCGGGCGGGCTGCCGGCGGCTGCCTGCCCGAACAGACGGGAGGCAGGAAGCCAGCCTTGGAAAAAGAAGGTGTCAGGGAATCAGGCTCCGGCAAATTACTGTTTGGGGAAGCCCGCCCACCGGGGGTATCTTTACAATGGGCAATTGGCAATGAGCAATGAGCAATTCTGTTCTGCTAGGTCATTGTTCATTGCCCACTGCTAACTGTTCACTGCCCCGCCATGCCCGTTTTCTCCCACCTCCACAGCCACACCCAGTACTCGCTGCTCGACGGCCAGGCCAGCATCTCGGCCCTGATGAAAAAGGCCCAGAAAGACGAGATGCCCGCCGTGGCCCTCACCGACCACGGCAACATGTTCGGGGCGTTCAACTTCGTGGCCGAGGCGAATAAGTACAACGTCAAGCCTATTGTGGGCTGCGAGTTCTACCTGGTGGCCGACCGCCACAAGAAAACCTTCAGCCGGGAGAAAGGGGAGAAGGACAACCGCTACCACCAGCTGCTGCTGGCCAAGGACCAGGCCGGCTACCACAACCTGGCCAAGCTCTGCTCGCTGAGCTTCATTGAGGGCGTGTACTCCAAGTTTCCGCGCATCGACAAGGAGCTGCTGGTGAAGTACCACCAGGGCCTGATTGCTACCAGCTGCTGCATCGGCGCCGAGATTCCCCAGGCCATTCTGTTCGAGACGGAGGAAAAGGCCGAGGAGAAGCTGAAGTGGTGGCTGGATTTGTTCGGCGAGGACTTCTACATCGAAATCCAGCGCCACGGGCTGATGAACTTCGACGGCACCGGCAAAAGCCAGGAAGACGTGAACCAGGTGCTGCTGGGCTTTGCCCGCAAGTACAACGTCAAGGTCATCTGCACCAACGACTCGCACTACGTGGACCAGAACGACTACGCGGCCCACGACCTGCTCTTGTGCGTGAACACCGGCGAGGAGCACAGCATCCCCGTCGGCGACATCCGCACCAACTACTACACCCTGATGACGAGCAAGGGCGAGGTGAAGTACGACCTGCTCGACAACCTGCGCCGCGACTACGGCCGCGACGAGGCCGCCCAGCGCCAGCTGCGCCGCATCGACGAAGAGCTGCAGAAGCCCAAACCCCACACCCGCTTCGGCTTCGCCAACGACCAGTTCTTCTTCAAAACCCAGGCGCAGATGAACGAGCTGTTCCAGGACGTGCCCGAGAGCGTGGACAACACCAATGAGATTGTGGGCAAAATCACGCCGCCCAAGCTGGCCCGCGACATCCTGCTTCCGAACTTCCCCATCCCGGCCGAGTTTGCCAATGCCGACGAGTTCCTGCGCGAGCTGACCTACGTGGGCGCCTTCGGCCCCAGCGCGGGCAAGGGCATCGTGAAGCTGAGCAAGCCCCCGCGCTACTCCGAGCGCACCCCCGAGATTGAGGAGCGCCTCGACTACGAGCTGCGCATCATTCAGACCATGGGCTTTGCGGGCTACTTCCTCATCACCCAGGACTTCATCAACCACGGCCGCAACATCGGCGTGGCCGTGGGCCCGGGCCGGGGCTCGGCCGCGGGCTCGGCTGTGGCCTACTGCGTGGGCATCACCAACATCGACCCGATAAAGTACTCGCTGCTGTTCGAGCGTTTCCTCAACCCCGAGCGCGTGAGCATGCCCGATATCGACATTGACTTCGACGACGTGAACCGGCAGCGCGTCATCGACTACGTGGTGGACAAGTACGGCAAAACCCAGGTGGCCCAGATTATCACCTTCGGCACCATGGCGGCCAAAAGCTCCATCAAGGACGTGGCCCGGGCCATGGAGCTGCCCCTGCCCCAGACCAACGACCTCACCAAGATGGTGCCCGACAAGCCCGGCACCACCCTGGCCGGCGCCTTCGCCGAAAACCAGGAGCTGGACATGATTCGGCGCGACGACGCGCCGGATAACCTGAAAGGCTACATCCTGCGCCTGGCCGAGCGCCTCGAAGGCTCGGTGCGCAACACCGGCATTCACGCCGCCGGCGTCATCATCGCCCCCGACGACATCACCAACTACATCCCGGTATCCACGTCCAAGGACTCGGACTTGCTGGTGACGCAGTTCGACGGCAAGGTGATTG
Organism: Hymenobacter saemangeumensis; assembly: GCF_039541835.1. Classification (NCBI taxonomy): domain Bacteria; kingdom Pseudomonadati; phylum Bacteroidota; class Cytophagia; order Cytophagales; family Hymenobacteraceae; genus Hymenobacter; species Hymenobacter saemangeumensis. The sequence goes on along the minus strand of NZ_BAABGZ010000028.1, from coordinate 5,573 downwards.
AATCGGCCGGCATGCTGAAGATGGACTTCCTGGGCCTCAAAACCTTGACCATCATCGTGGATGCCCTGCGCCTGATTGAGCGCAACCACGGCGTGAAAATCGACATCGACGAGATTCCGCTCGACGACGAGAAAACGTATGCTCTTTACCAGCGCGGCGACACCATCGGCACCTTCCAGTTTGAGTCGGAAGGCATGCGCCAGTATTTGAAGGACCTCAAGCCGACGAATATTGAAGACCTGATTGCCATGAACGCCCTCTACCGCCCGGGCCCCATGCAGTTCATCCCGAACTTCATCAACCGCAAGCACGGGCGCGAGGAAGTGGTGTACCCGCACGACCTGCTCAAGCCCATTCTGGAGTACAGCCAGGGCATCATGGTGTACCAGGAGCAGATTATGCAGACGGCCCAGATTCTGGCCGGCTACTCCCTGGGCGGCGCCGACCTTTTGCGCCGCGCCATGGGCAAAAAGGACATGAAGAAGATGGCCCTGGAGCGGGAGAAGTTCACCAAGGGCGCCCTGGAGCTGCACAACATCCCAGTGAAGAAGGCCAACGAGGTGTTCGACGTGATGGAGAAGTTTGCCGAATACGGCTTCAACCGCTCCCACTCGGCCGCCTACTCGGTAGTAGCGTATCAGACGGGTTATCTGAAGGCCAACTACCCCGCCGAGTACATGGCCGCGGTGCTCACCAACAATATGGGCGACATCAAGAAGGTGACTTTCTTCATTGAGGAAGCCCGCAAGCAGGGTGTGCCCGTGCTTGGGCCCGACGTAAACGAGTCCCTGCTCAAGTTCAACGTAAACCAGGAGGGCGCCATCCGCTTCGGCATGGGCGCGGTGAAGGGCGCCGGTGAATTGGCCGTGGAAAGCATGGTAGAGGAGCGCGAGAAAAACGGCACCTACCAGGACATCTTCGACTTCGCCAAGCGCGTGAGTTTGCGTACTGTCAACAAGAAGACCTTCGAAAGCCTGGCCCAGGCCGGGGCCTTCGATGGCTTCGGCAAGCACCGCCGCCTCTACCTGGAAGCCCCGCAGGGCGACCGCAACCTGATTGAGAAAGCCATGCAGCTGGGCCAGCAGCACCAGGCGGCCAAGGAGTCGGCCCAGCACAGTCTGTTCGGGGCCGGGGCCTTTGGCGCCGTGGCCGCGCCGCTGCCCAAGATGCACGAGATGGAGCCCTGGAGCAAAACCGAGCAGCTGCGCCGAGAAAAGGAAGTAGTGGGCTTCTACCTCTCGGGCCACCCCCTCGACACCTACAAGCTGGAGATTGACGCCTACTGCACCTGCGGCCTCGACAAGGTAGATGAAATCAAGAACAAAGAATTGTCGGTGGCGGGCCTGATTACCAACGTCCTGTTCAAGACTACCAAGACCGGGCAGCCCTTTGCCACCTTCGTGCTCGAAGACTACGAGAGCAGCATCAACCCGGCTTTGTTCCGCGACGACTACACCAAGTTTGCGCCCCTCATCAACCCGCGCAACTACCCCAACGAGCAGGTGCCGCCCATGTTCGTGAAGCTCAAGCAGGAGCTGCGCCGCCACTCCCAGGACCAGTGGGACCTGCGCATCCTCACCATGGAGCCCCTGGCCGACGTGGCCGAGAAGCGCAGCAAAGGCGTGCGCGTGAAGCTGGACCTGCGCACCGTAACCAGCCCCATGCTCGACCGCCTGGAAGAAGCCATTGAGGCCGCCCCCGGCCGCAAGCGCCTGGAAATCCAGTTTGCCGAGCCCCACGAGCATCTGTCGGTGGATATGTTCTCGCGCCGCTTCACCATCGAGCCCAAGGCCTTTATCGAGAAGATGAAGGAGATGGAGATGGACGTGTGTGCGCTGATATAGGCACCGCCATTGGCTATTGGTCGCATTAATAAGCCCCCGCCTGGCCTGGGCCGGGTGGGGGCAATGAATTATTGCGGCCAGTGCCCAATCCATGACGTAACAGGTAGCGTAAGGCTGAGCAGCGCTTTCCGACTATTCGGGTAGCTTTGACGCCCCACCGGCCTTGCTTGCCTATGCGCCCTTACTTACTGCCTTTACTACTGGCCATGCTGCCTGCGCTGGCTGCTGAGGCCCAGCCCGACAGTATGCCCCGCCACGCCACTGTGTTCGACCTCAGCGGCGCCGTGGGGCCCACCTTGAACTATACCTCCGCCGCGGGCTGGCAGCTCTGGGGCATCGACAAGAAAGGCCGGTTTCAGGCCGGGCTGGGCGGGCGCGTATCATACTTCTGGAGTGGGCGCAACGAGTTCGACAACCAAAACGGGCCCGGCAAAGCGGCTTTGCTCACGGTGGAGGAGCCCCGGCTGCTGGCGTTCAACGTGGCCTTTCATGTGCGGGCCCGCGTGGCCGGGCCGGTAAGCCTGGGCTTCAACCTCGACATGCTGGGCGCCACCTTCGGCCCCGACCGCTCGGGCATGCTCCTGCCCGACATGCCTTTTCAGCGCCCGCCCCGGCCTGTGTGGAACAACCTGCTGCTGGGCGGCACGGCCGACCGCGGCTCGCTCAACTCGGAGTTCTATGCCAGCCTGGCCCTGCCTCACCGCCTGAGCCTGCGAGGTGGCTGGAGCCACATCGTAACCGCCTATGAGGTAGATGGAACCCGCTACCGGCGCTTTCACAACCTGGCCGTGCTGGGCATCAGCTACCGCCTGCCCGATAAGCCCTGAAACTTTCCGGCGCTGGCCTTGTTTCATCCGTCACTACTACCTTCGCGCCCCCGCCAACGTAGTACTCTTTTTAACCCCAGAAACCAACCCCAAAACTGTCATGGGACACAAAGCAATTGAAATAACCGACGCCAACTTCGACGAAATCATCAACTCCGGCAAGCCTGTGCTGGTGGATTTCTGGGCCGAATGGTGTGGCCCCTGCCGCATGGTAGGCCCCGTAGTAGAAGAGCTGGCCGGCGAGTACGAAGGCAAAGTGGTAGTTGGCAAGGTCGACGTTGACGCCAACCCCCAGACGTCCATGAAGTTCGGCATCCGCAGCATTCCCACGCTGCTGGTGTTCAAAGACGGACAGATTGTTGACAAGCAGGTAGGCGCCGTGCCCAAGCACGTGCTGGCCCAGAAGCTGGACGCGCAGGTAAGCGCCTAAGCAGCTTCCAAAAAGCACTTTTACAAAAAGCCCCGCATCTTGCTGATGCGGGGCTTTTTGCGTTGCTGCCAGCCCGGAAGCTATAACATCATTGTGCTATTGCCGCTGCGCCAGGCCGCCCGGTATCTTTGTTCTATGCTAACCCTTGCGATAATTGAAGACCAGCCCGCTATTCGGGAAGCCTACTCGGCGTACCTGGCAGCTCAGCCCGAATTTCGGGTGTTGCTGGTGGCTTCCTCGGTAGAAGAATTCCTGGAGGAGCTGTCGCACAAGACGGAAATGCCCGAAGTTGTGCTTTCCGACATTGGCCTGCCCGGCGGGGTGTCCGGCATCGAAGGCGTGAAGCTCATTAAGCAGCGCCTGCCGCATACCGAGGTGCTGCTCATCAGCGTGTACAACGACGCCGCCCGGGTGTTTCAGGCCCTGTGTGCCGGGGCGGTAGGCTACCTCATAAAAAACACGCCTCTTAACCTGCTCAAGGAGCACCTGCTGCAGGTATCTGCCGGCGGCTCGCCCATGTCGCCGAGCGTGGCCCGGCACGTGGTGCAGCACTTCCGCCCCGTGCAGGCCCCGGCCGAAGTACTCTCGGCCCGCGAGCTGCAGATTGTGCAGGGCATTGAGGACGGCCTCAGCTACAAGCTCATTGCCGACCGCCTGGGCATTGCCATGGATACCGTGCGCTCCCACATCCGCACGGTGTACCGCAAGCTCGAAGTAAACAGCAAAGGCGAGCTGCTGGCCCGCCGCTTTGGTACCAACTAAACCTGCTTTTGCATCTGTGCAGAAACGGCATTTCAAACTTAACCTCTTTTCTGCGAAGTAAGCGCCCCGCCAGCCTGTCTGACGGGGCGCTTAGGCTTGCAGCCGGTTGAGGCGGTGCTTTGGCTACTCCCCAGCCTGCTGCAGCACCCGCTAGTTGCCGCATTTAATTTCAACAAGCCACATGGATACACTTTCGAAGGTTGGGCAGCTTCTGTTTCCCGCTTTGGCCTTGTGGCTAAGCAGCGGGCCAACACAAGCCCGCCCGGTACCCGTCCCCGATAGCCTGCGCCAGCCGCTGCAGGCCGCCCGCACCGAGCATCAGCAGCTGGTGATGATGCTGCGCATTGCCAGCGCCTACAACGTCGGGCTCGACTCGGCCGGCGTGATGCACTACGCGCAGGCCGCCGCACGCCTGGCGCGGCAGCTGGGCGACTCCATCGCGCTGGGCCAGGCCATCAACGCCCAAGGGTTTCTCTACCTGCAGCAGGCCGACCAGCACCGCGCCCGCCCGCTGCTGCTGCGGGCCGAAAGCCTGCTGAGAGGGGGCCCCCTGGCCGCCCGGGCCGAAAACAGCTTTCACCTCGGCTGGCTTTACGGCGATACCAACCAGCTGCCCAAAGCGCTGCGCTACCTGCGCCGGGCCTACGCCGGCTTCGGGCAGCTGCGCAACGCCGCCCAGCAGGCCGAGGTGCTCAATACCTTGTGTGTGGTACACATGTACAATGGGCGGGCCGACTCCGCGGCCGTGGTGCTGCTGCAGGCCGCCCGCATCCAGCACCGCCTGGGCCTGGACCATGCCGAGGCCACCACCCTGGGCAACCTGGCCACCGTGCTGCACCAGCAGGGGCAGCTGGCCGAAGCCGACCGCTACGCCCGGCAGGCGCTGGCCACCCTGCAGCGCCTGGGTGATGAAACCAGCCAGCCCGCCGTGTACCAGACGCTTGGCAACATTGCCTGGGCGCGGCACCGCCCGGCCGAAGCGCTGCCGTACTACCGGGCCTGTGCCCGCCTGCTGCTGCGCCAGCACCTGGAGGGCAACCTCACCAGCTGCTACGGCAGCATGGCCGGGGCCCTCAGCGACCTGGGCCGGGCCGACTCGGCCATTTACTACCAGCTCCGCGCCGTGCAGCTTACCCAGCAGCTGGGGCAGGATTCCCAAACCAGTATTGAGATGGCGGCGCTGGCGCAGATATTTCTGAGACAGAACAAGCTGGCGGAGGCTGCGCGCTGGGCCCGGGCCTCGGTGGCCAAGCAAGGCGGCCAGCTGCTCCAAACCAGCCGCCCGCTCACCATCCTGATGCGGGTAGCCGAGCGCCAGGGCAACTACCAGGAAGCGCTGCGCCTGGCTCAGCAGATTCAGCAGGTGGAAGAAGCCCGCAAGGCCCGCGAAAACGAGCAGCACACCAATGAGCTGCGCGTAGCTTACGAAACCGAAAAAGCGGAGCAGCAGGTGCGCCTGCTCACCCAGCAAAACCGGCTGCAGGCGCAGCAGCAGGAGCTGGCCCGGCTGCGGGAGCAGCGGCAGCTGGCCGGTGGCGGAGCCCTGGGGGTGCTTTTGCTGGGCGGCCTGGGCGCCGGTATCGGGGGGTACCGCCGGAGGCAGCGGGCGCGGGAGCAGCGGCTACGCCGTCAGATAGCGGCGGACCTGCACGACGACGTGGGCTCGCTCTTGACGCAAATCAGCCTGCAGAGCGAGCTGCTGAGCCAGGG